>CAXSZN010000013.1:0-70588 GCA_964241935.1 uncultured Armatimonadales bacterium
CTCTTTACCTTCCCGTTTCGGGAGGGTCGGCACTCGTGCCGGGGCGGGTTCTTGGCGTACTGCCGTTCATATTAGATTACTCGCGTCCCCTACCCATGTTCCACAATCCTACTGGTCCGAAACAAGGCGGATTGATTGAGTCCGGCGCAAAGATGCACCAATTCTGAGACAGCAGCAGACTGTTCTTGCAGACGATGCCGACCTGAAATCTGCTGATCTATTCTCGTCTCATGTGCTTTGCACTCAAGCATCGGGACTTTTCGGCAGAAGAAAATGAATTTTAACTGTTGACAATTGCCCGCTCTCATGATATAATAAATCATATTCTGTGAATTGGAACACTACCAAAGCGACAGCCACTACGGCTGCCGCTTTTTTGTTTTATTAGAACGGCCATTCCTAACCTATGCTGAAACGCTTTTTCGCCTATTACCGGCCTCACCGCCGCCTCTTTCTGCTGGACTTCTTCTGCGCTGTCCTTTCGGGCTTGCTGGAGCTGGTGTTCCCATTGGCCGTTAAAGGTTTTGTGGACCGCCTGCTGCCGGGCCAGGATTGGGGCATTATTCTCGGCGCGACTGCCGGCCTGCTGGCGATTTATGGCGTTAATACAGGATTGCAGTACATTGTCAACTACTGGGGGCATGTGCTGGGCATCTCGATTGAGACTGAGATGCGGCGCAAGATTTTTGACCACCTCCAAAAGCTGTCGTTCCGGTTCTACGACAACCAGAAGACCGGGCGTTTAGTCGCGCGGGTCACGAAAGATTTAGAAGATGTCGGGGAAGTCGCCCATCATGGGCCGGAAGATGCGTTTATTGCCATCATGACGTTCCTCGGGTCGTTTGCGCTGATGTTCTCGCTGAACATCAAGCTGGCGCTGCTGACCGGACTGGTGGTGCCGCCGATGATGTGGATTTCGACCCGCTACGGGCGGGCGATGACCCAAAATATGCGGACGCTGTTCGGGCAGGTCGGCGATTTCAATGCCCGGATTGAAGAAAACGTCGGCGGCATCCGGGTGGTGCAGGCGTTCGGCAATGAAAACCATGAGCGGGCATTGTTTGCCGAAGACAACGCCCGCTATCGGGCGACAAAGCTGAACGCTTATCTGCTGATGTCCAAAAGCATGTCTTTAAGCTACATGACCATGCGGCTGGTGCAGGTTCTGGTGATGATCGCCAGCGCGTATTTTGTCCTGCACCACCAATTGACCATCGGCGGCTTTACGGGGTTCCTGCTCCTGACCAACGTGTTCTTCCGGCCTGTCGAAAAGATCAACGCCGTGCTGGAAACCTACCCGAAAGGCATCGCAGGCTTCAAGCGCTACACCGAGCTGCTGGACACCGAGCCGGACATTGTGGATGCGCTGGGCGCGATGGACGCCGGGCATCTGCGCGGCGCGATTGAGTTTGAGGATGCGACCTTCGGCTATACGGAGCACAAGACCGTGCTTCGCAACATCAACTTGTCGATTCGCGCCGGCGAAATGGTCGCGTTTGTCGGGCCAAGCGGCGCAGGCAAGACCACGCTCTGCTCCCTGCTGCCGCGCTTTTACGACTTAGACAGCGGGCGCATCACGGTAGACGGCATAGATATTCGTCAAATGACGCTGGCATCATTGCGGCGCAATATTGGCATAGTCCAGCAGGACGTGTTCTTGTTCGCCGGGACTATCCGGGAGAACATCGCCTATGGGCGCTTAGGCGCGTCCGACGCCGAAATCTGGGACGCCGCCCGCCGCGCCCGTTTGGACGACATGATTGCGATGCTTCCTGACGGCCTGGACACGCTGACCGGCGAGCGCGGGGTCAAGCTGTCGGGCGGCCAAAAGCAGCGCATGGCGATTGCCCGGATGTTTTTGAAAAACCCGCCCATCTTGATTTTGGACGAAGCCACATCGGCCCTCGACACGGAAACCGAGCGGGCCATTCAAGCCTCGCTGGCCGAGCTGGCTTTAGGACGCACCACGCTTGTGATCGCGCACCGCCTGGCGACGATCCAGAACGCCGACCGGATTGTGGTCGTAGACGAAACCGGCGTCGCCGAACAGGGCCGCCACGACGAGCTAGTGTCTGCATCCGGCATTTACCAGCGCCTGCACGAAGCGCAGTTTAGCCGATAAGAAGCACCGGCACTGGAAGTGCCGGTGCTTTTCCAATGCTGGGTTCTTTCTGCTGCTGCCGGGTTCCTGCCCATGCCGGGGCGCTCGCTTTGCCTACCGCGCCGCCAATGCCGTTCCCGCTCCGCTCTGCGCTTGCGCCTCTGCCATCTTTTTCTGGAACTCCGCGACGCTGAGCCGCCCCGTAATTCGCAGGCTTTTGATTTCCGTTCCATCCGGCCTCAAAATCACAATCGTCGGCAGGCTGCCGAAGCCGTACTGTTTTTCTAAAGCCGCGCTCGCCGGGCTGCCCCACTGGGTTAAATCTGCCCGCAAAGTTACGAACTTGTCGGCAAGCGTCGGGGCCACAGCGGCGTTGTCGAATACATCATGCTCGATTTCCTTGCAGTTGACACACCACGCCGCCGTGAAGTCTATGATAATCGGCTTGCCCGCAGACCTGGCGCTTTCAATTGCTGAGGGACTGTAAACGGCCCAAGAAGTCCCCCCGGCCCCCAATAATGGGGGAGCCAGAGTAGGAACAGAACCCATAGGGGCGCTGCTTGCTGCGCCCTCTTCTGCCAATCTTGCTCCCCCATTATTGGGGGCCGGGGGGACTTCTTGCGCCTTTGTCAAAAACCGCGTGAAGTCAGCGGCGTTCGTGATCGTTCCCGCGTACTTGTCTACCACGCTGCCGGTCTGCGGGTTGACGACGGCGTACAGCGGCAGGGCGACATCGCCGAACTTGGTTTCTTGCAGTTTTTGATTCGCGGCGTCGCCGGGCCGGTCGGTATAAAGCTGCACCCGCACATAGTCCGCAAGCTGCGCCTTGACCTCAGAGCGCGGGAATACGTTGATCTCGTTCCACCGGCAGTTGGTGCAAGTCACGCCCGTAAAGTCTATAAACAGCGGCTTGCCTTCGGCTTTGGCCTGCGCGAGCGCGGCGTCATAATCCGTCAGGAACGGCAGTGTGTCCACGCCCGCTGCCGAGGCCACGCCGCCGTAACCCGCCGGCGGCAGGAATGTCCCCAGCGCCCCAATCGGACGCCCCGCCAGCCCCCAAAAGCACAGCAGCGCGGACAGCGCAAACGCGCCGGCGAACAGGGCGCGGGGCTTGGACACTTTCGCGCCCGGCTTCTCCAGCTCCCCGACAACGCCGAAGCGCAGCGTGCCGATCAAGTACAGCGCGGCGCAGACAAAGATCAATGCCCAAGCCGCAAGCAAGACCGGCTGCGTGAGGAGACGCCAGTTCCAGACTTGGTCGGCGTTGGACAAAAACTTCAAGGCAGCGGCAAGCTCCACAAACCCCAGCGTCGCTTTCACCCGCGCCAGCCAGACCCCGCCTTTCGGGATACGCGAAATCCACTGCGGGAACGCCGCGAATACCAGAAACGGCGACACGAAGGCGACGGAGAACACGGTCATGCCCAGCAGCGGCAGCAGCCTTGCCCCGGACGCCGCCGTCACCAGTAGCGTTCCCAGAAACGGCGCGGTGCAGGTAAACGACGCCAGCACGAACGTCACACCCAGCAGCGCCAGTCCCGCCACGCCTCCCCGCTCTTTGGCCGCCCCTTGCAGCGCCGTCAAATTAGCCGGCAGCGTGAGCTGAATGGTTTCAAAGAACGAAAAGGCGAACACAACAAAGACCAGAAAGATGCCCAGATTAACCCACGGGTTCGCCGCAATGTTGTTGATGCCCGCCGCCCCCAGCGTCGCCGTCACCACACCGCCGAGCAGGACATACAAAAGCACGATGCCCAGCGCGTAGCCCGCCGACAGCCGGACCAGCTTGGCTTTATCGCCGTCGGCCTGCTTCACAAACGAAGTCAGCGTGATCGGCACCAGCGGGAACACGCAGGGGGTAATCAGCGCCAGCAGCCCCGCGCCGACGGCGGCAAGAAGGAACACGCCGAGGTTGGCTGGCCCCCCCGCCCCCAATAATGGGGGAGCAGGATTAAGAACGGCCTCTGCGACTTTCTCTACTCTGGCTCCCCCATTATTGGGGGCGGGGGGGCTTTCCTTCCCATACTCCGGCCTTACTGGCCCCGGAACTACCGACAGCGCCAGCGGCAGGCTCGCGTCCGTCGGCGGCAGGCAGACATGGTCATTGCAGGTCTGGTAATGCAGCGTGACAGCCTGCGCCGCGCTTCGTACCCGGAACTGCCGGGAGAACGTCGCCGACGCTTCGTGATAAGCCACCTGCGTTTGGAAGTTCGCGTCAAAGTGCGAAATCGGCGCATCTTCGGCGGTCTGTCCCAGCGGCGCAGCGTCGCCGAGCGCCGTCATCTGCGTCGCCGCCGGTCCCGTCGCGGCGGGAACCACCGAGTAGACGTGCCAGCCGGGATCAATCTGCGCCTTGATTGTGACCGTGACCACCTCGCCCGGATGCGCGGGCGTTGGACCGGCAGACGCCGCAAAATGCACCGGCAGCGTTCCCGCCTGCGCCGTCAGCGGCAGTAAAACCAGCAGAAGCAAAAAGCCGCACTTGATTATGTTCATCAACTTATTTACAAACTTATTCACAGTATCTATCACAAATGCCTGCCCGTTATCGTTCCCTCAGCAGTTCACAAGGCAACAAAAAAAGCGCCGGCCCCTCGGGCCGACGCTTTCTTCTACGCTGCTTCGTTTGTCGCCGTCAATTTTGGCAACGTGATTCTATTATGGCATCTGCGCGGCCACAACACAAGGGTCAAGCAAAAATCGCGCCAGCAGAAATCAGTCTCATTTTGCGCCAGGGCAAGCTCGTAACGTACCCTATTTGCTAAGATATTTGCGACCAAGACAGATTTTCCTCGCTGCCACTGTTTCTTTTTTGTCGCGCTAAATTGCTGTAAAATCTCTCACCTATAGGGGCGCTGCTTGCCGCGCCCTCTTCTATGGCTACGTCAGCCACCTGCCGCTACTTCCTGTACTGAGTATCAAAGATGCCGATCCGAGCTTCATAGCCATAAGTTTGCGGCGGCTGCCAGCGGCCAGTCGCACCGTCACAAAACCTAATGGTCATCGGCCCAATGTAGTAAGCAGAAGCGGAAAGCGGCAGCACCTGAACACGCAAAGGGTGGTGGAAGTGCCGGTTCAGGCAAGCGGCAAGCATAACAGCAGAAACCGATAGAAGGCCGATCCAGAAAAGTGCACGTTGATTTCGGTTCATCTTTGCCTTCTATCGTTGAAGGATGTTAATAGCCCAGGGCCAAGCCTTCGACGCGGGGGTCGGAGCCGGCGGTTAAGAGACCGTCGGGGTCGCGGGTGATGATCTGGGAGGCGCAGGAGCCGGACCAGGGGGTGCCGACATTGAGTTGATGGCCCCGGCGGCGCAGCTCATAACAGGTGTCGAGCGGGAGGCGGTCTTCGACGAACAATTGCGGGCCGTCGGGGCCGACGTGCCATTTGGGGCTTTCAATGGCTTCCTGCGGGTCGCGCCCGTGGTCAATCATCTGGGTGATGGTCTGGAGATTGGTTTGCACCTGCACATCCGCGCCGGGCGTGCCGCCTGCCGCCCAGAAATCGTCGCCCCGCAGCAGCATAAACGTGTTCAGCGTGTGCATGGGGCGCTTGCCGGGCGCAAGCACGTTGGGGTTCTTGGGGTCTAAGCTGAAGCCGGTCATGCGGTTGTTCAGAAGAACGCCGGTGCCGGGGACGACCACGCCGGAGCCGTAGCGGTGGAAAACGCTTTGGATCCAGCTTACTGCGTTGCCGTGGGCGTCTACGACGCAGAACGAGGTTGTGTCGGAGCCGCCGCTGACAGTCGGCAGGCGGCCCGGCGAGTAGCGCGGCGCGGCAGTCTGAAGCTGCAGCCGCTTGCGCTGCTGCGCGGCGTACTCTTTGGACAGCAGGGTTTGCAGCGGCGTCTTGGGGACATCGCCGAGGTAGGCCAGCCGGTCGGCGAAAGCCAGCTTTTTGGCTTCCGCCATCAGATGCACGGCGTCCGGTCCTTCCGGGTCCAGCGCAGCCAGGTCGTAGCCTTCCAGAATGTTCAGCATCTGCAATAACAAGCAGCCCTGCGAGACCGGCGGGTTTTCGGTGACAGTGACGCCCCGGTAGGTCGTTTTGATCGGGTCAGTGACAAGTGTTCGGTGCTGCGCCAGGTCAGTGGAGGTGAAAAAGCCGCCGTTTTGATGGGAGTAGTCGAGCAGCTTTTCGGCGAACTCACCTTCATAGAACGCTGCCCGCCCGCCGCCTGCAATCTGATGCAGGGTTTGGGCCAAATCCGGCTGATACAGCGTTGCGCCGGGCCGCAGGGTGCCGGGAACCAGCGCCGCGCCGGAATGTGCAAACTCGCGCCACAGAAAATCGTGTGCCCCGAGCAGCGCGGCTTGCCAGGCGGGCAGTGCGTAGCCGTCTTCCGCCAGCGCGATGGCCGGAGCCAGCACTTCGGATAAAGTCATGGTTCCCCAGGTGGACAGCAGGGTCGTCCAAGCATCTACCACGCCGGGAACGGCAGCCGCACGGATGCCGCGCTCGGGGATTTCGCCGCCCATCGCCTCTAAAGTCGCGCCGGCCGGGGCGATGCCGCTGCCGTTCAGCGCGGAGAGCTTGCGGGCGGGCGCGTCCCAGATTTGGGCAAACGCATCGCCGCCGACATGGGAGTTGTGGGGTTCCATGACGGCCAGCGCCGCACCCATCGCGACAGTCGCGTCGGCGGCATTGCCGCCGACGCGCAGTATCTCGATGCCAATCAGCGAAGCGATTGGGTTAGCCGAAGCGACCATTGCCGTCTGCGCCGTTCGAAGCGGCGTCCGTGTCGGGATTTCCATGCGCTACGTCCTCTGCTATGTGTAAATATACTTTACAATGTGGTAAAATAAGTTTACCAGAACGGGTAGGCATTCGCTAGAACGAATACCCACCCGCCGTCAGTCTACTTTTTCAGTAGTTGATGGCTCGCAGCGGCTGCTGACGCGACTGCCGCGATAATCTGCGTAATCACTCTGAGTTTCAGAGCGAACCGCTTGGGTACTTGCTTCAAGAGACTTCACCTCCTTTCGGCAAGATTGAGAAGACAGCCCCGAACAGGCTGTCTTTTCGTTTTCATTATAACATCGTTTTGGATAACATACTGTGGTATAATCGCAGCAGCAAAACGGGCAGGCATTGGCTGTCACCAACACCTGCCCGCCGTCAGGCTACTTTTTGAGTAGCTGGTGGATCGCAGCGATTGCAGATACAATCGCGGCGATGATTTGCGAAATCACTCTGAGTCTCAGAGTGAAGCGCCAATTGCCTTGCTTCAAGAAGCATCACCTCCTTTCAGCAAGATTGAGAAGACAGCCCCAACAGGCTGTCTTTTCGTTTTCATTGTAGCACTTCCCTCGCATTAGTTCTAAGCAGGAAACGACGCTTAAGCAGGCGAACTTAGCAGAGATTTCGCCATCAAGAGGAGACTTATCCATGCCTGAGCCAGCCGCCCTCATTCTGCCGTTTGACTTCGCCCATGCGCCCGAACATGAATACCAGGCGATGCACCGCTTTGCCAACATCATGCAGGCGGAAATCCTGCCGGATGACCCGCCGACGCCGCTGACAGAAATGGTGGCGGAGATGCAGAATATGCCGGACTTTATCAGCGCGTTTGCCTGGGCGGCCTGGGATTTAGAGCAGTCGCAGATTGTCGGCAGCGCCAATGTCGGCTTTATGAAGACCGAGGAAAACAAGCATCTTGCCTGGTGCGATCTGGGCGTTCTGCCGGAACTCCGGCGGCAGGGGATCGGACGGCAGCTTCTGGCCGCGATTGCCGAGGTGCCGCAGCGCGAAGAGCGGCGGCTGCTGATGTTCGGCACCAACGCCCGCGTTCCGGCGGGGGAAGCCTTTTTGGAGCGGCTGGGCGGCGAACGGGCGATGGAGTCGCATACCAATCAGCTTGTCTTGGCCGATCTGGACCGGACACTTTTAGACCAGTGGATGCTGCCGGACAGCGCGGGCCGCTTCACGCTGGAGTCCTGGGAAGGGCCGCATCCCGAGGACCTGCTGCCGGCGATCACTGCCCTGAATGAAAAGGCGTGGAACACCATGCCGCGCGACGCCATGGATATGGAAGACATACACTTCACGCCGGAGCAGATGCGGCAGATGGACCAGCAGACGCTGGCCGGCGGCACCGAGCGCTGGACGCTGGCAACCCGCGAGGCAGCTTCCGGGAAGTTTGTCGGGTACACGGAAGTTTTGTGGAACCCCAGCCGCCCGCAGATACTGCGTCAAGGCGGCACCGGCGTTTATCCCGAGTATCGTGGCTCTGGCCTCGGGAAGCGCCTTAAAGCCGTGATGCTGGACCGGGTGCTCCGGGAGCGGCCGGAAGCGCGGTTTGTCCGCACGGGCAACGCCGACTCCAATGGCCCGATGCTGCGGATCAACCACGCGCTTGGCTTCCGGCCGTACCTGTCCCGCACCGAATGGCAGGTAGAAACGGGGAAAGTGCTGGCTTATCTGGGCGTGTCCGCCTGATTCTGGGCGGTGACAGCCTGCGCGGCTGTCCGGGCACGCTTTGGGCGGGACGGGCGGCTGATCAGCGGCGCGGCAGGATTGCCGTGGGTGACCTGGTTCCGGCCCGATTCTTTGGAACAATACAGCGCTTTATCCGCACACGCGGTCATTGACTCCGGATTTGGCGTATCCAGCGAGAGGGTGCAGACGCCGAGGCTCACCGTCACCGGACGCAGGTCCCAGTCTCCTCCGGCAATCGCTCCCCGAAGACGCTCGGCAATGACCAGCGCCCCGGCTTCGTCTGTTTGAGGCAGGACGATGACAAATTCCTCGCCGCCGTACCGGGCCGCGACATCCGTATCGCGGGCGGCGTGTTCCAGGGTCTGCGCGACTTGGCGCAGCACGGCATCGCCCGCCGGGTGGCCGAACGTGTCGTTGTACTGTTTGAAGTGGTCTACATCCAGCAGCAGCAGGGACAGCGGCTGATGGTAGCGCACCGCGCGGGCATGTTCCTCCGCCAGCTTCTCGCCAAAAATCCGGCGGTTCTTCAGGCCGGTCAGGCCATCGGTAGTCGCCAGCTCTTCCAGCGCTTTGTTGGTGTTCTCCAGCTGGCTTTTCTGGAACTCTAAAACAACCGTGTAGTCTTTGATCTGCTGCTCCGCCTGCTTACGCTCGGTCAGATCGTGCCAGACGGAGAGCAGGACCGGCTTATCGCCGAGCATCACTTTCGTTAATGTCACGGCGACCGGGATTTCAGCGCCGTCCAGGGCCAGGCGTACCCATTCAAAGTGATGAGTGCCGTTTTGCCGGGCCAGCGCACACATTTCATCGCCCTTCTCGCGGGACCCCCGCCCGTCCGGCTGGCGCTCCGGGGACAGCCGCGCCGGATGCACTCCCAGCAGCCGCGCCTTGTCGGTGCAGCGCATCATCGCCAGCGCCGCCGCGTTGCAGTCAATAATGCCGTCCTCATCAAACAGCAGATGCGCGTCGGAAGACTGCTCGAACAGCACCCGGAACCGCTCTTCCGACTGGGCACGCTCGGTGACGTCAAAACAAACTCCGATGATCCCCGTAACCGCCCCGGACGCATCGCGCTGCGGCTTGAGTTCGACATGCAGGCACAGCGCCTCGCGGCGCAGATCATAGGAGACCGTCTCGCCTGCAAGGGCGCGGCGGGAGCAAGCATCCACGGCAGGATCGCCGCCGCTGAACTCAAAAATCGACCGGCCCACCGCTTCGCCCGGCGCAAGGCCGAGCGCCGAAAGACCGCTGCCTTCGGAAAGCGTAATCACGCCGTTTCTATCGGCGGCGTACAGGATCACCGGAGCGCTGCCCAGCATGGCCCGCAGCGCTTCCTCGCTGCGTCGCAGCGCATCTTCCATACGCTTGCGCTCGGTGATGTCGCGCACGGCGGTCACACGCGCGGGCAGGCCGTTCCAGACAGCAGTGCGCCCGCGAACCTCCATCTGGAACGTGCTGCTGTCCCGGCGCTGCCCAACAGCCTCGTAGGCAGACTCTTCGCCCTCGGTGACTTTTTGCGTGACCAAAGCCTGCGATTCGGGAGCCGCCAAATCTTTGCCGGCCATTCCAACGATTTCTTCTCGGGCTTGGTAGCCATACAAAGACAGAAACGCCGGGTTTGCGTCCAAAATAACGCCGTTCTGGCTGACCGCGATGCCTTCAAACGCCGCATCCGAGAAGTAGCGCAGCCGGGCTTCGCTTTCCCGCAATGCGTCCTCCGCCTTCCGCCGGGCCGTGATGTCCCGCGAGATGCAGGACAGTCCGACGACCTCTCCCTGAGCGTCATGGAGCGGCGAGAACGTCAGCGCGAGGTTCAGGACCGCACCGCCCTGCTGATGCCGCACGACTTCCACCGGTTTCAGAGGCTCCCCGTTCAGCAAACGGGCAATCATGGTGTCCACCACGCCTTTCTGCCCGTTCGGAACGAGAACATCAGCGTGATGTCCAACTACCTCCGTCTCAGCGTAGCCGTAGAGGCGATTAGCGCCGGCGTTCCAGCTTACAATCGTGCCGTCCAGAGTCATTGCCAGGATTGCTTCTTCCGACGATTGAACAATGGCCGCCAGCCGTGACAGCTCCCTTTCAATCCGGCGGCGGGCCGTAATATCGTACATGGCCGCCACCGCACCGAGCTTCTGGCCGGTGCGGCTGTAAATCGCCTGACCGGAGGCAAGCAGGGTGCGGGCAGGAGAATCGCCTGGCGCGATGACCATTTCGGCGTCTCGCACTACCTCGCCGCTGAAAGCTCGAAAAAGAGGGATCTCTTCCGTTGCAAGCGGCGTCATGCCGTCTGCGTGATACAAGTCGAAGTGCTCCGCCCACTGCTCCGGCGGCAGCGGCTCTTCGGACATGCCATGAAACTCACGGGCGGCTCGATTAAACAAAGTCAGCTTCCCGTGCGCGTCGCAGGCGACAATCCCGGACTGCAGGCTTTCCAGCATCGCCGATTGGAAGTCACGCTCCATTTGCAGTTGTTCTTCAATCTTCTTTTTCGCCGTGATGTCCGTAAATGTCAAGACAGCAGCGTAAGCAGCCTCCTGACCGATGCGAAACACCGGGGCGGCTGTCACTGCCAGCCAAACCACTTCCATGCCGGGCCGGCGGATGCCCAGTACGACTACTTCCTGGGGACAGGCAGTTTCCAGAGCCAGGCGGCCGGGATGCTGGTGAGACGGCAGGTCATCTCCATTTTCCCGCAGGAGCTGCCAGTCTTGACGCAGCAGCGGCTGCCCGACCAGGCTTTGGAGACCGGCCGGGCCAGTGCCTAAAATCCGCTCCGCCCCGGCATTGCCGAGCAGAACAACGCCGTCCCAATCTACGACGATGTACCCTTCCTGCATGGCATTGATGGACTGGGCAAATAGGTTCCGGCTGTCCTGAGACGCGGCCAGCGCCTGACGCATCTCGCCTTCCGCCGCCCGCAGCCGGAGCAGCAGCAGGCTGGAAGCGGCCAGCGAGCAGAGCAGCCCGGCCAAGCCGAGGCGCAGCAGCGTGGACGCCGCGTGGTCTCTGGACGCCGCTTCCTGGGCAATCCGCCGGGTCAGCGCATCGGCAGCCAGCCGCATGGCATCCGCCGTCCGCCAGTCCACCTGCCCGGTCTGCCGCAGTGATCCGGAAAACTCGCTCCAGGCCGGGTCCGCCGCCGCAGCCGCCTCGGGATAACGCGCATGCAGACGGCCTTCAATATCAGTCATCGCCTGCATCTGCGCCTGCCAGCCGCTGTCTGACGCGCTGCTGTTGTCTGACGCGCTGCTGTTTTTTCGAGCGGCTTCATAGACCCAAAGGCTGCGGTAGCGCAGTGAGCCGCTCAGGTTCACGTCTTGAAACGCACGGGCCGAGCGGCTGCCGGCTCCCATCGCCACCAGCAGCAGGGCGATGGAAACCACGCCGGTCGCCGCCAGCAGCCAGGCCAGTGTGCGGTGCCATCGGTGCAGGCCGGTTTGAGCGGAAGCGCCTGGAAACAAAAAGGAAGTCTGAAAAGAGGAAAAAGTCACCGCGAGTTGTCTGCCAATCAAGTTATTTTATACAGCCATGAGAATTACTTGGATTATTGGCGAAGAAACAGCAAATAATCAGCCAAAAACAAACATGGTTGTCCGCTTTTGGCTGTCTCAAAATACCAGTTTTTAGAAAGTTTTGTTTGCCGCGCTACCGCAGCGGCAGGATCATTTGCAGGCCGAAGCCGCGCGAATCCGGCTGAATGATAGGAGACAAAATGAGGCCGCGCGGTTCGGACAGCTCCAAACGCGCGGTGCCGTAGCCGAGCAGCGCACCGGCGATCACATCGCGCCCGTAATGCCGGTGCAGGCGAATCCGCGAGTACGAAATCAAAGTCGCGCCGGTGAACCAGGCAGCGGTCTCGTGCGGATGCAGGTCGCTTTCAACTGCTGCCGCCGCAAATGCCGCCGTGGCATGGCCGCTCGGAAAGCTGTCGTGGGCATTCGAGTCGGGCCGCTTTTCATGAAACAAGTTCTTGAAGCCTTCTCCCAGCAGCGTGGCGGTTCCAATCGCATCGGCGGCCCGCAGAGCATGATTGGTGCCATGCTTGCCATCAGACAGCAGCGGCAGACCGACGGCGGCGGCCAAGTAGATGACATTGCCGCTGCCGGACGCAAAGTTAGATGCCTGACGTGCCGGGGAGTCGGCAAAAGCAGCAGGCGTGGCAGCAAGCATCATAGCGCAAGCGGCACCAAGGACGGCGAGTTGACAGCAGGAAACCAGGGTAGACATAGAGGAAGTTCCAATCTAGATGATACGAATTGGCAGGAATGCGAGAAAGTTCACTGCTCATCCTTCGGCTCGCCTGCCGCCGGACGGCGCGGCGGGCGGCGCGAAGGACGCACGGCAGCGGCGGCCCGAATTTTGAGAAGGCGCGGCAGGGCAAAGAACCTGACATAACCGCCCCACGCTAAGACAAGAGCGACAAGCAAAAGCCCTGCGCCCCACGCTTCAGCGCCGGGCTGGGTGAAAACGCCGACGCCCATCGCCACGAAGACCAGGGCCGTAAGACCCGGCAGCCACAGGCCGCCGCTCATGCGGAACGGCCTCGCCCGGTCTGCGTCTTTGAGTCGCAGCGCGATCACGGCGGCGGCAGCAAGCGCATAGATGAACGCCTCGGTGGCAGCGGCTAGATTGACCAGCAGCACAAAGCGCTGAGACCAGTAAACAAGCGCCGAGACGGCGAGGGCGACAGCATACACGAGAAACACGGCGCGGTCGGGCGTGCTGAATCTTCTGGAGATGCTGGACAGCTTTTGCGGCAGGACTTGGTCACGGGCCATGCCGTAGATGAACCGGCTGACCCCCATCAGCCCGGCGTTAAACGTCGTCAGGGACATGCACAGGCTGGTGCCGATCATCACCCACCGGCCCGCCGGCCCCAAAACAAGCCGGGCAAACTCTACATGAGGAATTGGCTGCCGCCCGCCTGCCGGGTCCAGCAGAAGAAGGCTGCGCGGCATGAGGCCGGAAAACATTGCGGTCGCGACCAGCGCATAGGCCAGCACGAGGAGGCCGACCGCGAGGAACATGCCGGTCGGAATGGCGGACGGCGACTTGACTTCATCCGCCAGCGGCGTCACCCACTCGAAGCCGACAAACAGGAAAATCGCGACGCCGACCGCCTGAAACAGCGGCCCCACCCCGCCGGTGTGCAGCGGTTGCGGCACTTGAAAATGAGCATGGGAGAGCGCAAGAACGCTCAGGACGGCGATAGACGCGACGACCGAATAAGTCAGCACGTTTTGGAACGTCCCGGCGATCTTCAGGCCGCAGAAGTTGAAGCCTGTCGCAAGCGTCAGCATGAGAAAAATCCAGACCGGCGGCTTCACGGCAGGCAGAGCATCGCTGAGAACATGCGACAGCACATACGCCTCGGTGCCGACCACAAGCGTCACCACCGACATGTAAGTCAGCGCGACCACCAGCGACAGCGGCTCGCCAAAAGCTTTGTTGATATAAAGCCGGATGCCGTTGACGCTCGGCCACATGCCGTTCAGCTCGGAAAACGCAGCGGCGGCGAGGGCGCACAACGCCCCGGCGACCGCGATGGCGATCCACGCCGCGTCGCCCGCCAAGTAGCAGGCCATCTGCACGACCACCAGAAACGTAGACGACGCAAATGTCAGCCCGGCGCTTGTGGACACCACTGTCGCCAGCCCGATGGTGCGTTTAAGCTGCGGCCCGGCAGTCGTCTTAGGGTCTACTCCCATAGCATCGCGATGACGAAGTCTAAGCGCACGATGTCGTCTTCCGGCCCCTGTATTCGCAGCGTGCCGTCGTTGTACGGGTCATTCGGAGACAGCTCACCATAAAAGATCTGGGTCAAAATCTCGGCGGACGATTGCAGCACCAAATCCGCCGCCGCCGGGGCGTCCGGCAGAGCTGAGACGGTCCCGTCGCGCGTGATGAGCGCCGCGTCCGTGCCTAAATCGGTTGCCTGGATGTGCATGACCCGGTTCCAGTCCTTAATCATCGCCATCAAGCGCGTGTTCTCGTTGCAGCTTTCTGCAAACGAGTTCAAGCTGTCTTGCAGTTCTTCTGTCGTTGCCATTGGAAACTCCTTGTTGCTGGTTCCACGGATTTCAATCCGTGGCTTTGAGAGCATGGAACGAACCATGCCAGCCCAGACGCTCAGTCCAGTCCTCATACACAGACGGCGTGATCTCGGTCAGCGGCAGACCGATGACGGCGACTAAAGCGGCTTCCATCAAATTAGTGCCGCCGGAAAGACCGTCGAGTTCGGGCGTCGTCGTGGCGGCCCAGGCCGCACCGGCGTCGGCCATCCGCTTGAGTGAATGCGGGCGGGTGGTGTTGGTGACAATCCCCTTGCCGGGCGGCAGCGAGGGCGGCAGATGGCGCAGGATCAGATGCCCATCGCCGGCAATCACGTCGGCGGCGTCGTAGTATTTGGCATAGCGAGGATCGGCGGCCTGGATGTCCTGCGCCGCGCCGGTAGGATACAGCAGGTGAAACGGCACCGACAGCAGGCGGGATTTGTACTTGCGGGCTAAATCTTCAATCTCGGAAAGCAGTGTGAGGGGGAAATCCAGGCCGATATTGAAGATCAAGTCGCCGAAGACGCACGGGCAGCCAAGCTCTGCAAACGAGGCCGCCATGCCGAAGCGGTCCAAAGCACTCACCATCAGCACCCGGCTGTTTTTATGAATATGCCCCGCGTCCGCAAGCTCGCGGACGACGCGCCGCTCCAGCGTGTTCTTGAGGCCGCTGCCGTCCACCACCGGCGTTGTTTTGGCCGCTTCCGCCAAGCGCAGGCCGTCACCGATAAAGAAAGTCTGGCCGCCGACAGAAAGGGAGATGTCAATGCCGCCCAGACCCAGTGCATCGGCTTTGCCGTCAAGTTCTTGAATGCGCCGCTTCGCCCGATCCATGTCACCGTTCGTGCCTTCGCGCGTCAGCCTGACCGTTTGTCCCGCCAGCGTGATTTCGCGCGTGAAATCCCCCGCCGCGGACCCGAGGCTGACACTCACTACCTGTTTCATGCCACCCATCATACCTGCCTCGGCGCGGAAAAATCCAGTGGCCGGGAAGGGAGAACCCCCTAGCCCCCAATAATGGGGGAACCGGAACAGGCTAAGATAGGCGTCTTTGCTTCCCTCTTGTTCCCCCATTATTGGGGGCTAGGGGGATTTTAGTGCGACGCATTTACCGGCTTGGAGCGGCCAAAAGGGCGCCGGGCGAACAGCGCCGCGTAAACCGCCTCCATTTTTCGAGCCGTGTGGCTGATCGTAAACAAGCGCTCGACCCGCTTTTTGCCGGCCAGCCCCATCGCCCGCGCCCCGACCGGATCGGCCAAAAGACGCCCAATGGCCGCGGCCATGTCTTCCGCGCTGCCCATCGGCACCAAGTATCCGGTTTCGCCGGGAACGACAATCTCCGGCAGCGCCCCGCCATCTGTCGCAACCAGAGGCTTGCCCGCCGCCATGCCCTCAATCACGACCTGTCCAAACGGCTCTCCGAGAACGCTGGCATGGACCACAATGTCAATCTGAAACAGAAGCTGGGCAACATCGTCGCGAAAGCCCAGAAAGCTGACGGTGTCCGTGATATGAAGCTGCCCCGCCATCGTGTGCAGCGCCTGCTCGTACTCAAACTCGCCGAACAGCGGCGCTCCGATGATCCAGAACCGGGCGTCGGGAAAGCGGTCGCGCAGGGCGGCGGCGGCCCGCAGGAACACATGCTGCCCTTTCCACTCGGCGATGCGCCCGATCAGCGCGATCACCGGCGGATGGCCCCAAGCCGTGTCGTCTTCCGGCCTGTCCGCACTGTCCTGCGGCTTTTGGACGTAGCCGTCGTGGACAATTTCCAGGGGAACACCGCTGTAAACGACTGCGCCGGTTTTCGGACGCCGAGGCCAGAGCTGGTTGAGAGTGCTTTGCGAGTTAGTCACCACCACCTGCGGCAGCAGGCGCGAGAGCAGGCGAAACGCAAACGCCACGGATCCCGGCAGGTATTCGCTGTTGATGTTGTCCCGGATATGCCACAGCACGGGAATCCGCGCCAGCCGTCCGGCTACACCGCCGTAAATATCAGATTTCAGAGAGTTTGTGTGAATCAAATCTACGGAATGCGCCTGTGCCCAGCGGGCCAGCTCCCGGCTGTATGCGAAGAGCTGCCGAACCTGCCCGAGACGCAGCAAAGACCTGACGCCGAGGCTGTCTTTGCGTGTGTCCCGCAGCGCCGAATCCAGCGGCAGAACTGTCGTCTCAATCCCCGCCGCCCGCAGCCTGGCCGCCAGCGGTCCGTCTTCCGCCAGCACCACCAGCGGGCGATAAAGCGCCGGATCCAGCGCCGTCACCAGGTTCAGCAGCGCGATCTCTCCGCCGCCCATCTTGGCCGTGTGGTCCAGGTAAAGGATGGTTTTGGGAGAAGCAGGGGAAACAAAGGCCATAAAATAATTTTCATGCACGATTCATGCCAAGCACATCCTCAGCGTGTTAAGACCATGCCACAAACGGCATGGTCTTAAACCCACGCCGCTAGATTGCCTGCTGATGTGGGCGGATTTGCAGCAGGATCACATCGCTGCGCTCCGGCTGCACCAGGCAAAAGTGAACCGCTGCGGCAATGTCCTCCGACAGCAGCATCTTTCCTTCGGCTTCCTGCGCGGGCTGCTCTTCGGGCGTCGAGTTCGGGAAGTCTGCGCCGACCTTGCCGGGTTCCACCAGCGAGACTTTAATGCCCATTTCGTTGACCTGCTTGCGAAGCGACTCCGAGAAGCCTTCAATCGCGGCTTTGGTCGCCACATAGATGTCCGCGCCGCCGTCGCGCAGCTTCGCGCTGAGCGAGCCGATATTGACGATATGCCCGCTTTTTTTCTCTTTCATGCGGTCAATCGCCTGGCGCGAACAGCCCATGTAGCCCAGAATGTTCGCTTGAACCACATACTGCCACTCGGCATACTCCGTGTCTACAATGCTTTGGGCGGCTTCAGCGGCGTTGTTGACCAGAATGTCCACGCCGCCGAGCTTTGTGTCGGCTTCGGCAAAGATTTTCTCAATATCTTCGGGCTTTGTCGTGTCGGCGACAACGCCGAAGACTTTGCCTTCCGCCGGCATATCGGCCAGCGCTTCCTTCAGCTCGGCTTCATGGCGGCCTAAAATCAAAACATTGGCCCCCTGGGACGCCAGCAGCTCGGCGGTGGCCCGGCCAATACCGGTCGTCCCGCCGGTGACGACAACTGCTTTACCCTTGAGGCTGGTAGGAACAACTTCTTTTCGCATAGGACTTGCTTCCATTCGTAGTTTTTTAGTGACAGTCTGTGGTATACCCGTGTGCTTTTTGGGAAAAACTAGACAAGCATAGTTTAGAAACAAGCAAGTGTTAGGAAGAAGAAACAAGATGGGCGATATTGCAAATGACAAGGTGGCAGGCATTGATCCCTGGACGGCAGCGGTATCCCAAGAGCTGACAGCAAACCCGCCGCTCTTTGAGCAAAAGCTTTCCGGCGGCATGACGCTGACCGTGCAGCCGGGGATCGAATCACTTTGGCTAGTGGCACGCGGGCCGGGCGGCGGCGGTGCCGCCTTTCGCGCGGCTTACGCGCCCGGCGGGCTGACCGTGGAAGAAGTCCGCGCCGAAGAACAGGCCGTGCAGGTGACGCTCCAAGCGCCGAGCGGCATGTTTAGCGTCGCGGTCGAAGTCGTCAGCGGTAAACTGCTGCACTGGACGACGACGCAGACTCCGGCCTTTGACTTGGTCCTGCCGTTCAGTCCGCGCGACGTTTACCCGCTGGATCAAAACAACAGTCCCGCAGAAGCACGCGGCACGGCCCATGCCGGGCAGCCGGCAGCCGGCGCATCGGCGCTGTTCTTTACGGTGGCCGAGCCGGCGTTTGGGTCGGCCCTGTACCTGCACAACTTTTCCGCGCTGAACCCGCTGTTTGAGACGCTCGGCACCCGGCCCCTGGGCCTTGTCGGCGGGCTGTGGCCGCAGATTGGATTTGCGCTGCCACCGTCCGAAACGCCGCTGCCGGCAGGGAAGCCGGTGGTCGTTTCCGATGCGTTTGTCTGCGTCAGCCCCGAAATTCCTGCAAGCGAGCGTGACGCGGCGAAGCTGTATTTAGACTGTCTTGCAGCACTGTATCCGTACTTGCCCCAGCCGGGAACCCAGTGGCGGGACTGGCCGAAGCGGGCCGCAAACGCCCTTTATGATTTGCAGACGAGCGCCGGCTGCCTGGTTCAGCAGAACGGCTTCACCTATGCCCGGCCTTATTTAGATGCCGAAGAGCCGGACAGCATGGTCCAGCTTGCTCTCATGCTGCCGCTGATCGAATACAGCGAATGGACCGGGCAGCCGGTGCCGCTGGCTTCGGCGCTCCGGGCCGGCATCCCGGCGTTCTACGATGCCGCGCTGGGCGCGATGCGCCGTTACCTGCCGGACGCCCCGAAAGATAAAGACCGCAATGAATCCGACTCCTGGTATCTATATCATCCGCTGCTGGACTTGGCGCGTTTAGCAAAGCGCGGTGACGATGAAGCGCGTCATCTGCTCTTCAGCTCCTTAGAACATGCGATCACGGCCGCCCGCCACTTCAAGTACCGCTGGCCCGTCAAGTTCCATTTGGAGACTTTGGAAGTGCTGACCGGTATCCGCAAGCCAAACGAGCCGGGGCAGTCGGATGTCGGCGGCATCTACGCCGCTGTGATGATCGAAGCCTGGGACTTATCCGGCGATGATCGGTATCTAGAAGAAGCCAAAGCCGCCGTCCGCGCCTTGACCGGCTACCGGTTTGCGGTCGGCTACCAGTTCAACATCACTGCTATCGGTGCGGCGGCCTGCCTGCGCTTGTGGAAGACCACTGGGGACGACTTTTTCCGAGACCAAAGCCTGGTGCTGCTGGCATCGTTCTTCCAGCATACCACATTTTACGACTGCCATCTCGGAACCGCGAAGTTCTTCCCGGCGTTTCTCGGCGTTTTGTGCCTGCACGATGCCGAATACACGGCGGTCTTTGAAGCTTTTGAGTCGTTTGCCGCGTTCCATCAGATGTTTGAGCACGCCGGCGACGCCCTGCCGGACTCGGCGCGTCTATTGATTACGGAATACTGCCGCTGCCTGCTGAACCGGGCCTGGTACTACTACCCCGGCGAGCTGCCGGAAGAGTGTTTGGCGAAAGAAATCCGCAACGGGCATCTGGACCGGACGCTTGCTCTTCCGATGGAAGACCTGTATCCTATCGGCGACCCCGCCGGCGCGGTCGGCCAGGAAGTCTACGGCGCGGGCGCGGCCTTTGCGTTCGCCACCCGCACCTTCCACTCCCTGCCGGACGCCCCGTTCCAAGCCGCCTGCGATTATCCGGTGACTGTTTCAAGCGCCGATGCCCACTGCGTCGCCCTGCGCGTCCACGGCGTTCCGTCCCGCATTTGCCGCTTCAAGCTGATTTCTTCTGATGGTTCCCTGCCGCTTGTCACCCTGCGTCACGGCGGCCAGGAACTGCCTGGTTCCGACAGTCGCCCCGGCGAGCGCGAGTATGCCGTTCCCGGCGGCAGCGACATTGAAATCCGCTGGCAATAACACATCTGACTTGCAATTTGTGGGGGCGCTGCTTGCTGCGCCCTCTTACGTTTGTATCAGGCGTTAGGGAACCGTGCCGTTCAGGAACCGTGCCATGAATGGCACGGCTACACAGCGAAGACGCTACAAAACACCCGCTTCGCGGGGTTAAGATAGTTTCGGAATGTTCTTAGTCCCGCGCCTTCCAGGTCTGCCATTGCAGAAGCGGTACTTCGTGGCGTCTGCGCCGTATAGCCGTGCGTTTTAACGCATGGTCCCTAAACCGCATGTTTCCTGAACGGTACAGTTCCCTAACGCACCATTCTTTAACGCACGCCTTCTTTTGATTGACCACACCCGCTCGCGGGTAAATTGAAGCAGTTCTCCTCTTATCCTACAAAGCATTTTTCGGAAAGGGCAATTTTATGACACAGCGTTCCGCCCGTTATGTTCTCATCGGCGGCGGCCTCGCCTCCGCGACTGCGGCGGAAACGATCCGTAAGTATGATCTCAAAGGCGAGATACTGATAATCGGCTCCGAACCCCACCCGCCGTATCACCGCCCCCCGCTGTCCAAAGAATACCTGCGCGGGGAAGCAAGCGCCGAAGACGTGCTGCTGATCAAGCCGGAAGAGTGGTACGCCGAGAACGGCGTCACGCTGCTGACGGAAACCAAAGCAGCGGGCGCAAACACGAAGACGAAGCTGGTCACGCTGGACAACGGCGACACGATTACCTACGAGAAGCTGCTGGTCGCCACGGGATCGTCGCCGAAGACGCTGGATGTTCCCGGCATGGACGGGCCGAATGTCCGGACCCTGCGGACGTGGGATGACAGCGACGCGCTCCACACGCACTTGGGCCGGAAGATTATTTTAGTCGGCGGCGGCTATATCGGCGTGGAAGTCGCGGCGGATTTTCTGACCAAAGGCGGACAAGCGACAATTGTCGAGCCGACAAGTCACTTGTGGAGCAAATTCGCGTCGCCGGAATACGGTGCGTTCTTGAAGAAAAAGATGGAAGCGGCGGGTGCGGAAGTTGTTCTTGGCGACGAAGTCACGGAAATCACTCCCACGGGTGTTAAGACCAAGTCCGGCCAAGCGATCAGCGGCGACATTGTGCTGGTGGCTGTCGGCGTCAAGCCCAATCTGGAGTTTGCACTCGCCGCAGGCTTAGACGTAGACGAGAAAAAGAACGGCGTTCTGGTCAATGAGTTTCTGCAAAGCAGCGCCCCGGATGTCTACGCCGCCGGGGATGTAGCAGGCTTCCAAGACCCGGTGCTGGGCAAACAGTGGCGCGTCGAGCACTGGAACAATGCCCTTTGGCACGGCGAGATCGCCGGAGCGAACATGGCAGGCCAGAAGATCGCCTACGATCATGTCCCGAACTTCTTTTCCGATGAGCTGGACATTCACTTTGAGCTGTTCGGCGACCCGCAGGGCGGCAAAGGCGGCTTGTTCCACGGTGACCCTGCATCGAACCGCTTTGACGAGCTGTATCTCGACGACGACAACCGGGTTGTGATGGTGATCTCGGTCAACCCGCCCCAAGAGCTGTACGACACGCTCGGCAAGCTGCCGCGCGTCAAGCCCGACATAGACGATCTTAAAGAAGAAATCAAAAGTGCAGACTTTGATTTAGACCTGCTGCTGGCTCTGGACTGATGCCGGCGCAGCGAGGAACGCCCGAATGCATTCCGGATCCCACTGAGTCCCCGCGCCTTCTTCCAAGATCTGCCTGGCTTTTTGTGCATCCATCCCTTTTCGGTAGGGCCGGTCGGTAGTCATGGCGGAATACGCATCGGCAACGGCCATCAAACGTGCGAAAAGAGGCGTTTCTTCCCTCACCAGTCCAAACGGATACCCCTCGCCGTCCCACCGCTCATGGTGATGGCGGATCGCGCCGAGCGCTTCCTCAAAACCCGGCACGGCGCCGACAATGTTCGCGCCCATGACCGGATGCTGCTGAATGGCTTCGAACTCTGCCGGGGTCAAGCGGCCCGGCTTGCGGAGGATGTCGTCGGGGACGCCGATCTTCCCGACATCATGCAGCAGTGCCGCAAGCGCGATTGTCTGCTGGGCGGCTTCGTCCAATCCAAGCGCCGACGCAATTTGCAGGCTGTGGACCATCACATCTTCCGAGTGGCGGCAGGTGTAGCGGTCTTTGACATCTACGGCATTCACCAAAGCGCTCAGCATCAGGAAGCCGGAACGGGAATGAGCAAACCGCGCCCGGAAGCTTTCCACGAGCGCGGCTTTCGTGCCTTCGCCCGCTTTCGCCGCCCGCAGGCGCTGATCTGCCAGCTCGACCAGCTCCAGGCGGGTTGCCGCGTCTTCCATGAAAGTCGCCACACCCACAGACGCTCCAATCGGGATAACCGTGCCGTAGCCGGGGGGCGTGTAGCCCAGCTCCGACAGGGCTGCCCGCAGGCGCTCCTCCAAGCTGCCGACATCTTCTGTTTCCGGAACAGTGGCAAGCAGCGCGAACTCATCGCCGCCGAACCGGGCCAGCGTATCATACGAGCGGCAGCTTCCGCGCAGCGCCGAAGCGACCTGGCACAAGATGCCGTCGCCGACGGAGTGCCCGTACACGTCGTTAAAGAACTTGAAGTTGTCCACATCAATCATCGCCATGACCAGCCGCTCGCCGGAGCGCTGGGCGCGGTCCGCTTCGGCTTCCAGGCGCTTCTGAAAGCCCCGATGGTTCCACAGCCCTGTCAGAGAGTCCAGGTCGGCGCGTTCCAGCGCTTCCGCCAGCAGCGTTTCCCGCTGCATTTCCATCACTTTCCGCGCGGTGATGTCGCGCTGAACCGAGACCCAGTGCGTGTACCAGCCTTTAGAGTTTGCAATCGGGACAACATTCAGCTCAGACCAGAACTTTGTGCCGTCCTTGCAGTAGTTCAGCACTTCAACCTGCACCGGCTTCCATTTTTTTAGGTGTTTTCGAATCTTGTTGTTGACAATTTGATCGGTGTCCGGCCCTTGCAGCATACGCGGCGTCTGGCCGATCGCTTCCTCCGCCGTATACCCTGTCATTTTAGTGAAAGCGGCATTGACATACACAATGCGTGGGCCGGGCTGGCTGATCGGCTCGGCTTCGGTGATAATGATGACATCGTTGGCCTTCTCCACGGCGGCCTCCAGCAGGCGCAGGCGCTCGGTCACTTTCCAGCGCTCCCGCATGACTTGTTCCTGCTCTGCGACCCGGCGGCGCAGCTCAAGCTGGGCCATGACCTGGCGGCTGAGGATCATCAGCGCTTCCTGCTGTTCGCAGGTGAGTGTGCGCGGCTTGCTGTCTAAAACGCACAGCGTTCCCAGCGTTTCTCCTTCGGGGGTAACTAAAGGCGCTCCGGCGTAGAAGCGTAGATGCGGCCCGTCCGTCACGAGCGGGTTGGCGGCAAACCGTGCGTCGAGCGCCGTATCGGGGATGACAAACAAACCTGATTGGCCGAGCGCATGGACGCAGAAGGAGAGTTCGCGCGGGATTTGGCTTGTTTCCACGCCCTTCCGTGCCTTGAACCACTGCCGATCTTTGTCTATCAGCGTAATCAATGCTACCGGCACTTCACAAAGAGCGGAAACGAGATGGATGATGTCATCAAAATCTTTTTCCGGCGGGGTATCCAGAATGCTGTAAGAGCGCAGCGCCGCGAGGCGGCTGTCTTCGTCCAAATAGAGTTGATTGTTTATGAAGTCAGGGCTGGAAGAAGAACACATTATCGATCCTAACATACGGCTTATCGCGTGGGCGCTGCTGTAATTGTGGCAGATTTCGCTTTGCGGCTCAGACTGTTTTTGAAAATGTATGCTAAGAAAGCGCCCTGCCCCTCTACCCCAGGGCAGAACACAAGGGCAGAAACGCAGTCTCAGAGCGGCCTTCTGTTCTCAGCGGTTTGCCAGAAAGCGGTCCGCAGTCCGCAGGCTGAGGGCCATGATTGTCAGCGCCGGATTGACGCTCAGGGCGCTGGGGAAAACCGAGTTGTCCACGATAAACAGGCCGGGGACATCGTGCGCCGCGCCGTCGGGACTGACAACCGACGCAGACGGGTCGTCTCCCATCCGGCAGGTGCCGATGATATGCGCGTAGCGCTCTAAAGCCCAGACTTCTTTGGCCCCGGCTTCCGCCCAAATCGCCCGCATGATCTTCTCGCCGTGCGCGGTCATGCGCTTTTCGTTCTCGCCCGCCGTGAAGTGGACGCGCGGCTTGGGCAGTCCGCGAACATCGGTCTCAGAAGAAAGTTCCATAAAGTTGTGGTCGTAGGGCAGGCAGTCGCCGCAGATGTTGATGCCCGCGACATGGTTGTAGCCGCGCATGTGTTTGCGGAGCTTCTCGCCCCAGATCCCTTCGGCGCGGGCAAGCTGGCTGACATAGGTCGCCGGCATGACCCCAATGGATTGCAGCAGGTAGCCGCCCGCGAAGTCGGCGTCTTTAGGCCGGTGCGTGTCTTCCGAGATTAACGAGCCGGGAATGCCCTTGTACGGGCGGATGTCGTCATCAAACTGGCCCCAAAGCTGGATGGCCGTATGGGCCATGAAGTTGCGCCCGACCTGGCCGCTGCTGTTCGCGAGATCGTTCATCAAAAGCAAACGCGGGCTTTCAATCGCGCCGCCGCACAAGAAGACGTTCCGGCAGGGCTGACGGTGCTCGCGGCCGTCCTGCGTATAAACAACGGCGGTCACTGCGCCCGATTTATCCGTTTCGATCTGGGTGACAAAGCACTCAGGGCGCACTTCGGCCCCGTTCTGGAGCGCGATGGGGATAAACGTCACGTCCATGCTGGCTTTTGCGCCGACACTGCATCCCGCCTGGCAGAAGCCCCGGTTGGTACATGCCCGACGCCAGCCGATGCCCGGCTGGAAGTACGGCGCAGACAGCGCGGCGTTCGGCGCAGGCGACGTTTTGACGCCGAGCTTTCCACAAGCAGCTTCCATAAGCTGCGCTGCCCCGTTCAGCGGCAGCGGCGGCAGGGGATACGGCTGGCTGTGGGCGTCCCACGGGTACGGCGATGGGCCGGAGATGCCGAGAAACTGCTCCAGCTCGTTGTAGTACGGCTCCAAATCGGCGTAGCCGAACGGCCAGTCCACGCCGACCCCGAACTCCGAGTGCAGCCGGAAATCGCCGCCGTGGGCGCGGGGCGTGTAGGCCGTGTAATGCAGGGTCGAGCCGCCGACCCCGATGCCGGAATTGTTCGCGCCGAACCCGATCGGGTTGCCGCCTGCGCTCAGGCGCTCGTCGTTCCAGAACAGCTTTTCTTGTTCCCGCTCATCGGTGGCAAAGTCGCGGGCCGGGTCCCAGAACTTGCCGGCATCGAGTGCCACAACGCTCAGGCCCGCCGACGCCAGCCGGGCCATCAGCGGCGCACCGCCCGCGCCGGTGCCGATAATGACAGCGTCTACGGCGTCAGCCACGGGGTAGGTCTTGCCGGCACGCGGCGGCGCTGGGACTGTCGCCGTGACGGGTTCCGGCGCGGCCATCGTCAGCGTGACCGCTTCCGGCCTCAGCGGCTCAGACTGGTCCGGCTTCGGCTCCCATGCTTCCAGATCATTTTTCAGTGTCCGTGACCAGCCCTGCCCGTCGGCCATGCCGGCATAGCCGATTTCTTCCTGGGCCAGCGGATGACAGTAATAACAGCCCACCGCTTCCGCCAGCAGGTCTTCAAAGTACAGAGGGCCGGGCAGCGCCTGCCAAATCTCGCCCGGCGCCTGCCCTGCCTGCACGGCGGTCAAGACCGCGTCCTGCCGGTCCGCCGTCAGACTGGCGAACTCGGCTTGATACTGAACCAGCGCCGATTGGTCCAGCCCTTGTAACCCAAGACGAGCCGCATCGGTGTCCGGCGGCAGGGCATCATAGCGCCAGCCGTCGCTTTTGCCGCCGGCCAGCCGTTTGTCAATCGCCATCGCCATCTCGCGGGCGGAGGGATGCGCCGGCCCCGCCAGCAGCCGGTCCAGTGCGGAAGTCAGCGTGTAGAAGTCATGGTCGGAAAAAAAGCGCGGCACTGCGTCAGCCGTTAGTGGCTCTAAACGCGCGTTCAGCACGGCGCGGGTGGCGGGAGTCACGAAATTGGTGTTTAGAAGTGCACGGACAGTGCCGGAGGGGTATGTGTCGGCCAGTGTGTCGGTAGGGTTGTCGAGTGACAAGAAAGACTCTTTTCTAGTTGAGGGAGATGCAAGTGCAAGATGGGTGAGATGGACGAGTAGTTGAAAACTACTCGCTAGGAAAAGTACCCTCCGGGTAGAAGAAAAGCTACGGTAGCACTCTTTCGTCCGCAGGACGCCTCCTCTAGCGCGTAGTTTTCAACTACTCGCACTTCCCTGCACTTCCTTATAAGCTGCCGCGTTTCGCTTCCAGCTCTTCCCAGCGGGCGTACAGTGCCAAGACTTGGTCACGGGCTTGCGGCAGGGCATTCCAGACTTCCTGCAAGCGCACGGCGTTTGACGCCACTGCCGGGTCTGCAAGCTGCCGCTCCAGCGCCGAAACCGCTTCTTCAGCGGCTTCAATTCTAGCGTCCATCTGGCCCAGCTCGCGCCGCTCCGATGTGGAAAGCCGGTTTGGCGCGGGCGCGGCAGCTTTTGGACGCACGGCAGCGACAGGAGCAGCAGCCGGAAGCGGCTTCTGCGCGGCTTCCCACTGGGCCAGCCCCGTAAAGTGCGCCGTGCCTCCGAGTCCATCCAGCGCCAGCAGATCCGTTGAAACCCGGTCCAGCAGGTAGCGGTCATGGGTCACCAGGACTAAAGCGCCGGGGAACGACAGCAGGCTGTCTTCTAAAACTTCCAGCGTCGGAATATCTAAATCGTTGGTCGGCTCATCCAAAATCAGCACATCGGCAGGCTGAAGCATAAGATTGGCGATGAGTATCCGGGCCTGCTCGCCGCCGGACAGCACCCGAATGGGCGTGTTCAATTGATCGGTCTTGAACAAGAACCGCTTGGCCCAGCCGGAAACGTGCATTGGGTTCCCGCGGTACGTCACCGTGTCGCTGTTCGGACTCAAAGCATCGCGCAGGGACAGCGTCTTATCAAGCTGCTGCCGAGCCTGGTCAAACAGCACGACCCGCAAGCCTTCAGCCCGCTTGAGCGTCCCGCTGTCCGGACTAATCTCGCCGGTCAGCAGCTTAATCAAAGTCGTCTTGCCGCTGCCGTTTGGCCCAATCAGTCCTAAACGAGTGCCTGGTGCAAGCGTTACGTCTAAGCTTGAAAACAGCGTCCGTCCGCCCAGCGTCTTTGACAAGTCTTTGGCGACAATAAGATCGCGCGTCTGCCGGCCTGACGCCGTAAAATCTACCCCGGCGGTCTTTCCCTGAGAGTTACGGAACTTCAGCTCGGCGAGTTCCTCAATCATCTGCCCGGCCTGCTGAATGCGTCCCTGCGCTTTGGTGGATCGCGCCTGCGCCCCGCGCTGCAGCCATTCGATTTCCCGCTTGACCTGGGTTTGAAGTGCGTCTTCCCGGTGCGCCTGCGCCGCCAAGTATCCTTCGCGCTGAACCAAAAAGTCGCTGTAAGCGCCGTTGACGCTGAGATAGCCTTCGGCATAGGCCGGATGCAGCTCGACCACACGGTTCGTGACATTCTCCAAGAACACCCGGTCATGGCTGATTAAAACAAACGCAAACTGCGCGTCCTGGAGCAGCCCTTCCAGCCACAAAACGCCTTCTAAATCCAAATGGTTCGTCGGCTCGTCTATGAACAAAAGCTCGGCATCCTGCACGAGTGCGCGGGCCAAAGACAGCCGCTTTTTCCAGCCGCCCGACAGTGTTTCGACAGCTTGATCGCGCCGCTCAAACCCGACTTTGCCCAGCGCCACTTCGATGCGAACATCCCGCTCAATCTCGTCTAAATGCTCTCCGTTCAGCGCCTCCATCAGCACGGTTTCCACCGTCGCGCCCGGCGGGAAGCTGTCTTCTTGTGCGATGTACGCCGTCCGCAGGCCGCGCCGCGCCGACACCGTGCCGCTGTCCGGCTTTTCGAGGCCCGCGAAGATCCGCAGCAGGGTAGATTTGCCTGCCCCGTTCGGCCCAATCAGCCCCATTTTCTCGTCGTCGCCCACGCCGAGCGAGATGTCCTTGAAAAGAGGCCGCGCCCCGTAAGATTTTGTCAGCGCCGCGCAGCTTAGTAAAACAGCCATAAAATCATTATAGAGAGGCAAAGAAAAGCGACCTGCGCCAATGCCGGCAAGGTCGCAAAACACGCAATTATGAAACGAAATCAGATGCACCCGGAGCGATTTGAACGCCCGACCGATCGCTCCGAAGGCGATTGCTCTATCCACTGAGCTACGAGTGCAACAGGGAAAGTGTACCCGCTGGGACATCAGAAGTCAAGGCAGAGCGCGGGTTTCAGACGGGCAGCATTCAGGTACAAACGGGAGGTCTAAAACTACTTTTCTCTTGAAAGAAGCTGTATATGATCAAAGCGACCGGATACGCGACGGCGGACGCACAGACGCCGCTGACTTCGTTTGATTTTGAGCGCCGGGAACCCGGCCCGAAAGATGTCCAGATTGACATTCTTTACTGCGGCGTCTGCCACTCCGACTTGCACCAAGTCCGCAATGAATGGGGCAACACAATTTACCCGTGTCTGCCGGGCCATGAGATTATCGGGCGCGTTTCTCAGATCGGCCCGGAAGTCACCAAATACAAAGTCGGGGATACCGTGGGCGTCGGCTGCATGGTGGATTCCTGCCAGCAGTGCGAGGCGTGCCGGCAGGGCCTGGAGCAGTACTGCGAAGGCCCGAACAGCTTCACGGCCACCTACAACGGCCCCTTTAAGCCCGACGGCTCCAATACCTTCGGCGGCTATTCCGATACCATTGTCGTGTTTGAGGATTTCGTGCTGCGGATTCCGGAATCCCTGGAACTCCAAAGCGCCGCGCCGCTGCTCTGCGCCGGGGTGACCACTTATTCGCCGCTGCGCCACTGGAAAATCGGGCCGGGCGAGAAAGTCGGCATTGTCGGCATCGGCGGCCTGGGCCATATGGCAATCCAGCTTGCCAGCGCGATGGGCGCGGAAGTGACGGCGTTCACCACGTCACCGAGCAAGGAAGCGGATGCAAAACGCCTGGGCGCAAGCCATGTTGTGCTGTCCACCGACAAGGACGCCATGAGCAAGTACGAGTCAAAGCTCGACTACGTTCTTTTAACGATCCCGGACCCGGTTGACGTCAATCCTTATGTTCAGCTTTTGAAGCGGGATGGAACTTTGACCATTGTCGGCGTTCTCGCTCCGCTGGAACCGGGAGTGAACAACAACTACATGGCGATGGGCCGCCGCTCAGTGGCAGGCTCTTTGATTGGCGGCATCCCGGAAACTCAGGAAGTGCTGGACTTTTGCGCCAAGCACAGCATCACGTCAGACGTAGAAGTGATTCCGATCCAGGACATCAACACCGCTTATGAGCGCATGAAAAAAGGCGATGTGAAATATCGGTTCGTGATTGACATGGCATCGGTGAAGTAAGAAGCCCCCCAGCCCCCAATCATGGGGGAGCATGATTAAGATGCGAATGCCGCTTGTGTCGTCTCTATATTGCTCCCCCATGATTGGGGGCTGGGGGGCTTCCTACTTCGCCCTTAACAATCCGTACTCGATGCTGTCTACGACCGCGTGCCAGGAGGCGTCAATGATGTTGGTGGAAACGCCGATGGTAGACCAGGTTTCTTCGGCATCGGCGCTGTCCACCACGGTGCGAACTTTGGCCGCCGTGCCTTCTTTGACATTGACAACACGCACTTTGAAGTCGGTTAATCTGATCTCGGCAAGCTCCGGGTAATGCGGCATCAGCGCGAGGCGCAGGGCGCTATCCAGAGCATTGACCGGACCGTCGCCTTCCGCCACAGTCAGCATTTCCTGGCCGCCGACCCGCAGCTTCAGCGTCGCTTCCGTGATTGGCTCGTTGTCGTAGGAGCGTTTCTCGACAATGACCCGGTAGCCGATGAGGTCAAACAGCCGCCGGTAGCTGCCCGTGGCTTTTTTCACCAACAGCTCAAATGACGCTTCCGCGCCTTCAAACGAATAGCCTTGATGCTCCAGCGCCGTGACCTGCATCAAGATTTCTTTGGTTTCCGGGCTGTCCTTTCGCAGATCCAAGCCCCGCTTCTGAGCCTTTTCCAGAATGGTGGACGCGCCCGAAAGCTCGGAAATTAAGATGCGGTTCTCGTTGCCGACCAGCGCCGGGTTCAGGTGGATATACGTCTCCGGGTTCTTCCGCATGGCGTCCACATGCAGCCCGCCTTTGTGGGCGAACGCCGAGCGCCCGACATACGCCGCCGACGCTTTCGGCGGGATATTGGCGATCTCGTCCAAATAATTCGACAGCTCCGACAGCTCCGTTAAGTGTACCGCACAGTTTAACTCATACCCCAGCTTCAGCGCAAGCGACGGCATGATACTAGTCAAATTGGCGTTGCCGGTGCGCTCCCCCAGCCCATTGATCGTCCCCTGCACCTGCCGGCAGCCGCTTTGGATACCGACCAGGCTGTTCGCGACCCCGCACTCGGTATCGTTGTGCGTGTGGATAGCAAACTTGCCTTTTGAAAATCTTTTTACGACTTCGCCGACAATCACTTCAATTTCACTCGGCAGTGTCCCGCCGTTGGTGTCGCACAGCGCAACGCAGTCCACGCCCACCGAGAGCGCCGCGTCTAAGCATTGTGCTGCATACTCACGGCTGCGCTTCCAGCCGTCAAAGAAATGCTCGGCGTCATAAATGACTTCCTTGCCGTGTGCTTTGTAGAACGTCACCGTGTCGGCAATCATCGCCAAGTTTTCTTCCAGCGGCAGGCGCAGGGCTTCGATGACATGAAAATCCCAGGCTTTCCCCACAAACGTCACCACGGGCGTTCCGGCGTCCAGAAGCTGCTGCAAGTTCGGATCGTCTTCGGCGCGACGGTGAGGCCGCCGGGTCGAGCCGAACGCGGCAAGCTTGGCGTGGTTAAGCTTCACGGCCTTCATGCGCTCAAAAAACTCAATGTCTTTCGGGTTCGATCCCGGCCAGCCGCCTTCAATATAGTCAATGCCAAAGGCGTCCAGACGCTTGGCGATGCGGATTTTGTCTTCCACGCTGAAAGAAATCCCCTCGCCCTGCGAGCCGTCCCGCAGCGTCGTATCATAAATGTCAATTCGTGTGTTCATAGTTTTAGAGATCGAAGTCTAAAGGATACTTGTTTGGCAGATATGAACGAAGTTCAGAAAGGTCGCTTGCCCATCGTAAAACAAGACTAGCCAGCTCATCTTCGGAAGCTACATGAAATCGCTCGTTTATAGTCGGCTTGAGATCATCAATAGCTTCGCTGTACCAGAGATCAATTTTCTCTGTTTCAATCTCGATGTGGTTTACTTTGAAGCCAGCAAGTATGTTCTCTTCGACATATACTCGACGCGAAGTTTGACTGACTTCGTCCCACTCCACAAGTTCCGGGTCAACCTGTGGCCTGATAACAACAAGCGCCGTGTGTTCCGGGAGCGCTGGAGTCACCTCGGCAGTCACTTCACCTGCCAACCTGAGCTGGTTAAGAATTTTGAGCGGGAACATAGGCTGGTCCATTACAGGAGTCCCCCTAGCCCCCAATAATGGGGGAACCGGATTAAGGTGCGAACGCTGCTTGTGTCATCTCTGTATTGCTCCCCCATGATTGGGGGCTGGGGGGCTAAAACTTCCTAATCCCGTGGGTCGGTGCCCATTTTGACTGCGGCGGCAACCAAATCACCCATTTGGCGGCAGTTGACGTGGACGATGTTGGGGGACTCGGCGTAGATGTCGGCGGTGCGGTAGCCGGACTGCAAGATATGGGCGACGGCGTCTTCAATGCCTTTGGCGGCGTCTTCCGCGCCGAGCGAGTAGCGCAGGAGCAGGGCGCCGGACAAAATGGTCGCCAGCGGGTTCGCTTTGCCCGTGCCGGCGATGTCCGGGGCGCTGCCGTGGCTCGGCTCGTACAGGCCGAACGTGCCATGTTCGGTCTTCTTTGCGCCGAGCGACGCCGACGGCAGCATTCCAAGCGAGCCGGTCAATTGGGCGGCTTCGTCGCTGAGAATGTCGCCGAACAGGTTTTCGGTGACAATCGTGTCAAATGACTGCGGGCGGCGGACCAAGTCCATTGCAGTCGCGTCAACAAGCTGATGCGACAGCTCGATGTGCGGGTACTCGGCGGCAAGCTGCGTCACGGTTTCGCGCCACAAGCGGGACGTTTCCAGGACGTTTGCTTTGTCCACACTGAGCAGCTTGCGCCCGCGCTTTTCCGCCGCTTCAAAGCCGACACGGGCGATGCGCGTGATTTCGTCACGGGTGTAAACGCAGGTATCCACGGCCCGGTCGCCTTCCCAAAGCTTGGGCTGCCCGAAGTAGAGGCCGCCGGTCAGCTCGCGGACCACTAAGATGTCAAAGCCGCCTTCCACTAAATCCGGCCGCAGGGGGCAGGCGGCGGCAAGCGACGCATACAGGACGCACGGGCGCAGATTGGCGTACAATTCTAGCTTCTGGCGCAGAGGCAGCAGCGCCCCGCGCTCCGGGCGCAGGTTGGGGTCCGGGATGGCGTCGTACTGCGGGCCGCCGACCGCGCCGAAGTAGATGGCATCCGAGGCTTCCGCCAGCGCCAGGGTGTCCGGCGGCAGGGGATGGCCTGTCGCGTCATACGCCGCCCCGCCGACCAGCGCTTCGGTTACTTCCAGGGTCAGGTCGTATTTTCCCGCCGCTGCGTGCAGGACTTTCAGACCCTCCGCCATGATTTCCGGTCCGATGCCGTCGCCGGCCATGACTGCAATTTTTGCCATAATTTGTTTTCCAATAATTGAGAAGCCTAACAGGAGGCGAACACAAGGTTCGCCCCTACGAGGCAGGTTGGATGATGTAGGGCGCGAACCTCGTGTTCGCCCTCTGTACTCTATTCACTCCTCAGCGTCCGCAGAAAGTCGCTGTACCCCATTTTGCGCCAGAATGCCTGCGACGCCGGGTTGGCCCGGACGACCTGCACTTCTACTGCCGTGATGCCGCGCGAGACAAACCAGGCTCGCAGGCGGCTGTGAAGCTGGCGCCCCGTGCCCTGCCGCCGCCAGCCGTCCTTGACACAGACATCGGCGATGTAGCCGCAGTCGCCGGACGAAAGCGTCGGCCGCTGCATGATCTGCCCGAACGTGTAGCCGACCACGCTTTGCTCGTAGGCGGCGACATAAATCGCCATGTTCGGGTTCTCCAGGTTATCCCGCAGATAGCCGAGAAACCAGTCCGCCGCCTGGGCGTTCAGCGTGAGGCGCGGGTCGTAGGCAGCGTTGATGTCCTGCAAGTCCCGCCAAAGCGTGATGATGGTCGGCAGGTCCAGCATTTCGGCGGGGCGGATGATGATGTCAGGCATAGAGTTTTAGAAGCACGAGTAGTTGAAAACTGCTCGCTAGGTTAAGCGTCCTGCGGACGATAAGAACGGTCCTCTGATACCCGACAGGGTACTTCTCCCAGCGAGTAGTTTTCAACTACTCGTCTTAATTCGCCCCTTCTCAAACATGCTCTAAAACGCGCTCCGTTTCCGTGCGCCCCCCCGACCGGGCGATCTGCTTGTTCAGCGCCTGCAAGTACGCTTTCGTAGACGCGACAAAAATGTCCGTGTTCGCTGCGTGGCCGGTGTAAATCATGCCGCCTTCGGCTTTAATGCGAATAGTCACGTCCGCCATCGCGTCAATGCCTTCAGTGACACTCTGCATGGTGAACTCGATCAGGTCATTCGGGACTTGGACAATGCGGTTAATTGCCCGGTAGATCGAGTCGACAGGGCCGTTGCCGATATCGGCGTCCATGAGGATAGCTTTGTTGAGATGACGCAGCTTGACGGTGGCTGTCGGAATGGCGTGGTCGCCGCAGGAAACCTGCACCTGCACCAGCTCATAGGTCTGCGGCACGGTTGTCAGCTCATCGCCGACAATCGCGTCCAAATCTTCGTCATACACCACTTTTTTGTTGTCGGCCACCAGCAGAAAGCGCGTGTAAACTTTTTCAAACTCGTCTTCCGAGGCAAACGTGTGACCAAGCTCAGTTAAGCGATGCCGAACACCGGCCCGGCCTGAGCGGGCCGACAGAATAATCTTGCTTTCGCTGATGCCGACCGTCTTCGGGTCAATGATCTCATAAGTGGAGCGCTCTTTCAGAACACCGTCCTGATGAATGCCCGACGAATGCGCGAACGCATTAGCCCCGACAATCGCTTTGTTGGGCTGGACTAAGATACCCGTCATGGTCGAGACCATGCGCGAGGTCTTATAGATTTCTTCGGTCTTGATGTTCGTAAACAGCTTGTAAACATCGGCGCGGGTATGAAGCGCCATCACGACTTCTTCCAGCGACGTATTCCCGGCCCGCTCGCCGATGCCGTTGACGGTGCATTCCACCTGCCGTGCCCCGGCTTTGACGGCGGCAAGCGCGTTTGCCGTCGCCATGCCGAGGTCGTTGTGGCAGTGCGCCGACAGCACGATATTCTCGCTGCCGGGAACATGGTTTAAGATGCCCGCAAACAGCGCTCCGTATTCTTCCGGCGACATATAGCCTGTTGTGTCGGGGACATTGATCACGGTTGCGCCGGCTTTAATTACCGCTTCAACAACCCGGTACAGATATTCCGGCTCGGCTCGCCCGCTGTCTTCCGTGAAGTATTCAATATCCTGGCAGCCGAGTGAACGGGCGTGCTTGACCGCCGCGACGCCGATTGCCAGCGCTTCTTCACCGCTCTTTTTGAGCTTGTACTTTAAATGGCTTTCGCTGACGCCCAGCCCGGTATGAATGCGGGGCCGCGCCGCGCCTTTCAGCGCATCCCACGCGACATCAATGTCGCGCGGCACCGCGCGGGTCAGCCCGCAGACAGTCACGCGGTCGGAGACGGCGGCGGCGACGCGGCGCACGGCCTCAAAGTCGCCGGGGCTTGAAATCGGGAACCCGGCTTCAATCACGTCCACGCCGAGGCGCTCTAGCTGCCGGGCGATCTCCACTTTCTCGTCAATGTTCAGCGACGCCCCCGGCGACTGCTCGCCGTCGCGCAGGGTGGTATCAAAGATTTGGACTTGATTGCTATTGGTGTTCATAGTTATTCTCGGAACCCACCCCGCTCGTTCCTCGCTTCCCCTCCCGAAGCGGGAAGGGTAGGAGATAGAATTGAAGGCCCGTTACCCTCTTGGCTCTGAACTCTGGCCCTTCCCGTTTATGCTTCGCATTACTCCGTATCGGGAGGGGAAGCGAGGAATGAGCGGGGTGGGTTCTTTTCATTAAATCGCCGGCATGACGTTGCCGCCGCAGACGGGGACATACGCCCCGGTAATATAGCTCGACAAGTCGGATGCCAAGAACGCGACGACGTTGGCAATTTCCTGGTCCGTGCCTCGCCGTCCTAATGGCACCGACTTTTCATAGTCTGGCTGCGCTTCCGACCCCGAGGCCCGGTCATTGTCGCTAATGGTCCAGCCCGGCGCAACTTGATTGACCGTAATGCCGTGCGTCCCGACTTCCTTTGCCAAGATACGCAGGACGCCGTCCATGCCGCGCTTGCCGGAAACATATGCCGACTGTGTTGGAAAGTTCTGCATGGCGCACTCGGTATTGATACCGATAACGCGCCCGCCATGTCCCGCCTCAATCATGCCCGGCACAAACGCCTGCGCCATCAGGACATTATGCAGAACGCAGCTCTGGAACTGGCTTTCGTAGGCTTCCGGCGACTGCTCCAGGACACTCTTCCAGGGCGATGAGATGACCGCGTTGTTGACGATAATATCTGCCGTGCCTAAACTCTGCACGACCGCATCCCGCAGCGCAAGAACGCTGGCTTTGTCCGAGACATCGGCCTGAACAGTAATTGCTCGCCGCCCTATATTCTCTACTTCAGCTTTCAGCTCCGCCGCTTTGCCTGCGTTCTGCAAATAGTGAATGGCAACGTCGGCCCCGCATGACGCCAGCGTCCGCACCATGACACGGCCAAGCTGCCCCGTCGCGCCCGTCACCACAGCGATTTTGCCCGTCAAATCTAATGTCAGCATTGTGTTACGGCCTTATTATGTAGGGGCGAACCTTGTGTTCGCCCTTCCGCAACAGCGGGCGGATGCCGGAAAGAAGGGCGAACACAAGGTTCGCCCCTACCCGGAACAGCCGTTAATCGCTTACGGTATCCGGCTTCTTGACCCAGGACATCAGGCCGCGAAGCTGCTTGCCGACGGCCTCAAGCTGCGACGCGCTATCCAGCGCTGCCAGGGCATTGAACATTGGGCGATTGGCCTTGTTTTCCAAAATCCAGTCGCGGGCGAACTGCCCGGTCTGGATTTCTTTGAGAATCTTGACCATCTCGGCTTTCGTGGCATCGTTGACAATGCGCGGGCCGCGCGTCATGTCCCCGTACTGGGCGGTGTCCGAGATCGAGTAGCGCATTCCTGCAATGCCGGCCTCGTACAGCAAATCCACAATTAGCTTCAGCTCATGCAGGCACTCAAAATAGGCAATCTCCGGCTGATAGCCGGCATTGACCAGGGTTTCAAAACCGGCCTTGACCAGCGCCGTCGTGCCGCCGCACAGGACCACCTGCTCGCCGAACAAGTCCGTTTCGGTTTCTTCCTTGAACGTCGTCTCTAGTACCCCCGCCCGGCTGCCGCCGATGCCTTTGGCCCACGCCAGCGCGATATTCTTGGCGTTCCCTGTAGCGTCCTGCGCGACCGCGATCAAGCACGGGACACCTTTGCCTTCAGTATACGTCCGGCGGACCAGATGCCCCGGCCCTTTCGGCGCGGTCATAAACACGTCCACGCCGTCTTTGAGCGGAATTTGCCCAAAGTGGATATTGAAGCCGTGGCCGAACGCCAGCGCGTTGCCGGGTTCTAAATTGGGCGCGATGCTTTCCTTGTAGACATCGCCCTGAAACTCATCGTTGATAAGCATCATCACCACATCCGCTTCTTTCGCAGCTTCTTCGACCGACTTCACCGTAAGCCCCACTTCCTCCGCCTGCGCCCAGCGCTTCGAGCCGGGCCGCAGCCCCACGCGCACATCCATCCCGCTGTCCCGCAGGTTCAGCGCATGGGCGTGACCCTGCGAGCCGTACCCAATCACGGCAAGCTTCTTGCCCTCTAAAAACCCCAAATCGGCATCAGTGTCGTAATAAACCTTCGCGGCCATGTGTTTGTGTGTCTCCTCGTGTCGTTATTAATCTAAATCAAGAACTTCCCAATCTAGGGAAAAGAGTTGCGCTGTTTCCCGCAACACCTCTTGGCTGCGTGCGCCTATCCAAATCCACCGATAGCCGTCTTCTGAGGCTTCAGTCTCGATTAGAACATCATTGCCACCGTAGAGACGTGAGATAGAAACAGGCCAGTGCCATTCAGGAAAACCGAGCAGCACGAAATTTTGTTCTACTATTGTCAGTGTATCGCTGTTCGCCGAAGAATTGTCGCCAAACTTTCCACCAAAGCAAGCAGTTTCTAAAATGACCATTTGCGTGATAAACTCGGAGAGCGTCTGGTTCTCAATTGTGCCGGTCTCATCAAGATATACAGGCGGGTCATCCAGATTGAGATCACTTACGAGTACGCCCCAGTTCACGACTGCCTGGTTTTCTGTGTAGAAGCATAAAACCCTTGCGCCGTCTTCCTCTTGGGTGTACAAGCGATCCGGTGAGCGCAGGAAGTTCTGAGCGGCTGTTATATCTTTGCGCTTGCCGGCAAGCTGATACCATTCCCGCAAAGCAAGCGGCAGCTTCAGCCCAAGCCGTTTCTCCGCCGCATCGAGTTCCGCCGCTGAGTAGCCGTCGCCTGGCTTTAAGGGACTGTGCCACTCGGCGATGAAGTCTTGGAGTAGCGACCAGCGATCTTTGCGAGTAGACAGCCGGTCGGCGAACTCGTGCGGGTTGAACATGGCGAACGGCTCCTAATCGCCGGGCAGGTTCGGCACCAGCAGAACCTTTAAATGTTTCTCAGCTTCAATGTCTTCTGCCACTTGTTCCATGAGGTCGCGGTAGTCACGCAGGCGGATGTCCGGCGGCTCAGGAGTGACGACTACATACCACCAGTCGCCTTCATGCTGCGCTCCGAGACGGGAAACATTCAAGCGATAGTCTTTTGGCTGATGCCGGTCAACATATTCCTCAACAATGTTCAATGTCTCGTTCATAGTTTCCGTTTCGCTCATACAGGCACCCCAGGTAGTTGAAAATCTTTTTCGCCGCAAGGTATGAGTCCCGACAGCTTTGTTTGTCAACGCGGATCAGCGAGTAGTCGGCGGCAAGGCGATCTAAATATAACGCCGTAACAAGCGCCGTCAGGTTGTTCAGACGACCCGCGCTCATGTGCATAAAGTAGGCACGGTTCAGCCGGGGCAGTTCATTATGTCCGGGTGTGTTGCGGCCATCACGGAAAGCCGGCCTTGCACCGCGCCGGATTAGCTCATATGTCAGCACTGAGAACGCCGCGTAGTAAAACCGGCTTGTCGCGTTCCGGTCATAGCCGCCGTCGTATAGCGTAACTGCCGCCCGAAAGTTGTCAGCGCCGATCTCCTGCCACGTTGCCACTGTCTCCTCCTTGAACGCCCCCTTGAGGCATCTGCTTCCGGGCCGTGTAAACGCCCGCGCCGATGCCTGCGGCAATGCCAATCAGCACAAACAAGCCCAAGTTGACCAGCAGGTTCTTGACGGTGTCTAAACCCAGATGGTCTGTGATGGCGTTGTAGACGGTCCAAAGCGCATAATTGCCGACGCCCGCAGCGATGCCGATTGCCAACCCAAGCGGCAGGCGCTTGGCGGCGTACCCCCAGGCCAGGCCAATCAGCGGAGCGAGTATCAGAACGCACAGCATGAGCAGGTGCGCTTGGTGCGGGTCAATCAGCTCTTTCATCGGCTAAATCCCGCGAACGCCCCGCGCCATGGCGATCCGCCCGGTGCGGACCAGCTCCCGGATGCCGTAAGGCTCCAGCAGCTTTTCGAACGCATCTATTTTGTCGTTCGCGCCGGTCAGCTCAATCACAAATGTTTTCTCGGACATATCAATCACCCGGCCCCGAAACACTTCGACAAGCTGCAAAAGCGCCGTTCGGTTCTCGACCAAAGCATTGACTTTAATCAACGCCAGCTCGCGGGCGATAATCGGGATATTAATATAGTCCTGGACTTTAGACACTTCAATCAGCTTATGCAACTGCTTGGTGATCTGCTCCACTTCCCCCTCGTCACCGTTGACCACCAAAGTCATGCGCGACAATTCCGGGTTCTCGGTGATCGAAACCGCGAGAGACTCGATATTGTAGCCCCGGCGCGAGAACAGCCCGGACACGCGCGAAAGCACGCCCGGCTTGTTGTCCACTAAAACTGTGATTGTATGCTGCTGGCCTGAAATCTGCTGCAAAGCGCCTTTGCTCCTTAACTGTTGCCTGGAACGGGCAAACCCAGAATGCTGGCGATGCCTTGCTCCACTTGCGAGAAATCCTTGTCGGTCATTTTGCCAAGCACACGCTCGACATCACGCTGATCTACCATTCCCAGGTAGCCGCGAACTGCGGAGGGCTTGAGTAATCCGGCAGTCTGCCATTCTCCCAAAGTCGTATCCCCTGGACGAAACGGTGCATTCAAATTGCTGGTGATCGCCGCGACGACAATTTTAATGCCTGATCTATTGAATGCTTCCGTGCTGAGAACCACGGCAGGACGCTTCTTGCCGCCGGGTCCATCCGTAAAAGGCATCTCGACTAAGAGAATATCGCCGCGCTGGTAATACTGCCTCATAGGTTATCGTACACCGCGTCAGAATCGTTATCCCAAATTTCCCAAAGTGAGCGGTACGAAAGAGCCTGCCAATCTGCCAGCAGTGCGTGCTCCACGTCTTCTTCACGCTGCCGAGCGGAGAAAGCTTCCAGCGCGAGCGTTGCAACCAGCTCTCGTTCTTGCCCGCGCTTCTGCGCTTCTTCTTCCAGCCATGCCTCCGTTTCCGGCGAAATGTCAATCGTCATTGTCATGGTTTACCTCAAAAGTTGCGGTCATAGCTACATCAGTTTGTTTATACAGCGCAGTACCTCATCACGGTTCTTGGCAATCTTCATCCACTTCGGCAAGTACCGAGCTAGGCCCGTGTTCGGGTAAGAGCATTCATCTCGCAAATCCGCTTCAATGTAACGCTTCAATGTAACGCTTCAAGTACGCCAAGTGAGGCCGATTGTAGGCCCATAAAGTTTCACCGCAGCAAGGCATCTGAAACCAGAGTGGCAGGTTGAAATACCAGTCCGTAGGACTACCGTAGGCATATCCATCTGTCTTAAGGTCTTTGATGTGACCACAGTGGCGGCAAATCAGACGCGCGTAGCAAATCACGCCATGTAAACGATACGGCCCGGATGCCTCCCGCTGGGAGAAGTTATGGGCAAACTTAGGCTCAATCTTGCGAACGGTAGCACAACTGCTGCAAACAGGGCAGCGGACGAAGAACACATCGGCAAAGGTGTGGAGATGCTCCCCCATGTTTTGGAACTGGGTCGTCATTGTTCCTCCGATGCGGCCTTACACTACCCCAGCGCTTCCTGGCCGGCGTAGGCGGGGATGCGCTCGGTTTTTTCGTCTTCATGGGCGGGGCGGGTGTCTTCGTCGTCCATGTAAACTTCGCTCGCCATGTAGCTGTCGAGCGGGACCATGCCTTCGGGGCGGGAGACGACCATTTGGGAGATGGTGCCGCCGCTTGGGATCATGGGGTAGACGTTTTCTTCTTTGGCAATGCGGAAGTCAATCACGGTTGGGCGGTCGGTGATGGACATGGCTTCTTCTAAAGTCGCCCGCACGGCGGACGGCTGGGAGCAGCGGATGCCGTGGGCGCCGTAAGCTTCGGCGAGCTTCAGGAAGTCCGGGGACGCCTCTAAATCCACGCTGGAATAGTGCGAGTCCCAGAACAATTCCTGCCACTGGCGGACCATGCCGAGGTAAGTGTTGTTTAAGATGCAGATTTTAATCGGCAATTTGTAGATGGTCGCCACCATCAGCTCCTGAATGCACATCTGGATCGAGCCGTCGCCGGAAACGCAGAAGACCGGCGTGTCCGGCGAGCCGAACTGTGCGCCGATGGACGCCGGCAGGCCGAAGCCCATCGTGCCGAGGCCGCCGGAAGTCACAAACTGGCGCGGACGCAGGCACTTGTAGAACTGGGCCGCCCACATCTGGTGCTGGCCGACATCGGTCACGACAATGCCGTTGTGGTCGGCCACTTCCCCGATCTGCTCGATCACATACTGGCCGTGCAGGATACCGTCGGCGGGATAATGCAGCGGAAAGTCAGCCTTCCACTGCTGGACCCGCGCCACCCACTCCGGGTGCTTTTTCGCGTCAACCACTTTCAGCAGCTCGGTTAAAACCGCTTTGACATCGCCGACAATTGGCACATCAGCGGGCAGAACTTTGCCGATCTCGGCGGGGTCTACGTCAATATGAATAATTTTGGCGCTTGGCACCCACGAGTCCACTTTGCCGGTCACGCGGTCATCAAAGCGGGCGCCGACCGCGATCAGCAAATCGCACTCGGAAACGGCGTAGTTGGAGTAGGCCGTACCGTGCATTCCGAGCATTCCCAGTGACAGGGCGTGAGTTTCCGGGAACGCGCCCAGCCCTTTGAGCGTAGTCGCGACCGGAATATCGGTCATCTCGGCTAAAGCCCGAATCTCTTCGTAAGCGCCCGAATAGATCGCGCCGCCGCCGACGTATAACAGAGGCCGCTCGGCTTCGCCCATCAGCTCCGCCGCCCTCTGGATCTGGCGCGAATGGCCTTTCACCGTCGGCTTGAAGCTGGGGATGGAGACTTCTTCGACGGGCGTGTAGTCAAACTCAGCCCGCAGAATGTCCTGCGGGATGTCCACCAGCACCGGGCCGGGCCGTCCTGAGCGGGCGATATGGAACGCTTCAGCAATAATGCCGGGCAGCTTCTCAACATCTTTGATCAGCCAGTTATGCTTGGTGATCGGCATGGTAATGCCTGTAATGTCGGCTTCCTGGAATGCATCCGTGCCGATCAAGTTCGTCTTGACCTGCCCCGTAATGGCGACAATCGGAACCGAGTCCATCATGGCGTCGGCAATCGGCGTCACTAAATTGGTCGCACCCGGCCCGGAAGTCGCCAGACAGACACCGACTTTGCCGGTCGCCAGCGCGTAGCCTTCGGCCATGTGGCCTGCGCCCTGCTCATGGCGAACTAAGATGTGCCGGATGTCCGGGAACTGGTACAGCGTGTCATACAGCGGGATGACGGCCCCGCCGGGATAGCCAAAAATCGTATCAACGCCTTCGCGCTTGAGGCATTCTAAGAGTGCGCGGCTGCCGGTCATTTTCATTGTCAAGTCCTTCCAGTTACTTTTACCTTTAAATTCAAAAAAGCCTCTCGTCACACAGTTGCCCGGAGGCAAGGGACGAGAGGCTCTTTTTGAAAAGCTTCACGCGGTACCACCCTTGTTCGGTTCAAGACCTCTTCGCTGAGGCGATAAACCGCACTTGGAGCGCGATTACGGGCGCGAACCGGAGTATCTTAATATCTTACGAGTTCAGACACTCTGCTCAGAGGGGAGAGAGCGAAACGCTTGCTGCCGTCTCGCACCAGGCGACGGCTCTCTGAAAGTAAACCTGTTCGGACATTGTCCTCGTCAATGCAGTTAGATTATTTTGTTGTGCCGCGAATTATACCTGTATTCAAGCAGGGTGTCAAGGCTTTGCCACTATCTTTTCAACTGATCTTGGCTTGCGTTAAACTTTTTCGGCGCGGAGCGGCAGTTGCATCAATTCTCAAGCTGACCACGCCATCTTCAATTCTAGTTGTATCCGGCAGATTCAGTTCGGCAAGTTTGTTACAAACATGCTCTGCTGCCGAGATTAATTCCCAAATAAAATCTTGCCTCGGCACAGTCCATACTGTTTCCAGTTCAAGGGCCGAAATGAAGAGGCTATCGTCGATTGACCGCAGGGTGAGCGAATAAGGACCGTCCATGAAGTCAAGCTCGATCTCATTAGCTCCTGTCAATAGATCTTTTGCCGCTCTCAACCACCAACCCAACACGACTGTGCCAAAATCCTCCCAGCCCTCAACAGGATAAAACTCTTTATTGTGAGTCCAGTAGATTATAAAGAGCGGGCTGGCGTTGCGCCGGGCATAGGTTTCCATCAAACCTTCATCAAAACTTAGGTTTAATCTCATTTCACTACCTCAATCGGATAAGCAGTTTCTACCACTTTGTCTGCGTATTGAACCAGAACTCGATTGTTCTACCGCCCAAAACATCTTTCCCGCGATATTTGATACGTTCCGCTCCTGAAAAATCTTTCTGCGTCTTGATTTTCTCCCTTAGCTTCCATGCAGCTTGAACAGTAGCTTTGACTTGGTCATCGGTAAGTCCAGCGAAAATATCCTTTTTACCGCTTTGCCGCGCGATTAGTCCAGTATCCGAGTGAGCCTCCAAGATGTGTTCCCAATCAAAACCAAGAGCAGCAGGGCCGCGAAAATCATCAGTCATAGATTAGCCCTACTTTTTGAGCAGCATCTTTGTTTCCGGCAGGGTCAGCTTGCTGCTGTCAAAAGTGGAATTGAGCATCTTTTTGCCCATCTGCGACGTGGCGACGGCGGTGGTGACATGGGAGATAAACGCGGTCAGGACTTCGAGATCGGGGTAGCCGTCGGAGCGCTCGACGACAACGTAGCCGCCGCCGGATGCGGCGAACGCAAAGCCCTGACGGTTTGGAAAACCGATCATGACCAGCTTGTACGCATCGGCGTCGGCATACAAAATCCGGTGCGCTCCTTCGGACGCGAACGCCGTCTCGTAGAAGCTGTTGGAGTCAAATGCCGGAACAGCAGGGAGGGGAGCCGCAAAGACGGGAGCCGAAAGCGGCGACTTCGGCACAGCAGGATTGCCGAGTGTGGCTGCCATTCGGGGCGAGGCCGGAGCGGCGACTTCATACACGACGACATGAACATGGTTGACGTCTTTGAGCATTGCGGCCAAATCGCCGCTGGCAATGGCCTGAGCGATGGGATTTTGAGCTGCCACTATTGCCGTCGTCTGCCCTGGCAGAAGAACCGTCGGCGAGCCGGTTTCCCCGATGCCTTTCAGGAACGACTTGACCATGCCGAGCAGGTCCTCGCTGCGGGCATCCATTTCCACGCGCAGCTTGCCGCCGGGCGGCGCGGGAATAATCAGTGGGGCGAGCGCAGAAGCTGGAGTCATCGGCGTTGGTGCGGCCTGCTGGGCTGAAGCGGGGAAAGCGGCCAGCGCAATGCCGGCAGTCAGCGCAAGCGATGTGAAAAAAGTGGTGGGTAATCGGCGCATGGTTTTTCCTTTGTGGTGGAAGCGTTAGACAACTGCTTCCGCAGGGACAGCTTGGAGTTCATTGCTTCGGGCGATAATGGATTGAATAATTGCGTTGATGGTGTTTGATGTGAGCACATCTTCGAGTTGATCAAGGAACGCTGACTCTGTTCCAGTCACTTCTAGCCAATTACCACCTCCTATTCGTTTCAACTCCATAGCAATACCAGGAGGAACGGTAAATCTGACGGGGTACACCATGTCTTTTTGATGCGATATAGAAAAAAGACGATGCCGATATCCACCAAGAGCAGGCGCAATAACGTCAAGCTGATACACAGTTTCGCCCTTATCGCTGGTAGATGTGACGATCTCAGCTTCAATCAGTCCCTGAGTCATCTGCTCCAAGTTGGCCGCCTGTGTTCGCAGGATAGCAAGAGGCGTAAGCACTTCTACTTTTACATCTTTTTCCGACCACAAGTTAGGTATTCGTTGTGCCATGTTGTTTTATCCTTGTTCACAAGTCAAGCTGAAACAGCAGCGGAAGATGGTCTGAGCCATGCGCGTCCGAAGGCAAGCCGTTTTGCGTGAGTAAAGAAGAGCGGCCATCCGAGTCAAGAATACGGACATCTACAAGTTTGTCTATCAGTGCAGGCCGAACCAGCACTTGATCATACATATTCCAGAAAAACTGCCCCGGCTTAGAGGAATGCAAGTAGTAGGTTCCCGGTGGTCCATCGGTTCCGTCTCCAAAGAACTTCCACATAGGATTGTAGAAGAAACGGTAAGGCCGTCCGCGAACGTCGCGTTCTTCCCGCTGCGCCAGTTTCTTTGTCATCACTGCGTGCAGAGCCTGAGCACCGATGACGCCGGGATCAAACGGGTTCATATTGAAGTCCCCGACCAAAATAGTGCGAAAATTCCCTAGCTTCTCTTCTTCACGCCCGATGTCCTGAGCAAGAATTACAGATTCCAGTGTTTGGTCGGTTTGATCCCAGTTCACCTTACTTGGATAATGCAGCACTGCAAGTAGCAGCCCGCCGGGTTCGCCGAGGTGCAGACGCCGGATTGTCAAGCCGCCTATCGGGTCGTTAAAGAAGTCTACCAGCAAAGCCCCGTCAAAGCGCGTGAATATCTTGATTTTTGTTCCCAAGCTGAAGGGAAAGTGATAAGCTCCTGGCTGTGACTGATTTAATGAAGCCAGCAAGGCTGCCATTTCCACTTGGCACTCGGCAAGCATGATCACATCAACCGAGTGCGCTTCCGCAAGATTGGCAATCTGTTCTTGTAATGGCTGCCGATTGACATTCCAGAACAAGAAGGTGGTCAACATTCAGAAATCACTTTCTGCCTCTGCGCCAGCGGGTTGCGATTTCTCGCGGCTCAGGTCGTGGATGAGACTTGGGTGCCGTTGTAGACGCGCAGGTGCAGGTGGGCCTTCTCTAAACGCGGCAGGTTGAGCTGGCCTTTGGCGATGGCGCTGACGGTGTAGGTGTTCGGGTCGCCGTCGCTGACGTACTTCAGATTTCTGTCTTTTTCCATGAGATCCAGCCAGTAGCGGATGGTGTATTTGCCGGCACCGGGGATAATGCGCGGGAGATAATACGGGTCGAAATTGTGGCCGTAGAAGTCTTTGCCCATGGGAGATGCCGCCGGGTCGGCTCCGGCTTTGAGGGCGCAGATATTGTGGTAGGTCTGGCCGCCGCTTGACCCGCTGATGACCAGCTTTTTGTTTTTTGGGAAGACGCCGTAAGGCATCGCCAATGTGTCCACGTTGTAGTTCGGCAGGTAGGTGTGGATGTTGGCGACCGCGCCGGCAAGCTCGGCTTCGACCTGGGAATCCGGCCAGTGGCGAATGCCGGCTTTGTGGTGGATCGTGTGGTTGCCGACCTCAAAGCCATCTTTGATCAAATAATCCATTTTGCCCTGAGCGAATGACTTCTGGTAGAACGGCGGCGGCAGGGTGGTCCCGACATCGGTCAGCACAAAGAACGTGCCTTTCAGCGGCCAGTCGGGGTGCTTGGCATGGAAGTCGTCCAAAATGCCGACCGCGCAGTTGGGATCAATCTTGCCGTCGTCGGTGTAGTTGAACTGGCCGCGCAGGGCGTCGTCAAATGTCAAAATGACGGGAGACATGCCGGCGGGAACATCAATCTTGCCGTTGACGTAGTCATCCAAGCTGATTGGACGGTAGTTGTGGGCGTACAGCCACTCGATATCCTGCCGGAACGCGGCGACCGGGTACTGGTAACCGGTCGTCTTAGTGGTCATCACAAGATCATGGTATTCTAAAATCGGCACCAGCCCGGCTTCATTCGGCTGCACTTTAGTAAAGTCCACCGGCAGGATCGGCAGGGCCTGGGCCGGCGGAGCTGCCGCCATTTTTGGCCGGGCGCTTTCAACCGGCGCGGCTTTTGTATGGTGGAACCGGGCCAGCAGGCTGCTGTGGCAGCCGGACAGCATAAGCGCGGCGGCGCAAAGGAGCGGGGCGGAAGAAACGGGACGGAGAAAAGAACGAGCGCTTCGCATGGAGTATCCTTTATTGCACAAAACGAGGAGTTTAGATCATTATACCATGCGAAGAGTCTGGCTGCCGCGAATCTGGAACGGCGTCAGCAGTGTAATCGGCCTCGTGGGGGCACTTGGCGGGCGATGGCTCTGGAACTCGAACGCTTTAATGCTGGAAGTGGCCGGGGGCTGGCTGATTGGGCTGCTGTCGCGGGCCGGCTGGGCCAGCGCCATTACGCTGGGCGAAGTCGTGCTGTATGCTGACCAAGCCCTCATTCCCATCCTGCATGACCACGAGATGGTGCATGTCAAGCAAGGCCGTTTGTGGGGGCCGTTCTTTCTGCCCGCGTATGTGCTGGAGTCGGCGTATCAGTGGCTCCGCACCGGCGACGGCTACCGCCGGAACCGCTTTGAGGTCGCGGCGTACTCAATCGGTCAAAAAGATGAGTAGGAGTTTAAGTAGGAATTTGAGTAGGAATTAACAGCTTGGCTGCCGAATAAACACGCAGGAGAACAACATGCAAACAACTTTGTGGCGTGTGTGCAGCATGGCCGCCGTGCTGGCACTGACAGCTCCCGCCGGGGCCGGACCAAGCAGTGCAAAAACAGGGGTGCCGGCTGCACGGCGCGAAATCCAGGCGATTTACGGCAAGATTGACGCGGCAATCAATCAAAAAGACGTAGACACGGCGTTTGACTATGACGCGGACGATTGCCAATACTATGACAAGCAGGGCCGTCTTCTGGACGAAGGCAGCGGGCGTCAGGAGGTAGTGGACATACTGGACAAAGTGGACACCGTCAAGGAAACAACAGTGATCACCAGTTTCGCCGGGTCCGATGCCGATGCGACCGTTACGGTCAAAGCCCATATCGTGCTGTCAGTTTCCAACAACATTAATGGGCGGGCCGCCAAGTTTGCCATAGACGACATTTCCCGCGACTACTGGGTGAAGACCGATGACGGCTGGAAGCGCAAGCGCTCCCGCGACATCAAAGGCAAATTCGCCATGCACAAAAACTTCTAATCCACTTATCATAATAAGCGGCTTATCAAAAAGCACAAGAAAAAAGCCGTGCCTGTCAGCGAGGCTGACGCGGGACGGCTTTTCTTTGCGCTCGGCTTGCCCTTTCAGGGAGCCGGTGGCGCAGCCGGAGAGTGTCCGGGGTTGCTCTCATTGTAACACTGCGCGGTTGATCTGTCAAGCAATTTAGAAAATGAATTCCAAGCAACTTTTTAGAGCAGCGCTGCGGCAAGCGCGGCCTTGTCCTGGGCGGCATCGCCGAGGGCGGCGGGAACGATAGAAACGCCTTCCCAAACAATCGGCCAGCAGTAAGCTTTTGCCGCCGCGCGAATAGGTTCCAGAAACAAGTCGGCGGCATGAACGGCGAGAGTTCCCAGCACAATCCGCTCCACGTTGAGCGTCTGCAAGAGATTTGCCAGGCCAATGCCCATTGCCAAAGACGCATCGGCGATCACAGATTGGGCAATCGGCTCGCGTAAACGAGCGCGGGCGCAGACATCATGTGCGGTCAAGTTGTCTTCGCCGTACCGCTCCCGGCCCATGCGTCCGATGCTGGTGCCGGACGCCATCGCTTCCAAACAGCCGCGCTTGCCGCACAGGCATTGGACACCGTTTGGATAGATCGTCGCGTGGCCGATTTCTCCCGCGAGGTCACGCCGTCCCCGGTACAAAACGCCGTCCAAGATCAAGCCCGCGCCGACGCCGGTTCCCATTGTCAGGAACGCCATATCCCGGCATCCCTGCCCTGCGCCCCAGCGATGCTCCGCCACTGCCGTCGCGTTGGCATCGTTTTCCAGTGTCACCGGCAGGCCCAAATCAGCTTCCAGCAGCGCCTTCAGAGGCACATCTACCCAATGCGGCAGGTTTGGCGGGGCGTGAACAATGCCGGTTCGCGAGTTGAGCGGCCCGCCGCAGGAAACGCCGGCGGCAGCGATTTCCGTCAGGGCCGCGCCGTGGGTGCGGCAGACTTGGTGTACCAAATCCAGCAGCAGTGCATACGCCTCCTGCCAGCTTCCCGGCGGAGTCAGCGCCGACACCCGCGCCAGCACGGCACCGTCGGCGTCGCCTATGACCGCCGCCGATTTTGTCCCGCCAATATCAATGCCAAGCAGTAAAGTCATAGGTGATAAAAAATATCAGAAAGTCGCCAGGGGTGTGGAAACCCCCAGCAAAGAAGCGTCCTGCGGACGAAGAACAAGCTGCTTTTTGCAAAATCTTTGTCCGAAGGACATGTTCTTGCCGGGGTTTTCTACAGCCCGGCACTCATCTACTGCGTGGTGGGCTGGACATGCCCGGCCATTGGGGTTTCGGTTTGCTTGTCAAACGCTTCCCCTTTTTCGCCGTGCTGCTTTTCCGCGCTTGGAATGCCGCTAGACGCTGGGGCTTCGCTGCTGGCCCCGGCATGGTTGCTGCGGAGAGTTGCTTCTTTTTCCTTGCCGTCGCCGCCGTCCGCGAAGAGGTGCTTTGTCGTCTCGGTGTCCGCCGGGAGCGTCTGCTCGAAGGCGTCCGGCTGGGTCAGCCCAATATGCTGTTCAATATGGTCTTCCGCTTTATTCTCGATTTTGTCTTCGTATTCGTTCGCCATAGCCAAAATTCTCCTAAATCTGTTGTACCCATTTCATGTGGGCGTCGTGCATGGCGGGAACGATGTCGTGGCCGGTCGCCGGCAGATACAGCATCTCTTTTTCGCAGACCATCTCGTTGTAAACCGCGTAAATGGTCGGCGGCTTGCAGCTTGGGTCGCGCCCGCCTGCGCTCACCTGCGTCGGGCATCCGATATTCGCGGCATGGGACAGCGGGTCGAAGTAAGAATATGTTTGATAGATTTGCTCGGCAGTTTCGGGATGCGCTTCGGCGTAGTCCGCGATCAGGCCACGGGCATCGGGATAGCGGGCGACGCCCATTTTCTTGTACTTGCTCCGGTCCAGCAGCGACAGCGCGAGTTCTAAAGCGCAAAGCCAGGGCATATCAGCCAGGCACAGCTTGACTTCAGGGGCAAGCGCGGCAGTCACCAGCGCTAGTCCCCCACCCTGGCTCATGCCGCCGACACTCAGACGGTCTGCACCGGCTTCCGGCTGGGCGGCCAGCACGTCCAGCGCCCGCAGGCAGTGGCCGACGATTTTTCGGTAAATGTAAGTCTGCGGCGACTCAATGCCCTGCGTGATGTAGTCTGCATTTGAGAGACTTGGGTGCTGATACGGCGTGTCCGGCAGATGACCGTGAATGTTCAGGCCCAGGGTCACCGTATCCGGGTACAGCGCTTCCGGCCCCGGCGGCGGATTGCCGAGCGAGTACCCCGGCAGCCACAGATACCCGCGATGCCCAGTCTGCGTTGTCAGAAGTTTGGGAACCGCCAGCCAGCCATAGACCAGCATGTCGCCTAAAGACGAGAACCGCAGCCAGTCTATCGTGTGCGTTTCCGTTTCGCCCCCCGCCCCGGCCAGCCGCTCCCAATCGGCAGGAACTTCTGTCAGATCCGACTTGACGCCATTCCAGAAAGCGTCAAAATCCGCAGGGCGTTTGAAGGCGGCGCGGGTTTGTTCTAAAAGAGTGGTTGACATAGATACTGGCAATCAAAAACCGGACGCGCGGCTTTCTCCGGGCACTGAAGTACCCGTCTGGGAGGCGCAGACGCCGACCGTCCTGCGGACGGAAGAACATAACAGTGTTTCTTTTCTGTCTCCTGGACAGTTGGCGAAGCCTCCCAAACGAGTACTTCAGTGCCCGGACTGCCAGGTTCAAGTCAACGGCACAGTCCAAGCCGCTCCGTTTCGGCCCCGTCACTTCCTCGCATAGCCCGCCGTCATTGGCCTTTTGATGATGGCGCGAACGGCGGCGGCGGTGTCCGTGTCTTTTTCAGACGCGCTACGTTAAGGTTGATGATTTCGGAGGAAATCGCTGATTGGGTGTGTTTGTTCTGTGCCTCACATGGAATTTAGTATACACGATAATGCCTGTGAGTGTATAATGAGCGTTATGCCACAAGCAAAAGACAAAAAGAAATACAAGACACTGATTGTTTGGCTGCGGCGGGACCTGCGGGTATCGGACAATGCGGCGCTGTCTGCCGCCTGCGCTCAGGCGGAGCAGGTGGTGCCGCTGTTTGTGTTTGACCCGGACATTTTGAGCCGTGAAGACACCGGCGCGGCGCGGGTGGCGTTCTTGATTGACGCGCTCGGCGTTTTAGACGCTAATCTTCAGAAGCGCGGCGGGCGGCTGATTGTGCGGCGGGGCAAGGTGCCGGAGCAGATTGTCAAAGCTGTCGAAGATTTCGGGGCGGACGGCGTGTTCCATCAGCGCGAATATGAGCCGTTCGGCGTCAAGCGCGACGAAGCCGTCGCGGCGGCGCTGAAAGAACAAGGTAAAGTGGTGGAGACGTTTGGCGGGCTGTCGCTGTTTGAGCCGCCGGAAGTCATGTCCAAAACGGGGACGCCTTACACAGTTTTCGGGCCGTACAAGCGCGAATGGTTCTCCCGGCCTGCCGATGGCCCGGTGCGGGCGCCGTCGCATGTGCCGGTTCCTGAGAACGCCTACAGTGATGCGCTGCCGTCGGCGAAAGAGCTGAAGTTCCAGACCCCGCAGACATTTGACTGCGGTGGGGAAGACGCGGCGCACGCGCTCTTGAAAGCGTTTTTGGCGAAAAAAATCAAAGAATATGACTCTGCTCGTGATATTCTCAGTGAAGACGGGACTTCGCGGCTGTCGCGGCACCTGCATCTCGGCACGCTGTCGGCGCGGTTTGTGGTAGACGCTGTTCGCAGAGCCGGTTTAGATAAGCCGTCGGGCAGTCCAACCAGCGAGCAGAAGGCGGAGCATCAGCAGGAGCCGGAGCATAGCACGTTTCTGTCGGAGATCGCCTGGCATGATTTTTATTTGCAGATTTTGTACCACTTTCCCCATGTCGCCGAAGGGCCGTTCAAAAAGCAATTCGCCGGGCTTGAATGGGAAAACAATAAGACGCTGTTTGAGGCATGGAAAACGGGTCAAACGGGCTATCCTATCGTAGATGCCGCCATGCGGCAGATGAACTCGGAAGCGTGGATGCACAACCGGGGGCGGATGATCGTGGCGTCCTTTCTGACCAAAGACCTGCTGATTGACTGGCGCTGGGGCGAGAAATACTTTATGCAGCAGCTTGTGGACGGTGACCAGGCCGCAAACAACGGCGGCTGGCAGTGGGCGGCGGGAACCGGAAACGATGCCCAGCCGTTTTTCCGTATCTTTAATCCTACGAGCCAGGGCGAGAAGTTCGACCCGGACGGCGCGTATGTCAAGCGCTGGGTGCCGGAGCTTGCCCGTGTCCCGGCAAAGTTCATTCATGCGCCCTGGAAGCTGTCCGACGCCGAGCGGGCGCTGGCCTGCCCCGACTACCCGAAGCCGATTGTAGACCATGCCGTGCAGCGCGGACGCGCTTTAGAGATGTACGCGAAAGCCGCAAAAGAGAAACCATGAAAAAAGCCATGAAAACACAGCAGCAGGCGCGTGGCAATGAATGGCATAAGAACGAAGAACGTGGGATTGAAATCCTGCGCTGTGGGGCGAAGCGCCTACCGTCCACCTTCGTGGACGAAGAACAAGGCAGCAATACAAGCATAATCTTTGTCCGCGAAGGCGGACATCGGGCGTCTGCGCCCCACAGCGCAGGATTTCAATCCCACGCTTCTTATTCTCACGCTTCTTATTCTCACGCTTCTTATTCCCACGCTTCTTATTCCCATGCTTCCTGTTACGCTCTCGCGCTGCTGATGCTCTGCTTGGTTTTCGTGTTCGGCTTGCCAGGCTACGCACAAACATCTGCGCCGCCGGTCACGATCAGCGGGCCGCCGGATGTGCTGGTAATTGTGTACCAGCAGCCGGGCGGCGCGGACCCGGTAGACATCACCTATGCCGGCGCGGTTCCTCATGCCCAGGCGCTGCGGGACTACCAGGCGCTGACCCAGGCAGCGGGCTGGCCGGTCAGCACACACAGCATTAAAGACGCTTCCGCGCCTATGCAAAGCCATTCCGGCCCGATGACAAGCATTGTGTTTCAAGCGCTTGGGGTGGTTCAGGACGCAACCCACACGTTCCCGATCCAGACGTTCGCCCAGGCATTCCGCGCTTACAAGCGGATCAACGTCGTTTTCTTTGCCGGCCCGCAGTTCCAGTTCCAGGGACCGCGCTTTTATGCCGACACTGACATTCGGATGACTCTGGACCAGCAGGGCACGACGTATGTGTATGCACTCCAGATATTAAACTCCCAGATGACCGGCCTGCCGCCGCTGGGAACCGTGCCGCCGGCAGTCACCGCCGGGCACCGCTCGATTGGACTGCTGCTGCTGGGCATCCTCAGTGCGGCGGCGCTCGCCGGTCTCGCGGTTTACTGGCTGACCGCGCGTCTCACTCCCAAGACGCTGCCGGAAGACGACAGCGTCGGCACCGACAGCCGGATCGAAGTCGGAACAAAATAGAAGTCGGAACAAAATAGAAGCCGGAACAAAACAGAAGCCGGAACAAAACAGAAGCCGGAACGAACTAGAAGTCGAAATAAAAAGGTAACCCTATGCAGGAAATCCATGAACTCTTGAAAGTTGCCGCGGCGCAGAAAGCATCGGACGTCTTTATCAAAGCGAACTCGCCGCCTGCCATGCGGATCAGCGGGCGCATTCACATGACCGATGCGCCGCCGCTCTCGGAAGACGACTGCCGCAATCTCGCGTACAGCATTATGAGCCACGAGCAGATCGGGCGCTTTGAGCACCGGCATGAGCTGGACCTGGCGTTTGAAGTGCCGGGCGTCTGCCGCATCCGCTGCAATGTTTACCAGCAGCGCGGCTCGATGGGCATGGTTTTGAGGCTGATTCCGCTGAAGATCTTTTCGCTGGAGCAGCTTGGGATGCCGCCGGTCTTGTCGGAGCTGACCAAGTCGCGCCAGGGCCTGATTTTGGTGACCGGGCCGACAGGTTCGGGCAAGTCCACCACAATGGCGGCGATGATTGATTTGATCAACTCGACGCGGCCTGCAAATATCATCACTTGCGAAGACCCGATTGAGTTCATGCACCCGGACAAAAAGTCCATTGTCTCTCAGCGCGAAATCGGCCTGGATACGGACTCGTTCGCCGACGCGCTGAAGTACATGATGCGCCAGAACCCGGACGTGCTGCTGATTGGAGAAATGCGCGACATTGAGACCATGAGTGTCGGCCTCGCCGCCGCCGAAACCGGCCACTTGGTCTTTTCTACTCTGCACACAGCGTCTGCGGCGGAAACTTTAGACCGTATCATCAACATGTACCCGCCCCAAGACCGGGACATGGTCTGCCTGCGGCTGGCCGGGTCCCTGCGCGGGGTTATCTCCCAAAAGCTGCCGCCGCGCGTGGACGGCACGGGCCGGGTCGGCGCGGTCGAGATCATGGTAGTCACTCCGACTGTCTCCAAGCTGATTGAAGAAGGCCGGGCATCCCAGCTTTACGGGGCCATTGCCGAAGGCAACTTCTGGGGAATGCAGACCATGAACCAGTGCCTCATCAAGTATGTCCGCGCGGGGTTAATTGCCGAAGAAGAAGCCCTGGCAAACGCCGGCAACGTCACCGAAATGAAACAGATGCTCCGCCGGCCTTAACAGTACAGGATTAGAGTCCCCCCGGCCCCCAATAATGGGGGAGCATGAGAAAAAAGCAACCCGTAGGGGCGTTGCTTGCTGCGCCTTCTGCTCTTAACTCTGGCTCCCCCATTATTGGGGGCCGGGGGGCTTCTGCTCCGCGCTTCCACCACCCGACGACAGGACCAACCATGCCCACTCACACATTCACACGCCGCGTCGCTATTCTTGCCCTGCTCCTCGCACTGACAACAACTTGCAGCCTCTGCCGCGCTCAAGCCGACCCGCCGAAGCCGTTTCTGCACCCGCTGTTTACCGACAACATGGTCTTGCAGCGCGGTATGGCCGACCCCATTTGGGGCTGGACAGTACCAGGGCAAGCCGTGGATGTCAGTTTTCATGGCACAACCACGCGGGCAATTGCGGGACCAGATGGCAGATGGACGGCAAAGATTGGCCCCTTCAAGGCAGGCGGCCCTTACACATTGAGTGTTGCTGGTCCCCGTAGAATGGATGTAGAGGAGCTGGTGCCGCTGCCACTTCCAGTGCCGAATGTGAAAGCGAACGCGATTACGCTCAAAAATGTCATGGTGGGGGATGTGTGGCTTTGCTCGGGGCAGTCGAATATGGAGTTTGGGGTCGGCAACTTGGCGCAGCCCGACCAGACAATCGCGGGGGCGAATGCGCCGAATATCCGGCTGTTTACGGTGCCGAAAAACATGGCGGCGAGTCCGCAGGAGACGCTCGCGGGCGGTCAGTGGCAAGCCTGTACGCCCGAGACGATCAAAAGCCAGGGAACGTGGAACGGCTTCAGCGCCGTGGCCTACTTCTTTGGGCGCGACTTGCAGCAAAACACGCATGTTCCCATCGGCCTGCTGCTGTCGTCGTGGGGCGGAACCCCTGCCGAAGCCTGGACTTCGGAAGCCGCGCTGAAGAAGAATGTCCCCGAGTTTGATCCGCAGCTTGCCCAGCTTGATGCTTCCCGCGACCCCGGCACTGCCGAGACTCAGGCCGAGCGCTTCGCCGCCTGGTATGCGAAGAATGATCCCGGCACACTGGCAGAACCCGGACTTCAACGATGCCGCCTGGAACGCGCTGCCGCAGCCGGGCTTCTTTCAACTCGCCGGCGATCCCGCCCTGGCCGGCGTCAACGGCGTGGTCTGGTACCGACGTACATTTGACCTGCCTGCCGCAGATGCCGGCAAGGCCGCCGTGCTGCATCTGCTGGCGGACGACAACGATACCACCTGGGTCAACGGCGTCCAGGTCGGCGCAACGGAAGGCTACAAAGTTCCCCGTGCCTATCCCGTTCCTGCAAGCCTGCTGAAGCCTGCCGGGAATGTCGTGGCCGTGCGGCTGCTGGACACCGGCGGCAACGGCGGGCTTTATGACGATCCGGCGATAAATCCGGCAGGCTTAAGCTTGGAAGTGCCCGGCGGCCAGAACCTGCCGCTGGCCGGACCCTGGCGCGTCCATTTGGGCGTCTCGCTGACGGCGGCCTCCCCGCTGCCGGTTTCGCCGGAAAACAACCCGAACTTGCCGTCGGTTTTGTACAACGGCCTGATTAGCCCTCTTGCCACGTTTGGCATCAAAGGCACGATCTGGTATCAAGGGGAGACCAACGAAGGACGCGACGCCCAGTACCGGCGTCTGCTGCCGGCTCTGATTTCCGACTGGCGTCAAGCGTGGGGCGAGGGCAGCTTCCCGTTTTTGATCGTCCAGCTTGCCGGGTGGCAGCCGGCCGGGGAAAGTCTGGCCAAGCTGCGGGACGCCCAGTGGCAGACCGCGCGGACGGTTCCAAGCGCGGGCATCGCGACGGCGATTGACGTCGGCGATCCCAGCGACATTCACCCAAAGAACAAGCAGGAAGTGGGCAGGCGCCTGGCGCTCGTGGCGGAAGCGAAAGCCTACGGCGAAAAAGTGGCTTACTCCGGACCGATTTACCAAAACATGACCGTGAACGGCTCGGCGGCAACGCTGACGTTCACCCATCTTGAGGGTGGCCTGCTTTCGAAATCCGGTCCGGCCCTGACGGGGTTTGAGGTCGCCGGCCCAGACGGCAAGTTCGTTCCGGCGGACGCCAAGATTGTGGGAAATACAGTTGTCGTCTCGTCACCCGGTGTACCAAGTCCGATTTCTGTTCGCTACGCCTGGTCGGGCTATCCGTCATGCAGCCTCTACAATGGGGCAGGATTGCCCGCGCTGCCGTTTGACACAAGCAGCGATGGCACCACGCGCACGGAGTTCAATGTTGGACCCGGCACCTTTTGAGCCGGGTTCTTCCGCCAGCTTCACTGAACAGCCGGCGGCTCGGTTTGTGCGAGCTGGCGCTCCAGCACGACTTCCTTGCGCTGTACCGGAATTTCATTCGGCGCAAAGACGCCGACGATCACCTGGTCGCCGACAACTTCCAGGATTTCGATTTCGATCACGTCCAGACCTTCCCCGATCTGAATGATCGAGCTGCTTCCGTCGTGCGGGCGGCGATTGAAAAGATGCATGACTACCCTTCACGCTGACGAGAATAGACCTTGCAGCGGTATTGTTGCCTATGCACAATTCATGCCAAGTAGACATACGGGGAAGAAAAAGTTTCAGGCAAGCGTTTAAAGCACCGGCAGCGGCGTTTAATCCGGGGTGCTGTGCGGCAATAACGCCCTAACATGCGCTGATGCAGCAAGGAAAAACTCCATGACCGATAAACCGGCCCGGCCCACAACCGCCGACATTCCCGCCCAGACAATCCCTTATCCCGGCAAGCAAAGCGACATGAAGCTCCCGCCGCAGACGGATTTGGTCGGCTACAAGCCTGCCGGGAAGCTGCTGGGCAAGAAAGCGATCATCACCGGCGCAGACTCCGGCATCGGCCGGGCCGTCGCGCTGGCATTCGCTCTGGAAGGCGCAGACGTCGCGATTGTCTACAATGAAAACGACGGCGACGCGGAAGAAACGCGGGCGAAAGTGGAAGAAACCGGCCGCCGCTGCCTGGTGCTGAAAGCCGATGTCCGCGACTCGGTGGCGTGCCATGCGGCAGTCGCGCAGGCAGTAAGCGAGCTGGGCGGGCTGAACATTCTAGTCAACGATGCGGCGTATCAGGCCGTGCAGCCTTCTTTGGAAGACATCAGCGAAGAGCAGTTCCGGCGGACGTTCGAGACGAATATCTTCGGCTACTTTTACATGGCAAAAGCGGTCCTGCCGCACCTGACCAAAGGCGACACAATTGTCAACACCGGCAGCATTGTCGGCCTAGTCGGCGAAAAGCATTTGATTGACTACTGCGCCAGCAAAGGGGCCATCCATGCGTTCACTAAAGCTTTGGCGCTGAATTTGGGACCGAAAGACATCCGGGTCAACTGCGTCTGCCCTGGCCCGGTCTGGACCCCGAACATTCCCGGCACGATGCTTTTAGAAGACGTGAAGACCTTCGGCGGCGAAGTGGCGCTGGCGCGTCCGGGCCAGCCCGATGAGCTGGCTCCGATTTATGTTTTTCTCGCCTCCGACGATGCCAGCTTTATGACCGGCGCATTGGTCGAAGTCACCGGCGGCAAGATGTCCAGCAGCTAAGTAACGTGTCAAAATTTTTTGCGGGCGACTCAAGTCGCGGCAGCCAGTGCGCCAAACCTGCCTTCGCAGGTTCAGAAAGACTCTCAGAGAGACTCTCCGAAAAACTCTCAGAGGAATGACGAGGCTGCGAAGGCAGACTTAGTGCCGCGAAGCGGTACTTCGTGGCGTCCGCGCTATGTAGCCATGTGCTTCAGCACGTGGTTTCCAGAACAAACGCATTTGTGCAGCAACGCCGTATCAGGTTAAAATTGCCGGGCCGGCGCTAGGAAGTGTGCTGGCCCAGGGCGTAGCGGGCCAGCAGGGCATCAATGAGGATTGCCGTCCACAGATCATGCTCTTCAGAGTCGGAAAACTCGAAGCGCAGGCCCGCCGCGCCGGTTTTAACGTCGCGCCACATCAGGTCTCCCAGCGTCAGCACCGCCGGGCCGGAGACGCCGCGCAGGCGCACCGGCGCCGGGCCGTCCAGCCAGGCGGGAACGGCAGCGAGCCGGACACCGCCAATTCCCAGATCGCTCGTTGAAGCCGGCTGCCAGGCGCTGCCGTCATGCATTTCTACCGTGACGCCTTCCGGGGCGGGCCAGCGCCGGAAGTCGCGCCGCCCGCCGCCGGCCGCTTCCTGCGATTTTGCGCCGGCAGGCTCAGCAAGCCGCAGACGCTCCAGCAGCAGCATGGCTTCGTCCTGCCGCCGCAGCGCCGCTTCAATGTCGCCTTCTTCAACACCGTCTTCTTCTTCCATCTCAATATCGCCGATGGCATCGCGCAGTTCCCGCTCGCCCATGTCTTCGTAATCGCTCATTGTGTTGTCTCCTGTGAACGCTTTTTCCTGATAAGATTTGCAGGAACAAGGGTGCAGCGGGAAGAAACAAGGAACGAGTAGTTGAAAACTACTCGCTAGGAAAAGTACCCTTCGGGTGCAGAAAAGATATAATTCGCGTCCGCAGGACGCCTCACCTAGCGAGTAGTTTTCAACTACTCGTTTCTTCCTTGCTCCCTCCTCGTTTCTTATCCTGCCTGCGGCACACTTTGCAGGGCCGCGATCATCCGGTCAATTTCTTCGGTTGTGTTGTAATGCGCCAGGCCGACCCGCACCGCGCCGCCGCTTCCTTCAAGGCCCAGCGCTTCCATGAGGCGCAGGGCATAGTAGTTGCCGCTCCAGACACAGATGCCGTAGGCCGCCAGATGTTCGGCTGTCTCACGCGGCGTGAGGCGCGGCCAGGTGAATGCGACAGTCGGCAGACGCTCGTCGAGACGTGCCAGGTCGGTGAGGCCGTAAATCGTAATGTCGGGGATGCTTTGCAGGCCGGTGACAAGATGCCGGGACAGCGTCTGCTCGTAGGCGCGAACCGCCGCCAGCGCCGTCTTTAGCGTCAGCCGCCGGCCCGTGTAGCCCTGCGCTGCGTACTCGGCATGAAACGGCAGGCCATTAAGCGTACCGATATGTTCCAGATACACAATCGCCGCTGTGACGCCCGCGAGGCCTTCGTGGTTCAGCGTTCCCAGCTCCCATCGGTACGGAATGCTGTCTTTGGACGGCTTGACTTTGTGCGGCGTCAAGCGCCTCAGATGCTCCGCTTTGCCGTACAAAACTCCCATGTGCGGCCCGAAGAACTTGTACGGCGAACAGGCCAAAAAGTCACAGTCCAGGGCTTGGACATCAATCGGGCCGTGCGGGGCGTACTGCACGGCGTCTACAAAGACCAGCGCCCCGAACTCATGCGCCATTTGAGTGATCTTGGCGACATCCGGCACCGTACCGACCGCGTTGGACGCATGAGTCACGGCAACCAGCTTTGTTCGGGGTGACAGCGCCGCTATGAGGCCGTCCATGTCTAAAGTCCCGTCTGCGAGATGCACGGGAACAACGCGGAGCTTCGCGCCGGCGGCTTCGAGGTCCACCCAGGGCGCGACATTAGCGTCATGGTCCAGCGCCGTCACCACCACTTCGTCGCCAGGCTGGATCGTATCGGCAAGGGACCGCGCCAGGTGAAACGTCAGCGCCGTCATGCTCGGGCCAAAGACAATCGTTTCCGGCCCCGGCGCGTTCAGCAGGTCGGCCACCGACGCCCGCGCTTCGGCGACTACGGTGTCGGTTCGGCGGCTGGTTGCAAACGCCCCCCCGACATTGGCGTTGGCTATTCTGTAATAGCTCGCCACTGCCTCAATTACTGGGTCAGGAACCTGCGTGCCGCCGGGATTATCAAAGAAGACCGCCGGGTTCCCATCCAGTGTCAGCGAGAACGACGGGAACTGGGCGCGAAGCGGGGCAGGGTCAAAGCAAAAGTCAATCATGCCTGCATATTCGAGATTTGCGCTGCAAATCCTGCTTAAAGAACAGGGCGCAGACGCCGAAAATAATACGCAAACATATTGCAATTCCTTTAGCCGCTGAGTATAATGTCACTTATCCGGCAGCGCGAAGTTTATGCATAAAATTCAATCTAGGAAGCCACGAATGGGCTGCTATGAAACAGTGTCCTGTTTGTCTTGAAACGGACTCAAGTTCATTTGGCTCGAGCAAAGCCAAAAGCGATAGATTACAAACACACCGCAACTCGTGCAAGAAAATCATTCAGGACAAGTCGTTCTCGAAAATTAGCGGCAGTCGTATCTTTATCTCAAAAAGCATCCCTGCGTAGGGTGCGGCGAAACAGACCTGTATCCGCTTCAATATGACCACAACCAGGGTGTCAAAAAAAACGCCTCTGAACTTATTGTGGATGGTTTCAAACAGGATACAATCCTGAAAGAGACCAAGCTTTGTCAAGTTCTTTGTATTCGGTGCCACCGAAAGAAAACAGCAGGCGATCAGGGTCTTTAAACTTTTATCGAGCGTCTTAATATGGGAGTATAGCTCAGTTGGTAGAGCAGCAGACTCTTAATCTGCGGGTCCACGGTTCGAGCCCGTGTGCTCCCATTGCACAAAAAAGCCTGAATGCTAGAAATAGCATTCAGGCTTTTTTGGCTTCGCAGGTATAATGACGTTTTCGCGTCAAAGCGAATTGGCGCTTGTCTCCACTTCACACTCTTTGCTTCAAGCCACACATCATTTTCAAGGGAGAACCATGCAGAACAATTTACGGAACAAAACATCACTGGCAGCGGAACACGACTCGGCGGAACACGACTCGGCATCACAAGACCCGGCGCCGGGCAGGCGCAAGCTAACGCGGCGGGCATTTGTCAAAGGAGTGCTGTTCGTGGCCGGCGGCACGGGCCTCGGGCTGACTGCGTTTCGGCTGGGCGGCAGCACCCCGGTCATGGCGGCCGGCGGCGGCACGGGCAAGCCGACGCTTTATATGGTCGCAACGGCGCACATTGACTCCCAATGGAACTGGACGGTGCAGCATGTGATCGAGCACTGCATTCCGAACACAATGCAGCCCAACTGGGCGCTGTTTGAGAAGTACCCGGCTTATAACTTCAACTTCGAGGGCGTCATCCACTATATGTGGTTCAAGGAGTACCATCCGGAAGCCTGGCCGGAGCTGCAATCCTGGGTCAAAAAGGGACGATGGAAGCTGTCGGGATCGTGGATCAATGCTGTGGACGTGGTCAATCCCAGCCCGGAGTCACTGTTCCGGCAGGCGCTGTACGGCCAGCAGTTCTTCCGGCAGGAGTTTGGGCAGGTTTCCTCCGACATCTACCTGCCGGACTGCTTCGGCTTCCCTTACTCTCTGCCGACCATCGGACGGCACTCGGGTTTGCAGTCGTTTTCCACCCAGAAGTTTGATTTGTGGGGCGGCTGGTTCCCATCACCGTTCTCGGTCGGACGCTGGGAAGGCGCGGACGGCTCGCAGCTTGTGACTGCCTTGCGGCCCGGCTCTTACGGCCACGATGTCCGTGCCGATACCGCCATTACCCCCGAATGGAACTCGGACATGGCAAATGCCGGCGGCAAGCAGGTGGACCTGCGCTACTTCGGCACCGGCGACCAGGGCGGAACGCCGGATGAGGCTTCGGTTTCATGGGTTCAGCACTCCGTGGATGACACCACGGCCCCGGTGCGGGTCATCAACACCAGCGCAGATCAGTTGGCGAAAGACCTGACGCCTGATGAGATCGCGGGTCTGCCGCATTACAAAGGCGAGCTGACCATGAAGACGCACGGCGTCGGCGGCTATACGTCGCAGGCGGCCCACAAAAAGTGGAACCGGATGAACGAGCAGATGGCGGATGCCGCCGAACGGGCATCGCTTGCCGCCGCCTGGCTCGGCGGGCCGGCTTATCCGCAGCAGACGTTGAAAGAAGCCTGGATCCGCGTTTTGTGGAACCAGTTCCATGACACCATGCCCGGAACACTCACGCCGCAGGGCTATACGTTTACCTGGAATGACGACTTACTTAATCTTAATCAGTTCTCGCACATTGTGACAACCGGCGTCGGCACTATCGCGAGGCACTTGGACACACGCACGTCAGGCGTCCCGCTTGTCGTTTATAATCCGCTGGACCAGCCGCGCACGGATGCCGTGGAAGCGACCGTCACGCTGCCCCAGGCCGCGCCGCATGTGCGCGTCTTTGACACCGTGACGGGCGCGGAAGTGCCGAGCCAGACGCTGTCTCAAAATGGGCAGAGCGCAAAAATTGTCTTTATTGCCCACGCGCTGTCGGTCGGCTGCCGCATTTATGATGTCCGGCCTTCTGAAACGGCCTGTGCCCTGAAGACGGGCCTGAGCGCATCGGCGGCAACGCTGGAAAGCCGCCGTTACCGGGTGAGCATCAGCAAGACCGGCGACATCAGCGGCGTGTATGACAAAAAAGCGCAAACCCAGCTTCTTTCTGGGGTCAGCCACCTGGAAGGCTTCCACGACTATTCGCCGAACTGGCCGGCGTGGGAGATCCTCTACGACACCGTGCATAACCCGCCGCGCAGCATCATGCAGGACAACGCGCGGGTGCGCGTCACCGAGCATGGCCCCGCCCGCGTCGCCGTGGAAGTCTCGCGCACGCTTGGCGAAACCACTTGGGTGCAGCATCTCCGGCTCACGCCGGGCGGCGACTGGGTGGAAGTGCATAACGACGTTGACTGGCAGTCGCCGGGAACGCTGGTCAAAGCATCGTTTCCGATGACCGCGTCTAACCCGATTGCCACGTTTGACTTGGGGCTAGGCACGATTGAGCGGCCCAACGCCGACCCGAACCGGTACGAAGTCAACGCCCAGCAGTGGGCGGATTTGACGGACGCCGGCGGCGGTCACGGCATGGCGGTTCTGACACGGTTCAAGTACGGCTGGGACAAAACAAACGACAACACGCTGCGCTTGTCCCTGCTGCGCTCGCCCGACGGCGACAATTACCCGTGGCAGAAGACCAACGATCTGGGCATTCACCACTTCCCATATGCGCTTGCGGGACACAGCGGCGACTGGCGCTCCGGCAAAGTGGTGGGTCTGGCCGCCCGCTTCAACCAGCCGTTAACCGCATTCCAGACGGCGAAACATGCCGGAGCCGGCGGACGTGAGTTCTCGCTGCTGAAAATCAGCACGGACCAAGTCGGGATACGCGGCATGAAGAAGGCCGAAGACAGCGGCGAATGGGTGGTCCGGGTGCAGGAGATGCACGGGCAGCCGGTGCAGGGCGCGGCAATTGCATTCACCGCCCCGATTGTTAGTGTTCGGGAAATTGACGCGACTGAGCAGGTCGTCGGGCATTACGCGGCGACGAACGGCACACTGGTAATGGACTTGACCGCTTATCAGCCGCGTTCTTTTGCCGTCACGCTGGCTCCCGCGCCGCACCCAATCGCCGCGCCAATCAGCACTCCGGTCACTCTGCCGCTGAACTTCGGCGGGGTCACGCCGCGCAGCAGCCGCGCGTCAAGCGCGTTCGACCGGACCGGCGGCAGCTATCCCGACGAGCTTTGGCCGGCGTCGGTGTCGTCAAACGGCGCAGACTTCACACTCGGCACCGGCGCAAGCCGGATGGTGTCGTGCGTGGGCCAAACCATCGCACTGCCGGCAGGCAGCCACAACCGCCTGTACCTGCTGGCGGCGGCGGCCAATGGCGACAAATCGGGCGTGTTCACGGTTCACGGAGCCGGCGGCGCGGCGCACAAGACGACGCTGAAAGTTCAGGACTGGCAGGCGCTGACCGGCCAGTGGTACTCTCGCGTCACTCACAACAATCCCGGCGATCCGGCCACGTTCGGACCCGGCACGGGCTATCCCGACCCGAACTGGAACGGCAACTTGATCCTGGCGAACATGTCGGTCAAGAATGTCCGGGAGGGCCGGGCCACAGACATTGAACGGCTGACGCCGGGCTTTGTGAAGCGCGACCCAGTAGCCTGGGTTGGGACGCACCGGCACGACGTAAACGGCGACCTGCCGTACTGCTTCTGCTACCTGTTCCAGTACGCGCTGGACCTGCCAGCCGGAGCCACCAGCATAACGCTGCCCAGCAGCCCGGACATCCGCGTCATGGCGATGACGGCGGTTCAAAACGCCATTGACGACACCCGGCCCGCCGGCGTGCTGTATGAGCCGGACCCATTCCCGGCAATCACGCCGCGGACACCCGCACCGATCGCGAAGCGGCTGCCGCCCGGCACAATCGTGTTCCAGCAGGCCGGTCTTCAGACCTTCGACGGCACCCAGCGCGGCGTTTTCCAGCGTGACGTTCCCAACCTGCCCTATGAAGGATCGGACCCGTGGACAATCAACCAGTTCGTCTACTTCGATAAGCAGCCGGAAGACCTGACCGTTATCAGCGGCTTTGGAGACGGCTCCGACACCGGCGGCCAGCAGCGGTTCTTAAGCAAGTTCAATGACGGCATCCATTTCTGGGGCAGCAATGTAGATGTGACGACCGGTGTGCCGTTTGACCTGAACAAGTGGCAGATGGTCACGCTGACCTACGACGGCGCGACGCTGACGATCTACAAGAACGGCGAAGTCATCAAGACCGCATCGCTCTCGCTCAGCGATGCCGCCAGCGTTGTTCAAATCGGCACGCACGGTCCGTGGAATAACTACGAGATGAGCGGCCGGGTCTCCGGGTTCGCGATCTGGAACTCCGCGCTTGACGCCGGCGCCGTCAAGTCGCAGATGGCGCACATGCCGCAGTAACAAAACCGGCACGGGAAACTTTCCCGTGCCGGTTCTTTCGGACCTAGCGGTCCAGCCGCTTCACGCCGTCGAGCGCCGCCAGTGCCAGCACACGCGGCTTGACAATCGCCGTCCAAGCTTCGTAGCCCTGGGCGTTGAAATGCAGGTTGTCGGCCCGCAGCAGATTGGCGGGCGGCTGGCCGTCGGGGGTCAGCAGAACGTCATGCGAGTCGATGAAATTCAGCTTCTCGGCTGGAGAATTGTTTTCAAACGTCCATTCTTCAATAGAATGGTTTAGCTTCAAAGTCGCATCTTCCAGGTTCCAGCGGGAAACGGTCGGGTTGACCGAGATGTAAACAATGCGCGTGTCCGGGAGGGCTGCATGGACTTTAGCCACAAAGTCCTTGTACTCTTGGAACACCTGCGGGGCCGTTTTGTTGCCGTAAGCCAGATCATTCGTGCCCGCGCAGAAGACAATGATCTTGGGCTTGTAAGGCACCGCGATGCGGTCCACATACAGCGTGTTCTCGAAGATCTGCGAGCCGCCGAACCCGCGATTGATTGTCGGAATTTCCGGAAAGTCGCGTGCCGTGTCCCACATCCGAATGCTGGAGCTGCCCATAAACAGCACCGCCCCCGCCGGCGGCATTTGTTTCTGGTCGGCCTTCAGGAACGCATTCATCTCCGGCGCGGCGTCCGCAGCGGCGGGCAAAGGCAGCAAAGCCGGAGCGGGAGATTGCGCTGTCACCGGCAGACAGCCAAAGCCGAGCGAGAACGTGCCCAGCACCAAAGCGCCTGCGAGCAGCCGTGGCGAAAGAAGCTTGATTTGTTTCATATCATTCCTCACTGCTTCCAGTATACCGAATTTTATCATACCTACTGACTGAAAAAATAGCACCCAATGACTGAAAACCAACGCTGGTTCAAACCGATTATCGCGGCATTGCGTCAAATAGATACCGAAGAAGACCTTCAGCGGGACTTGGAGCAGGAAGACCGGCGCACGGAAGAAGCGCTGATGCAGGGGCCGCTGGACGCGGATTTAGTGCGTCACTTGTTTGAGCAGCATGACCCGCTGGCGCTGGTGCTGCGGGCCAGGCTGCATTTGGAAGACGTGCTGGATGCCGTCATCGCCAAACGCTTCAAGAACGCCGAGGTTCTGCTGCAAGGCCGCTCGTACTCCTTCTCGGTCAAGATGGACCTGCTGCGGGCCGCGAACTATCTGGACCAGAAAATATACCATGATTTGCACGGGGTGAGCCGCCTCCGCAACAGCTACGCACACCATTTGTCGTCAAACATCGGCGAGTACGATTTAAGCGTTTTTACTGACTGCGCCGGCCTCAAAGCCATCACACAGAAGTTTGACACGCCTGCCGCACGGGAGCGCCTGAACATCTTCTTTTTTCGTCAGATTGCCTTGCAGCTCCTGCGGCGGCTGGTAGTGCGGCACAAATTATGTCCGCAGAAAGCCTCGTATGCTGCCGCCGACAGAACAACTTCTTGACAAGGTGCAGCGGTTTGTGCCGCATTCGGTGCTGCTTGTTTCGCCGTAGGACGCTGATGAACGATTATTACCGCTTGTACCAATCTCTTTATGACGCACTGCCCCTGCCTCAAGCAGCGATTGATATTGCTTTTCGGAACATCGCGCTTCCCTTTTACTCCGCTGAAAACTCGTTTGATGCCTATGGCTTTGTTCCGGCGCTGCTGCCGCTGTGGACTGGGGATGGGATACCGACCTATACCGGCTACTGGAAGCACTGGTTCGGCACACGTCAGATGACTTTGGTCCAAGTAAACGTAGAAGAATTTTATGGAACGCGAGAAGTGGCCCGTACTTTTCCTCAGCTCGCCTGCGAAGCGGTACTTTGCGCTATTGAATCCATCCATGCGTTGACGCCTGAAATCACTGAGTTTGGCACAAAAGCGGGACTGGCCCTGGCGGAAATGCAGCAAATTGAAGAAGCGTGGCAGGAACATGGAAATGAAGCCGCCGGACTGATTTCGCTCCCGGCGTTCGCGTCTGCTCCACCGCTTGCCTGCTTTTGGGAAGAAGATGGGTATCAGGGTTATGCTGGTGACTTTCCTCATGGAGCCATGGAGCTGACTGAAGAAGCCGTCAGAAACATGTGTACGGAGGAAGCAAGCCCGGAACTTCATCGGCGGATTGCCGCGCTGCCTTTCGCGCCGGCTTGGTTTACGACAAAGACGCAGGCTCCAGTCTTTGATGCGCTTTTGCAGCAGGGGGATTATCAAGGAGCCTGGATGTCCCTTAACTCCACAGGCTGGCGGTTTGCGGAAGCAAAAGACGCGCTGCACCGGCTGGCTCGGGCCGCAAACGTCCCTGGCCTGGACTTGCTGGCGGCAGCTTGGGCTGCGGTACCGCATGAGTAAATACGTCTTCTCGCGCTTTAGGTGGTCACACTGTATTAAGACTTCATCAGCTTCTTTGTGCTTGATTTTGCCAAAGGCCGCTGCGGGCTGCAAGACCGCCTTTCAGAAACTGTGATACTGAAGCTCTCCTACCCTCTGTGCAGGAAGGCGGCAAAGACGGCAGGGAATGCTGGGAGGAAGACAGCATGATTGACGAAGCATCGGCGCGGGCAGCCATCGAGCGCTGCCGGCAAATCACCTGGCAGAGAGATCCCCGCCGCCTCAGCTCGCAAGTGGCTTTGATCAAGGAGTTTCTGCGCCGGGCGGCGGCTGCCGCCGAGGCGTTGGGCGCCTCGAAAGAGTGGCGCTGGGACGATTACACCCGCCTGCTGCCTTTGCCGGGCATTGACCGGCAGTTTCTGCCGGGATGGACCTTCCTGGATCATTATGGGAAATCGGAGTATCATGGTCCTGGACTGGACCTGCTGGAAGAAGAAGTCGCCGCGCTGCAAGTGCACATACATACAATCAGCTCGCACGGAGGCTATTATGGCAAGCGGGCCTGCGGGTGGTATATCCGCTGGGCCTCGGTCAAAAACCTGCCGCCGGTCGCGGCGCTCGGCCTGCCGGATCCCTACGAGCCGCTGATCCTCTTTTACGAGCGTGGCGGCAGTTTCCACCGGGAGTCAAACTTTCTGGAGCTGGACGGGGCGAATGTGATCCTCAGCGCCTACTTCAATCTGCCGCCACTCCCACTGGACACGGCGGCATTGGACGCGCTCGACGCGCCGGAGCCGTAGATTAAGCTGGGCGTTTAACCCCTATGGCGTCCAGAGGAGGCATGGTTACAGCCGGCATCCAAAACGCTATTTCTGCGTCTTGTTTGTACATTCCAAAAAAGCCTGCTTGTTCAGCATCTCGCCCATCGGCTTCTCTGTTGACAAATTGCACGTTTCAGGTATAATAACGCTGCCCCAGGAGCCGAAGTGGCGGAATGGCAGACGCGGAGGTCTCAAAAACCTTTGGGGGCAACCTCGTGGGGGTTCGAGTCCCCCCTTCGGCAGTGAATTGAACAGTGAAATAAAAACAGCCGGCTCTTCGGAAGAAGAGCCGGCTGTTTTACGTTCGAAGATGCTACTGCCGCTCGCGGACATCGCGCAGGTACTTGACGTGGCCGTCAAAGAAGACCCGGTTGCGCCCGCCAAAGTGGACCGCGACACCGCGCAAGCTCGCCGGAGAACTGAGAGCATCAGGAAAGTACGGGTCTACGGCAAGCTCTAAGTCGGACTCGCTGTCCGGCACGAGCGGAAAAATCGTCGTTTCCGGCATCGGACCGGTATTTTGCGCGTCTATGTCTGCAATGCAAGCGCTCGGTGTCTTGCCCCAGCAGTCGGTCTGCTTGAACGGATTTTCATGGCGGTCAAAGCGCCACATCCAGTAGCGTGTCGTCAGACCTCCCTCGGTCTCTTTCACACGTGGGTCTTCCCCAAGCGCCGTGCCGGAAACACTTGGGCAGGTCCAGATCGCGTCGCCTTTGATGTATGGGTTCAGCACCAAAGCAGCCCAAGCGCAGCGCGGGTCTGAGAATGGAAAGCCGGCACCCCAGGGCGGCGATTGGGCTGTCGTGGGCAGGGGCAGCATGTACGGCGCTTTGAGGTCGCGCCGGTCCGGCAGCAGTTCGTCACTGTCCTGCTCGTACTGGATCATCGCCAGGCCAATCTGCTTGAGGTTTGACTGGCAGGCCGCCCGCCGCGCATTCTCACGCACGCGCTGGAAGACGGGAAACAAGATGGCTGCCAGGATCGCGATAATGGCGATCACGACAAGCAGTTCAATGAGAGTAAACGCACGGTTTCGAGCCATAACTTAACAGGGAAATCTCACAGCGCGAAGCGGACGATCCGCCGAGCCGTCCCGCATCTGCGCGGGCCGCCGCCGCTCGGCGAAAATGCGGCGGGCCGATCTGCGCCCGCCGGGGCCGCTTCGCTTTGGATCGCCCTTGCCGGGCGATAAGGGCCGCCTCCCGGCCACAACATTGGGACCGGGAGGCAGCGCACATAAGTTAAACGACACTCACGCCGCTTTTGTTCCCCGAACACCCGTTTTATTTTGGCAAGCGTTAGCCTTTGCGCTTCAGCTTATCGTAGACCTCATCGCCGTTGCGCTTGCCGATCAGGTCAACGTAAACAGTGTCAGCATCGAAATAGTAGATGATACGGTACTCGCCGCTGTCCACGCGGTAGTAGGAGCTGCCTTTGAGTTGGCTGTAGTCGCCGGGAATAGCATTCGCCAGTAAAGACAGCATCTTGGAAGCAACTTGCTTGTATTGTTTGGCATCCAAATCCTGAAGGAATTTGGCGGCATCCCGATCCATGTTCAGTTTTCGCACAGACTGTTACTCCGCAAAGCGTGTCAGCAGTTTCATGGTTTCTTCCGTTCCAATGTATCCGCTTTTTTGCGCTTCGGCAGCAGCCAGCGCCCACTGCTGATCTTCAAGCGCCTGCAAACGCTCGTATTCTTCGTGATTTATCATTACAACGTACTTGCGCCCTGTCTTTTCCACGATGACCGGCTCATGCCGTGCTTTCTCCAGATACTCACCAAAGCGATTTTTAACTTCCGTTGCGGATGCCATTTCTGTTCTCCATTAGCAATACGTTACAGCTATTATAGGCGATTTAGCCGAAATAGTCAATAAAAGTGGCTCAGACGCAAGAAAGCCTGCCTCTTGCGAGGCAGGCTTGTTTTCAGCAAATGCAGTTCAAGCGAACTAAGCGGGCTTGACTTCGACAGTTGCGCCTTCGGCTTCGATCTTGGCCTTGAGGGCGGCGGCGTCCTCGGCGTTCAGGCCTTCCTTGACTGCCTTCGGGGCGCTGTCGACCAGGTCCTTGGCTTCTTTGAGGCCAAGCGCGGTGATCTCGCGGACAACCTTGATGACGTTGATTTTCTTGTCGCCGGCAGCGACCAGGACCACGTTGAACGAAGTCGGGGCTTCCGGCGCGGCGGGCGCGGCATCGCCTCCACCGGTCGGGGCGGCGGCGGCGGGAGCGGCGGCGGAAACGCCGAACTCTTCCTGGAGCTGCTTGACGAAATCGCTGAGTTCGAGAACGGTCATGCCTTTGATGGTTTCCATCATTGCGGCTGTATCGGCCATAGTGTTATTTCTCCT
>CAXSZN010000013.1:70688-78432 GCA_964241935.1 uncultured Armatimonadales bacterium
GAGATGATGCCGCCGAGCGTTCCGACAAAGCCGGCGATGGGCGACTGCAAAGAGCCGAGCATTTGGGACAGCAGGACTTCGCGCGGCGGGGTTTTGGACAGCGCCTCCACCTGCGCCGTGGAGAGCACGCGGCCATCCATGACACCGGCTTTGACCGACATCGCTTTGTGGTCGCGGGCATAGTCCAGCAGGATCTTGGCAACAGCGACCGGGTCGCCTTTGGCAAAACCGATGGCTGTCGGGCCGGTCAGAAACTCGCCCATCTCGTCTACCGGCATGGCGTCGCCGGCGGCGAGCTTGAACAGCGTGTTCTTGACAACGCGGTACTCGGCGTCCACGTCGCGCAGCTTCTTGCGAAGCTCAGTCAGCTCGGCCACGGACAGGCCACGATAATCCGTCAAGATCGCGGCTTTGGTCTGCCCGACCAGTTCTTTCAGGTCTCCGACGACTTCCACTTTGGAGCCGGCGGGTTCAATTGTATATTCTGCTGCGATGATATTCACCTCCTCTTGGTTTGTTTGGTCTCTAAATCGGCCTAAAAAACGAAATGCGCCCGAGCGGCTGCTCCAGACAGGAAGCAGGCCGCAGGGCGCATGATTCACGGCACAAGTTTGTGTCGCGGGCGTTCCTACTGCCTCGGCGGGCGGACTAGGGTCCATTACTCCCTGTTTTCGTTCAGGAAACCGGCTGTCTGCGGCGATATATTTGGTTGTTTGGGTTTGACGAGTAGTTGAAAACTACGCGCTAGGTTCAGTGTCCTGCGGACAGAAGATAAGACAACGCAGTCCTTCCCCTCACCCGAAGGGTGTTTTTCCTAGCGCGTAGTTTTCAACTACTCGGCTTTTCCTGCTCGTCTCTTTTCGCTCGTCCCTTCTACCCCTTGCCGGCGGCGATGGCGACGGCGCGGAGCGGGTCAATCCGCACGCTGGGTCCCATCGTGGACGAAACCGCGATCTTCTTGAAGTAGCGGCCTTTAGAGGCCGACGGCTTGGCTTTCTGCAGCGCGTCCATCAGGGCATTGAAGTTCTCTAAAAGCTGATCCTCGGTGAACGACGCTTTGCCGAGCGGGGCGTGGACAATGCCGGCCTTTTCGACGCGGTACTCAACGCGGGTGGCCTTTTTGATGTCATTGACGGCCTGGCCGATGTTCGGAGACACGGTGCCGGCCTTCGGGTTCGGCATCTTCTGCTTGAAGGTCGCGCCCAGACGTCCGACCTGGCCCATCATATCTGGAGTTGCCAAGATAAGATCGTAGCTTTTCCAGTCCAGAGTGCCTTTTTGGACCTGCTCGATCAGCTCTTCCGCGCCGACTAAATCCGCGCCGGCAGCTTCGGCATCGGCTGCTTTCTGGCCCTTGGCGAACACTAAAACTTTGCGGCTCTTGCCAGTGCCATGCGGCAGGGTAGTGACACCGCGCACCATCTGGTCGCCGTGGCGAGGGTCAACGCCCAGATTGAACGCGACACCGACGGTTTCGTCGAACTTGGCATTGGCGAGGCTTTTCACCAGTTCCAGCGCCGGGGTCGGGTCCAGCAGCGTGTCTACATTGGTCTTCTTGGCAATTTCCTGGTAGCGCTTGCCGACGGTCTTCACACGATCTTGCTTTCGCATTTTAATCTCCTTGTGGTGCTGACGGGCGTTCGAGGCCCTCCCACATCCGGCAAGCTTTGAAGCTTACCCAATATCAATGCCCATGGAGCGGGCAGTTCCAGCGATGATCTTCATCGCGGCATCGGTGTCGTTTGCGTTCAAGTCAGGAGCCTTCATTTCAGCAATGGAACGAAGCTGCTCGGGGCTGATTTTGGCGACTTTGGTCTTGTTCGGCGTCCCGGAGCCGCTCGGAATGCCGGCGGCCTTCTTCAAAAGGTCAGCAGCGGGCGGCGTCTTGGTAACGAACGTAAACGAGCGGTCCTCGTAGATAGTAATCTCGACAGGAACAATGGAGCCGATCTGCGACGCAGTCCGCTCATTGTAGCCCTTGATGAACTCCATCATGTTGATGCCGTAGCCGCCGAGCGCAGGGCCGACGGGCGGGGCGGGTGTCGCTTTGCCCGCATTGATTTGGAGCTTGACAACTCCGGTGATTTTCTTTGCCATTGTTCCTACATATCCTCTGCGATAATCCTAAAATTGCACGCCGGAGCCACACACTGAAGTATGTGGCTGAGGAGCCTGCGGCTGGTTGTGCTACGCACAAAAGAGTATCTTAAAAAAGAGTATCTTAAACCAGCCGTAGGCTCCTCAGCCCAGGATTTCAATCCTGGGCTTCTGGCCTGCATAACATAAGCTACGAAATCTTTTCGACTTGACCGAATTCCAGCTCGACCGGCGTGTCGCGGCCAAAGATGGAGATCAAGACTTTGACTTTGTCTTTCGGCGCGTTAATTTCCTGAATGGTACCGGTGAAGTCCGCGAACGGACCGGCATTGACGCGCACCGACTGGCCAACTTCCCAGCGCGGGCGGATAATCGGCTTGTTTTCCGACTCTTCCAGCGCCTTTTTGATGTCCCGGACTTCGGCGTCTTTGACAACCGTCGGCTTGGCGTCGCCGACAAATCCGATCACGCCGGTCGTGCTTTTAACCAGATACCAGGTGTTGTCGTCCAGCACCATCTCAATAAACACATAGCCGGGGAAAACTTTGCGGTCAATCTCGCTTTTCTTGCCCTGACGCACCCGCGACTCTTTTTCGGTAGGGACCAAGATGTCGAAGACTTTGTTCTTCAGGCCCATCGTGTCCGCGCGGCGCTCGATGTTCGTTTTAACTTTTTTCTCGTGGCCCGAGTAGGTATGGACCGCGTACCAGTGCTTCAGCATTGTCTTTTAAATCTTTCCGGCGCACTAGCGTCCTGCGCCGAACAGGGAATAAGCGACTTGGTTTAGAATGGCGTTCAGGCCGCCGACCCAAATCGCAACCGCCGCCACCAGCGCCAGCACGACCGAGGTAGACTTGGTGAGGACGTCCCGGTTCGGCCACGACGTTTTCTTCAGCTCGACCCAAGCTTCCTGAAAGAACTGCGTCGGGCTGACCTGCGGCTTGCTCGCCATCTGCTGGGCGCGGCGCTGCACATCGGACAGCCGGGCGTTCGCCGGGGCCGGCTTTTTCGGGTCATTCGGGTTGCTGTCGTAGCTTTTTGCCATTGGTGCCGCCTTTTCCTGATGAGAACAGGCAAAAAAATGAACAGGGGTCGCGCCCCCTGCCCGGTGTCTTGGAGATCAATATAGCACATCCCGCAAAATATGTCAAGCGCAGGCAGTGCAGAACGATAAAGTTTCGGGTATACAAAAGGGAGAAGTAAACGGAAAGCGCATGATGGTCAACGAATCTAATCCTTATGCCTGCCTGGGGCTGATGCCCGGCAATTCCACGGCTGACATCAAGCGCCGCTACCGGCAGCTCGCCAAGCAGTACCATCCTGACCGTAATGGGCACAGCGCCGACTCGGAAAGGAAGCTGCGCGACCTGAACGCAGCGTATGCACTGCTGTCGGATCCGGCAAAAAAAGCCGCGTATGACGCTTCCTGCGCGGCGGTGTTTCAGCCGGCACTTCACCCGGTGCGTGTGCCGCAGCCGGCTCCCTCCCTTCTGTATATCCCCCGCCGGCGCAGCCGGTCCCGCCGCGCGGCAGTCAGCCTGACTTTGCTGCTGCTGCTCTCAACGGGAGTGGGAGTTGTCTTCAATACGGTCAACAATTCGCCTGTTTTGTCGGGCTTCTTGATGCGGCTGTCCGGCAAGCCGGCCGGGCCGGAGCGCCCTCCCCAGCCATACTCTTTTCTGCCGTCCAAAGGTCCCTTCGATGACGCGGGCGGCTCGCCTGCGCCGGTTTCTTCGGACCCTGACACCAGCGCGCAGCCTCAATAGTTAGTCGGCGCTAGGCATCATGCTGCTGGCGCTGATGCCGGGCTTCGTCTTCATACGGCTCAATATGGATAATCGGGTGCAGGTTAGGCAGCGCTCGCCGCAGTTGGTCTTCAAGTTCTTCCGTCAGCCGATGCGCTTCCACAAACGTGTGGGTGTCGGCAATTTGGACATGGACGTCTATATGCCGGTGTGACCCGGACTTCCGCGTCCGCAATTTGTGGAACCCCCGAACTTCCGGGTGCAGGGTTAAAATCGCCGTCAGCGCCTGTTCTTCCTCGGGCGGCAGCGCGGCATCCGACAGTGTCAGCACGGCCTCCGCCGCCAGCCCGAAGCCGACCCGCAAAATCAGAAACGAGACCCCCAGCGCCGCCACCGAGTCCCACCACAGCTTTCCGGTCAGATGCACCAGGGTCAGGCCCAGCAAGATACCCAGCGACGTAACCACATCCGTCTGCAAATGGTGGCCGTCGGCAGCCAGCGCGGACGAGTCCGTTTCCTGCCCCACCCGCAGCAGCCGCCGGGAAACAACCAGGTTGGCAATGGCCGATGCGGCCATCACCCCGATCCCCCACCCCAGCCCCGGCAGCGGGTCCGGGTGCAGCAGGTGACGCACCGCTTCGCCGATGGCGAATACGCCGCCCACAAGAATCAGCGCCGCCGTCGCCGCGCCCGACAAGTTCTCGATTTTGCCGTGGCCGTAGGCATGCGAATGGTCCGGCGGCTCATCCGATGCCCGCACCGACAGCAGCGCCAGCGCCGAGCCGACCAAATCCGCCGCCGAGTTGACGGCTTCCGCTAAAATTCCAGCGCTGCCGGTGACCGCGCCGACAATGATCTTGAGGGCGAGTAAAGTGCCGCTGGCTATCAGGGACCAGCGGGCGGCTTCACGCTTACGACGAATGTTTTGGAGTTCGGCTGGAGAGGCAGACATAAGAGAGGAAGGCCCCCACCCCCGCCGCTTCGCGTCGACCCCTGCCCCCGCTGCGCGGGAGAGGGGTAGAAGAGTCGGGCGAGGGCATTACTGGTTATCGAGAATATGGGCGGCAACAGTGCCGATTTGGGCAACGACTTCTTCTATGTGATGCCGAACATCTTCATTGGTCACACGCAAAAAGCAGATGCCGAACTCTTGTTCCAGAATTTGCTGCCGGTCCGCATCGCGCTGCTGGACGCTTTCGATTTGGTGGATACTGCCATCCACTTCGACTGCAAGTTTGGCAGCGTGGCAATAGAAGTCCAGCCGGAAAGGCCCGACAACTTCTTGACGTCGAAAATGTAGTCCGCCGCAGCGGTGGTCGCGCAGTCGTTCCCACAGGTCTTTTTCCATAGGTGTTGGACTGTGCCGTGCTTCCCGCGCGAGTGTTCGCAGCAAGAGCCGGGCGTTGTTTTTCTCTTCCATGATGCGGTCTCCTTGATAATACCCCCACCCCCGGTGCTACGCACCGACCCCTGCCCCCGCTGCGCGGGAGAGGGGTGAAGATTAAGAAGAGAAGCTGAGAGAAGATTTGCGCTCCTCCTACTTCTTATCCCTCTCCCGCGCAGCGGGGGCAGGGGTCGGTGCGTAGCACCGGGGGTGGGGGCCACTCCTTACTTCCCCACTAGCTTCGCCTTCACCGCCGGGCTGCCGTACCCCACCAGCTCCATATACGCCACGCCTTGTGTGAGAGTGAGAATGTCGTCATAAGCCGGTCCGGGAGGTGTCTTGACAGGAGGATGGATCGGTCCTCGGTAAGCATCCACTTTGCACAGACCCTCCCAAATCCCTGCGCCCGGCCCCAAAATCGGCATTTCCTGATTTTGGACCTGTGCAGTAATGTCCAAGCTCAGACCCATATCTGGAAAATATATTTTCCAACCCAGTGGGTATGTCACGCCGCTGGTGGGACTCTTCCACAGCGCCTTCGGGTCAGGCGTGAACACAATGTTCTTGGTCACGCTTTGATGCCCATCTTTATCCATAAACGTCGCCAGAGGGTAGAAGATGCGGCCTGTCTTCAAATCACGCTGACGGAAAAACAAAATGTCCGTGCCGTCGTCAAGCTGCACGCCCCACCAGTCCCAGCCGTCATTGGAGGCCACCCACGAGTTGCCCCACTGATGGTCAAACCAGCCCTGCCCGCCGGTGATCTTTTCTGCTCCCGCGCCGGTGTCAATCGTCCCGCCGACGGCGCAGCGGGTCAGCGAAAAGTAGTACATATCGGTCGGCGACTTCAGGCCCGTCTCGCCCTTGCCGCCCACCGCCATCGGCGGTTTCTGCGACGCCAGCGTCAGATGGATCTTGTCCGGCCCGCCAGCGTTCAAGTTCAGGTCAAACGACGTGTTGGCGCTGTTTGTTGCCGCCAGCGTGTTTTGGGTGCCGTAGGCCAGATGGAACGGACTGTTGACCACCGACGACTTGCCGGCAATCTCCTGGCTCGGCGGCGGCAGCTTGCCTTGATTTAGGTCTGCGAGGAACGCCTTCATGCTTTTGTCGCCAGGGTTCTGCGCGGCCAGCAGCGGCCCGAACTGACGCAGCAAGCCTACCATTGTGGAGTCTGCCAGCGAATAAGGCCGCTGCGTTTTGGCGTCTAAATCGGTGACAGCATAAATTAAATAATGGGCGCGGGGCATTGGCGAACCGTCGAGTGGGTTTTCCCCGGAGCCGAACCGGAAGAACGAGCCGATCAATGCCAGATGCCGGCCTTTCTCGGTCGTGACATGGGCGTTGACATACCACCACTCGATGTTGACATCGCTATGGGCCGCCACACCGAAATGCCCCGCCGGAGCAGACGCAGGTAAAGACGCAAGCGGCGCGGCGAAAGCAGCTTTGCCGAATGAGAAAAGCAGAAGCAGAGCGCACAGGTAGGAGCGCATGAGGGAGTGTTTCTTTCTAAATGCGGTCATGTGAATAGGAACGAGAGATTTGTTCCCCCATTTATGATTTTGTTCAGCCCGCTTCACTGTGCAGTGTCTTGATATGCTGGAACGCTGTCATCAGCGTTTCGACTTCCGCTTCGGTCAGTGTCTGCGGCGAGCGCTCTGCCAGATTAATGCCTAAATCGGGCAGTGTCGCCGCTACGGTATCTTCGCGAGCACCGATCTTCGCGGCGGCTTCTTCTAACGTGTATGATTCGGACATGGAAACCTCCAGAACTGGAATAGCCTCAGTATACCCGTTCTTGACTTCCCGGACTGTTTCGGGCTATCATTGACGGCAATGCGTATCTTAGTCACCAATGACGACGGCGTCCAGTCCAACGGTTTATTTGCGCTGGTGTCGGCGCTGCGCGAAGTCGGCGACGTTTTTGTGGTGGCCCCGGAGCGGCAGCAAAGCGCCACCGGCCATGCAATTACTCTGCACAAGCCCCTGCGCCTGTCGGAAGTCAAGCTGCGCGACGGCTCCTCGGCATTTGCGTCCAACGGCACCCCGTCGGACTGCGCGGCTTTGGGCATCCTGGAAGCGATGGGCGGCGACGTTGACTTGGTGGTTTCCGGCATCAACCACGGCCCGAATTTGGGCTGGGACGTTCACTACTCCGGCACCGTTTCTGCCGCCATTGAGGCCGCAATGGTCGGCCACGCTTCTGTTGCCGTGTCCGTCGCGTCCTGGGACAAAGACATTTGCTGGGAGCCTGTCGCCAAATTCGCCGCTCAAGTGGCGCGACGCCTGCAAACTCAGCCTTTGCCCCCACACACCATCTTAAACATCAACGCGCCCAATTTGCCGCAATCCGAGCTTCAGGGCATTGCTGTTACTACGCAAGGCCGGCGTCAGTATGTAGACCGCTTGGAGAAGCGTCTGGACCCGGTTGGACGCCCCTACTACTGGCTCGGTGGCTCGCTCGCCGAAGAAGCCGCAGGCGCGGAAGCCGGCTCCGATGTCCGCGCCGTCGCCGACG
>CAXSZN010000014.1:0-15256 GCA_964241935.1 uncultured Armatimonadales bacterium
AAAGAGGGCAGGCACGGGATAAAGAGGGCAGGCACGGGATAAAGAGGGCAGGCACAGGGACCTGCCCCTACAAGTAACGGATTTACGCCGCTTTGGCATAGACTGGAGCTTCATCTTCCAGGGGGGCGGGAATGCGGTGGGCGTGGGAAACACGGTTCCGGCCATCGCCTTTGGCATGGCACAACGCACGGTCGGCCTGCGCGATAAACGCGGCAACGCTGAAGACGTTCGGCGTCAGCGTTGCGATCCCGATGCTGGCGGTCAACGGCCGCTGCAAGCCGTCCGCCGACGCGACTGATTGGCGCAAACGCTCGCCCAGCACGACCGCGCCCATCATGTCGGTCTCGGTCAAAATAATCGCGAATTCCTTGCCGCCGTACCGGGCGGGAATGTCGCTGGCCCGCGCCGTTTCTTTAATTGCCTCCGAAATGAGCTGGAGCGCACGGTCTCCTTCCACATGGCTGAAGCTGTCGTTGTAAGACTTGAACTTGTCTACATCCAGCAGCAGCAGGGACAGCGGCTGATTGTGGCGCAGGGCGCGGCCCAGCTCTCGGTCAAGCTGCTCTTGAAAAGCCCGGTGGTTCTTGAGGCCGGTCAGCGCATCCACCATTGAGAGGTTTTCGAGTGTCTGGCGCATCTGCGCGATCTGCCGGTCGGCTTCGCTGAGGGCGGCGTCCATTTCCGAACGCTTGTTTTCCATCTCGGTCAGCTCGGCAACAGTCTGCGGCACGGTGCCCGACTTGGGCTGAGAGGCCAGCAGGCCAAGCGCCGTCAGCGCTAAGAGCATCACAGCGCACAAGCCGGCCTGCATTTCCCGCAGGAACGCGAGATGAGCCGCCGCCGCCAGGCTGTACTCCGTGACAACCCCGTCCATAGTGGTGTCGTAGGCTTTCTGATGCTGAAACAGCGGGGTCAGGTAGCGCGAAACATCGGTCTTCTGGGGGCTGTCGTCCGGCGGCAGCGCGGCCAGCAGCCCCGACGCGGCATCCAGCATGGCCTGCTGATGCGGAGCGGCTGCGGAAATCTTTGCGGCCGCGCTCGGATTAAGCAGCGGCAGCGCGGCTGCCGACTGCTTCCAAAGCTGCGCCGTGTCCCGCAGGTCGCCTTCCCAGCCTGTCCGCTGCTGCGGTGTCTCGGATGCCTGGATTGCCAGAGCGCCTACCACGAGGTGCTGCCCAAGCGCTTCCTGACGTGCGGCGAGCGCGACTGCCGGCGCGTCCGTTTGCGGAGTATGCAGAGCGCACTGCACGGCGATCTGCCCGGTGAGGGACAAGCCGGCCAGCAGGCCGAGTGCATTGAGGTGCCAGCGGACAAGCCGCCGTGCACCGGGCTGAACTGTCTTGGCGTGCGCCGCTTTGGACGCTGCTGCTGACTTTTTCTTTGACGCGGCGATATTTCTAGGTGCATTGACTGCATCAATCATGGCATAGTTCCTTGAAGAGCGATTTCTTGAAGAGCTTTGGTGTGACTTAAGTGTTCCTGCAAGTCTGGACAGTCTTCATTGTCGGCAATCATGCCAGGCCGGTTCCCCCGTCACAATACCGGAAGGAGACTTTTGGAAGGACATCGCAGAAGCCATCGCGAATAAACAGGAAATGAAACCTAGCTTTCCACAGCCTTTAGTCGCCATCATCATGGGCAGCAAATCCGATTGGGAGACGATGCGTCATGCCGACGCTCTTCTCACCCAGTTTGACGTGCCGCACGAAAACAAGATCGTTTCGGCCCACCGGACGCCCGATCTGATGGCTGAGTTCGCCCAAACTGCCGAAGAGCGCGGTTTGGAAGTAATCATTGCTGGCGCCGGCGGCGCAGCCCATCTCCCCGGAATGGTCGCCGCCCAGACGCTGGTTCCCGTGCTTGGCGTCCCGGTCCAGAGCCACGCGCTCAGCGGCCAGGACTCTTTGCTGTCCATTGTCCAGATGCCCGCCGGTATCCCGGTCGGCACCCTCGCCATCGGCAAAGCGGGCGCCACTAACGCCGCCCTGCTTGCCGTCGCCATTCTTGCCAGCTCCCGGCTCGACCTGCGCGAAAAGCTGCGCCAGTTCCGCGCCGACCAGACCGCCCGTGTGCTGGGAGACGTGCTGGAATGACAATCTTCCAGAAGCCCAAGCATCTCAGGCCAGGTGACACGGTTGCCGTGCTTTCGCCGTCCTGGGGCGGCCCAAGCGTTTACCCGCATGTCTTTGACCTCGGCCTTGCCAGCCTGCGCGATCTGCTGGGCGTCAGTGTTCGCGAGTACCCGACGACCCGCATGGCCCCCAGTATGCTGCACGACAACCCGCACCGCCGTGCGGAAGATTTAAACGCGGCCTTCGCCGACCCGGAAATCCACGCGATTATCGCAAGTATCGGCGGCGACGACAGTGTGCGTCTGCTGCCGTATTTAGATGCAGAAGTTATCACCAGCAATCCCAAGATTTTAATGGGCTTCTCCGATACGACAACTTTGCTGACCTATGCGAACCAGCTTGGATTGGTGACGTTCCACGGGCCAAGCATCATGGCGGGATTTGCCCAGACAAAAACACTGCCGCGAGAGTTCAGCCGGCACGTCCGCCAATTACTTATGGAGCCTATGGAAAGCTATGAGTACGCGGCTTACCCGGAGCGGGTCGTGAGGTCTCAGCGCTGGGAAGCCCCTGCGTATGCCGCAGAACTGGAATATGCGCCGAATGGCGGCTGGCGCTGGCTGCAAGGGGAGAGTGCTGTTCAGGGCCAGCTATTCGGCGGATGCATTGAAGTCTTGGAGTTCTTAAAAAGCACGCCCTGGTGGCCTGCCCCCGACTTCTGGTCCGGCAAAATCCTGTTCTTTGAGACGTCAGAAGAGAAGCCGACGCCAAGCCAGGTCAAGTACATGCTCCGCAATTATGGAATGCAGGGCATCTTCAGCCAGATTTCCGGGCTGCTTGTCGCGCGGCCTGAGCTGTACACGCTGGAGGAGCGTGAAGTGCTGTTTGAGACAATCGTTTCTGTGGTCGCAGGCGAGTTCGGACAAAGCGATCTGCCGATTGTGGCCGAGATGGATTTCGGACATGAAGCGCCGCAGTTTATTCTGCCGCTAGGCGTAAGAGCGGAAATTGACTGCATCCGCCGGACTTTTTGCCTGAAGGAAGCGTGCGTACAATGAACAAGATGATCCTGCCCGGCGCGACGCTTGGCGTTCTCGGGAGCGGCCAGCTTGGCCGGATGTTCGCGTTATCGGCCCGCAGCTTGGGCTATCGGGTGCGGACATTCTCGCCCGACTCAGACACGCCGATGGGGCAGGTCGCGGACAGTGAAGCCGTTGCGCCGTATGACGATTTGGATGCCGTGCGTGAGTTTGCCCGCTCGGTCCAAGTGATTACGTTTGAATTCGAAAATGTGCCGGCGGAGACTGCCGCTGCCGCCGCTGAGATTGTCCCGGTCCGGCCCGGTGGCGACGTGCTCCACATCGCGCAGAATCGGAAGCGTGAAAAAGAGTTTCTGTCGCGTCACGGCTTCCCTTGTGCTCCGTTCCGCTTGGTGACCACTTTGCCGGAGCTGCAAGCCGCCCTCCTGGACATCGGCACGCCAGCCATCTTGAAAACCGCCGGGTTCGGGTATGACGGCAAGGGGCAGGTGCGGCTCCAAAACGCTTCCGAGGCTGCAGCGGCCTGGAATGCGCTGGGCGCTGCGGAGTGTGTTCTGGAAGGCTTTGTCCAGTTCGAGCGTGAAGTCTCGGTGGTTGCCGCTCGCGGCGCAGACGGCAGCGTTGCTTGTTATGGCCCGATTGAAAACGAGCACAAGAACGGCATTTTAGATGTCTCTGTCTGCCCGTCGCCTTCGGTTTCGGCAAAGACCGCTGCCGAGGCGATTGAGATCACACGGACACTCTGCGCGACGCTTGCTGTTGTGGGTGTACTTTGTGTCGAGTTCTTCGTCACACAAAACGGCGGCTTGATTGTCAATGAAATGGCACCGCGCCCGCACAACTCCGGCCACCTGACGATTGAAGCACACGCGGCCAGTCAGTTCGAGCAGCAGGTACGCGCGATCTGCGGCCTGCCGCTTGGGTCCACGGAGCTGCTGCGTCCGGCGGCGATGGCAAACTTGCTCGGCGATGTATGGGAGCCGCAGACGCCGAATTGGGCTGCCGCGCTGGCACTGCCGAACGTTTCGCTGCATTTATACGGCAAAGCGCAGGCGCGTCCGGGCCGCAAGATGGGCCATTTGACCGCGCTTGCCGGCACACCGGAAGCGGCGTCTGCAATGGTTCGCGCCGCCCGTGCTGTGCTGACACACGAGCATGAGGCGAACTGACAAAGAGATGTCATGTCGTCGTCACGAGGACGTATCTTCGTCACGAGGACGTAAACGCCTTCCAGCGAGTGACTTCAGTCACTCGGGATCAATCAGTGAACCTAACAAAAACAGCCTTGGTGACCGGAGCCTCACGCGGAATTGGCCGGGCGATTGCAATTAAACTCGCCGAAGACGGCTTTCGGGTAGCCGTGCATTTCAATCAGGATGGGGCAGCGGCAGGAAACACGGCTCGCGACCTCACCGGCAGCGGTCACGTTATCGTTCAGGCGGACTTGTCCGACCCAGACGCCGCCGTCCGGCTCAGCCAATCCGCTCTGCACGCCTTTGACGGGCGCGTGGACGTGCTGGTCCACAACGCCGGCATTTACGAGCCGACGCCGCTGCTGACGAAGCGCGGCTTTGACGGCTGGCGGGAGGCCATGCGGCGGCAGATGCAGGTGAACTTCTGGGCGGGCGCGGAACTTGCGTACCTGCTGGCCCCGGCAATGGCGGAAGCAGGGTGGGGGCGGATGATCCAGATCAGCTCACGGGCCGGACACCGGGGCGAAGCGCGTCATTCCGGCTATGCCGCGTCTAAAGCCGCCCAGATCAATTTGGTTAAGTCTCTGGCGGTTGAACTGGCACCGTCGGGCATCGGCTGTTTTGGGATCGCGCCGGGCTGGACCGAAACCGACATGGCCTCAGAAGCGCTGGCCGAGCGCGGGGAGCAAATTCGCGCTGAGATTCCGCTGGGCCGGGTCGCTCTGCCTGCCGACATTGCCGCGCTGGCCGGCTTTCTTGTCACCGACGCGGCAAACTATCTGTCAGGCAATACGATTGATGTCAACGGGGCATCCTACCTGCGTTAGCAGATTGAATTCATTAGCAGATTACACTGAAGGAGAATAAAAATGGCACATGTCAACGGGCGCAAGGCGCTGATTGTTTGGGGCGGATGGGACGGTCACCAGCCGCAGCAGGTGGCGGAGATTTTTGAGCGGGAACTCAAAGACAAAGGCTTCGAGGTGGAAGTCTCGAATACGCTGGATGCCTACAAAGATGGCGAGAAGCTCCAAGCCTTGGCGCTGATTGTCCCGGTCTGGACAATGGACACGATCACGCAGGAGCAGCTTGCGCCGCTGCTGGAAGCCGTCAAAAGCGGGGTCGGAATTGCCGGCTGCCACGGCGGCATGTGCGATTCATTCCGGGCCGAAACCGAGTACCAGTTTATGACCGGCGGGCAATGGGTCTCGCATCCCGGCAACGACGGCGTGGATTACAGTGTGCGGATCACAGAACCCAGCCACTTCATCACGGCAGGCTCGCCCGCTGAGTTTCCAGTCAAGAGCGAGCAGTATTACATGCACGTTGACCCCGCCAACAAGACGCTGGCGGTCACGCGCTTCCCGACGGCGGACGGCCCGCATGTCGCAAACGGTGAGTTCGACATGCCGGTTATCTGGACCAAATACTACGGGCAGGGCCGGGTGGCGTACAACTCTCTGGGCCATCACGCCAACATCGTCGCGCAGGCCGAAATCCTGCCGCTGATGGTGCGCGGGATGCTCTGGGCCGCCCAAGCGGAAGATGCCGTCCAATGAAGGAGGCAGTTCAATGACCCTTGACTCGTCGCCCCATGCCCGGCTTGCCCGCGCCGCGCTGTCCCTGGAAGGTCTTTCGGTAGGAGATGCGTTTGGGGAGCAGTTCTTTGTTGACCCGTATGTAGTCAATGATCTGATCGAAGCGCGGACGCTGCCCGAACCCGAATGGCATTTTACCGACGATACGCAGATGGCGCTTTCGGTCGTTTCCATTCTGCGCCAGTACCAGGCAGTCAACCAGGATATTCTCGCCATGAGCTTCGGCGCACGCTATGACGCCCGGCGCGGCTACGGTGGGGCGATGCACTGGCTGCTGCCTAAGTTCTGGCAGGGCGGCCACTGGCCGGAGCTGGCTCCGCTGCTGTTTGAGGGTCAGGGGTCTTACGGCAACGGCGGGGCGATGCGGGTTACGCCGGTCGGCGCATATTTTGCGGATGATCTGCACGCCGTTGTTGAAAACGCCGCTAAATCGAGCGATGTGACTCATGCTCACCCGGAAGCGGCTGCCGGCGCAATTGCGGTGGCTGTCGGCGCGGCCCTCGCGGCGCAAGCCGCCGGAGGCCCGTACCCTGACCGCCAGGAGTTTTTGGACTTGGTTCTGCCGCATGTCCCCAGCAGCGTGGTGCGCGAGAAAGTTCGCCATGCCCGAGGCTTAGACCGATCTGCGTCCGTAGAACTGGCAATGTCAGTACTCGGTTCCGGTCATGACATCTCCGCTCAGGATACCTGCCCGTTTGCCTTGTGGTGTGCGGGCGGGCATTTGGATAATTACGAAGAGGCGTTATGGCTGACGGTAAGCGGCCTCGGGGATCGGGATACGACTTGCGCGATAGTAGGCGGCATTGTGGCGCTGTCTGCCGGCGCGGCAAGCATACCCGGTGCGTGGGTAACTTCTCGTGAGCCGCTGCCGCGCTGGCCGTTTCAGGAGACCAGCGAGATCTAGGCGCTCACGCCTCGGAACCGGATAAGCCGCTTGAAAGGCAAAATGAGCGGCTGTGCATGACCTGGTTGCGGCCTTTGGATTTGGCGGCGTACAACGCCTGGTCCGCAGCGGCAATGAGTGCATCCGTGCCGGCGCAGCTGAGGGAAAATGTGGCGACGCCGAAGCTTGCTGTCACTGCCCGGCACTTCCAATGCGCGTTTTCAATCGCGACCCGGCAGCGCTCTGCCGCCCGCAGCGCTCCGGCTTGGTCGGTCTGCGGCAGAACAACCACAAACTCTTCGCCGCCGTAGCGGGCGGCAAAATCGCAGTCCCGCATGGTCTGTTCCAGCAGCTTGGCAACTTGTTTGAGGACGGCGTCCCCGGCGGGATGCCCGAATGTATCGTTGTACTGCTTGAAATGGTCCACGTCCAGCAGCATCAGGGAAAGTGGCGACTGATGGCGTTCCGCGATCTCACAGTCCGCCAGCAGCCGCTCCTGGAACGCGCGGTGGTTTTTGAGGCCAGTCAGGCCATCGGTCGTCGCCAGGTCGCACAGATCTCGGTTCGCCTGCTCCAGTTCCCGTTTCTGGAACTCTAAAATCACAGCGTAATCATGGATGCGCTGCTCGGCACGCTTCTGGTCGGTCAGGTCATGGATGACGGACAGCATCGCAGGCTTACCGTTGAGCGTCACGGGGGTTGCGATCACTTTCGCGGGAAACTGATCGCCGTCCAGTCTTTCATGGATCCACTCAAAATCCTGAGCGCCGGTTTGTACGATCGCGTGATGGATCGCATGGCCTTTATCCAAAGACGGCAAGCCGTCCGGCTGAAGCTGGGGCGACAATTTCATGGGATGCACTGCGATCAGGTCGTCCCGGCTGCTGCACCGGAACATTTGGAGAGAAGCATCATTGCAGTCAATAATGCCATCGGCATCACTTAAAAGATGCGCTTCCGGAGAGTGCTCGAACAGCACCCGGAAGCGCTCCTCGGTCCGCACGCGCTCTGTGATGTCCATCATCGTTCCGACAAAGCGCAGCAGGTTTCCGTCACTGCCTAAGACCGGCTCGCCGACAACATGAACCCAGCGAACGTCGCCGCTCTGCCGGACAATCCGTATGTCGGTGACAAAAGGCTTACGGGCGGCCTGGCATTGTGTCACCAGAGCCGTATGCGCGGCGACATCGCCGGGGTGGTAGCGTCCCAGGATGACTTCGTGTGGCGGCATTCCCGCGGCGGGGTCCATCTCAAACAGATGATACATTTCTTCGGAAAAAACAAGCTCGTGCGTGGCTGCGTCCAGCTCCCAGCTTCCGATATGCGCGACCCGCTGGGCTTCCGCCAAACGCGCCTCGCTGCGGCGGACGGCTTCTTCCGCCCGGCGCTGCTCGGTGACATCATGTCCGACAGCAGCGACTCCCACCACCTCACCCATCTGATTGCGGATGGGGGAAAATGTTTGCAGGGTCTCGACAAGCGTACCGTCTTTGCGCCGGCCGCGCAGCTCCTGGGCACCGCACAGTTCGCCGCGCCTTAACGCCTGGATGATCGAGTCTGCCAAGCCTTCCTGGCCCGGCGCGACCAGCACGGAAACATGCTGCCCGATCACCTCGCTTTCCTGGTAACCGAACAGCCGCTCCGCGCTTTTGTTCCAGCTGACAAGCGTTCCGTCCAGGGTCAGTCCCAGCACGGCATCGCTGGAGTGGGCGACAATCGCGGCAAGCCGGGCGTGTTCTTCTTCCGCCTGCTTGCGCTCTGTGATGTCCATGACCGTGCCGAAGAGCCGAACGACCCGGCCGGTGTCGTCCCGCTCGGCTTGGCCCTGGGCATGACCCCAGCGCATCTGGCATTCGCCGGACAAAATGCGGGCGTCAAACGCATAAGGCAGGCCGTCGTCAAGCGCTTGAAGCACTCTAGCATTGTGCAGGGGAACATCTTCCGGGTGATAATGGGTCATCAGCGTGTCGTAATCCGGCTCGCCGCCGGCAGGATCGAACCCCAGCAGCCGGAACATCTCCGGGGACCAGCCGATTTTTCCTGTTATGACATCGTAATCCCAGCACCCGATCTTCGCGACCTGCTGGGCTTCCAGCAGCAGCGCTTGATGGTGACGCAGAGTTTTCTCAGCGGCGGCGCGTTCCGCAATGAGCTGTTCCTGGGCCGCTACGCGCCGCGCCAGCTCGATCTGGCCGGCGGCCTGCCGGGCGAGGATCTGCAGCGCTGCGGTCTGGTCTTCCGTCAGCCAGCGTGGGACGCGATCAATCACGCACAGGGAGCCGAGGGCCATCCCTTCGGGTGTCACGAGCGGCGCCCCGGCATAAAAGCGGATATGCGGCTCGCCGGTGACCAGGGGATTTTCGGCAAAGCGCTCATCTGCGGAGGCATCCGAAACAATAAACACTTTTGTCTGCAAGATTGCATGGGCGCAGAAAGCCGCGCTGCGCGGAGTTTCGCGCAGTTCCAAACCCACGATGGACTTGAACCACTGCCGGTCCGAATCGACCAAAGATACGGCGGCAATGGGCACGCCGCAAAGATGCGCGGCCAGACGTGTGAGGTCGTCAAACGCTTCTTCGGGCGGCGTGTCAAGAAGATGTGTCTGGTGCAGTGCATCCAGCCGCTGTGCTTCATTCGCCGGAGTGGGGGCCATAAACCGATTATTCCATAAATCCGCAGTAAGACTAAGAAGATTATCGGCAGATATAACGTGCTGCGAGAGGTATTCCCGAGAACAGGCGGTGCTCCGGCGGGGACGGACTAGCTCTGCTCGATCGCGGCGGGCTTTGTTTGAATGGCTTTGAGGCGGGCCGCGTCGAACTTGAGGCGTCGGTCATAGGTGTAGATGCCGTTCAGCTCCGGGGTGATGTCGGTGAGCTGTGTGTAGCAGTAGCCGAACATGCGCGGGTTCTCTAAAAGCGTTTCGCAGACTGCCTGGAACCGCAAGTAAAACTCTTCCATTGTTTTTGGGCTGCCGCCATAGCCCCAAGCTTCTTCGGCAAGATGCCGGTCTTCTTCCAGCACCCACTTAAATCCGCCAAATTCGCTGACCCAGTACGGCTGGCCCTCATACGGCACAGAAATCTTTTTTCCCTCACCGGTTTTGCTGTCGGTAGCTTTGCCCTCGTTGACATAGGCGCTGCCGGCCTCCATCTTGGCGTGACGCGCTTTAAAGTTCGCAAAGCCGATGGACCAGACTTTCTCGTCAATGTAGTCGTGCGAATCATAGATGTCCTGGCCGATGACCCGGTGGGAATATCCCGATGAATCCAGCACGGGCCGAGACAAATCCATTGCTTTTGTCGCCAGATACATGCCGTAAGTCACGTCGTCCAGAACCGTGATGCGGTCCGTGATCTTTTGGCTGGTTTCGTTCAGCGGGCACCAGCCGATAATGCTGGGATGCGAATAATCGCGCTCCAATGCTTCCAGCCACTGCGTGATATAAGTCGCTCCAGGCCGCTGGCTGTCGCCGGCCGGCCCGAAACCGTCGCAGCCCCAGTTGCCGAACTCACCCCAGACCAGATACCCCAGGCGGTCGGCGTGGTATAAAAAGCGCTCTTCAAAGACTTTCTGGTGCAGGCGAGCGCCGTTAAAGCCGACGTCCAGAGCACGCCGAATATCAGCCTCAAGCTCGGCGTCCGTCGGCGCGGTCATAATCCCCGCCGGGTAATACCCCTGGTCCAGCACGGTGCGCTGGAAGATCGTCTCGCCGTTGATCTTGACTTTGTGGCCGTCAATCGCCACGCTTCGGAGGCCGGCGTAGCTGGAAGCGCTGTCTGCGATGGTTCCGTCGGCTTCGATAAGCGCAATCTCGATGTCGTATAGATAGGGATCAGCCGGAGACCACAAGCGCCGCCTGTCTTCGGGAATAGTCAAAGTCAAGCGAGGCGCAAGGTCTAAATGCGCGGCGGTTTCAGCGGTGCAGATTTCGCCGCTTCCCGTTTTGAGTGCGGCCCGTACCCGCTGGCCCGGCTTGTTTTGGGTCAGCGGCAGCTCCAAATAAAATGCGCCGGCGGCGGCATCCGGCGTGATGCGCGGGCGCTTCAGCGCGGTCCTCGGGACCGGCTCCATCCACACCGTCTGCCAGATGCCCGTTGTTCGGGTATACAGGCAGTTGTAGGCCTCATAGCGCGTAGACTGCTTGCCGCGCGGCTGCGGGGTCCGCCAATCGTCTCTGGCCCGCAGCACAACGCTGAACGTGTCGCCGCCGGTGATATCTTTGAGCAGCACCGAAAACGGGGTAAATCCGCCTCGGTGGCGCATTCTTTCCACGCCGTTCACCCAAACTGTCGCATCGTAGTCTACCGCGCCGAAGTGCAGCAGAACTTGGCGGCCTTTCCAGCCTTCGGGAACCGTAACCACTTTTTTATACCAAACGGCCAGCAGGAAGTCGGTGTAGCCCAGCCCGGAAAGCTCCGACTCCGGGCAGAACGGCACGGTGATGGTATCGGACAAGGGACGTTTCAGCAGGCCGCGCTCCAGGCCGCTGTCGCCGCCATCAATCTCAAACTGCCATTCCCCGTTCAAACAAAGCCAATCAGGGCGCACAAACTGCGGACGTGGATATTCGGGGCGTGGGGTTGTCATACTTTTTCTCCTCGGTATCGTGCTATAATACACGCATATCAAGGCTATGTCCATCAACAAAAACAACATCTGCCCACGCGAAATGCACAGAGTTGGGAGCAGCACCCGCGAATGGATTATCAGCGCCGCGCTTTGCCCCGCGCTTGCCGTGCACGGCATCACCCTGGCCGGCCTGACCGAGGCCGGCCCGGACTTCTGCTTTGTCCGCAGTGCTTCCACCGCCAGCCAGCTTCTTGCCTGCACCGGCGGCGGCGGCTGGGTCTGGATCGAAAGCGATTGGCAGCGCTGCGAGACCGGGCAGGTATATCTCACCCCGCCGTCTGCGTTTCATGCCTACCGGGCCGACGGCGGCGCTGCGATGTGGACGCTCTGCTGGGTGCAGTCGCCGGGGGACTGGCTGGGGGCAGGTGATCGTCCCCGGCTGCTGCCGGGCGAGACCGGCCCGCTGGCGAGCGCGATTTCCGGGCTGCACCGGGAAGTCATGCATTCCGCCGACCCTAGTCTCGTACCGCCCTGGGCATCTTTGGTGTCTTCCTACGCCCGGCGCTTGGTGCAGCCCGGTGGGGGTGACCCGCGTCTGCGGCGGCTTTGGGACAGCGTCAACGCGGACCTTGCCGCGCCGTGGACTGTGGAAGGGATCGCCCGCCGGGTCCAGCTTAGTCCCGAACACTTGCGCCGTCTCTGCCAGGCCGAGCTTGGGCAAAGCCCGATGCGCCATGTGACGGCTCTGCGGATGCGCCGCGCCGCCGCCCTTCTTGCGTCCGAGTCCTATACTGTCGAATCCGTAGCCCGTTTGGTCGGCTACGACAGCCCTTATGCGTTTTCCGCCGCCTTCAAGCGCCGAATGGGTGTTCCGCCGTCCGAGTACCGGCAGAGAAAACCGCACACTACGGTGAACAAATAGCCATGCGTCACTTTCTGGGTATGCTGGCCTGCGGCCTTTTCTTCTTTAGCTTCGCATCTGTCGGTGCCGATGCGCCCGCACCAACGCCCGCCGTTTCTTTTTCTCCGGCGGTGATTAATTTCGGCCTAGTTCCGTCCGATACGCAATGCACTCAGCTTGTGACGGTAACATTTGACCGGCGCATGTTTTCGTCAGAACATTTGCCTGTCCTTCAGCCAGACCGGGACTCGCAAGCGGACGTTTCTTTATTTGCCCGCTTCAATCATCCCGACTTCATTCAGGTTGTCTACCGGGTGACGGTAAATGCCTACTTCCAAATCGGGCCGTTCCAGGAACACCTAATTTTAGTGGACGCTACTAGGCCGTCTCCGCCATACCCACCCGGCCCACTTGCCGACCTTACCGGCATCAATGCAGTCGGCGAAAGCGTAGAGGGACTTAAAGCACCGACAGTGCCGGTAGACTTCGGCCAAGTCAAAGTAGGTGCAAGCAAATTGAAATCGCTGACAATCGGCTTTTATGCGCCTCCGATGGCTCATTTCCCGCCCCGCACGATACCCCGTCTTGTTTTGTTTCCGCCGCCGCTCCGCATTTCAGGGAGCGCCGCTTTGAACGGCGCTTCCGTCACAAGCACTTCTCCATATTTTACGGCCCGAAAATTGACCGTACTTGGGCTTAATGCATCTATCTGGCAGATGTGGACAGTCACTTTCATGTCGCATCTGCCTCTTGGCAGGATGGATGCCGAGCTTCAGTTCAAAACACCGGACGGCTACTGCGCCACGGTTCCTGTGACTGCCGAAGTTGTCGGGCCAATCAAGCCGGAACCGCATACGCCGAAGAAGCATTAGAAAAAACTATGGACATTCCACAACTGCAATATGAACCGCTGGTGCGGGCGGCGCTTTTAGAGGACATCGGGCCGGGGGACATCACGACGATGCTGTGTGTTCCTGCCGGGACCACGGCGGCGGCGACGGTGCTGGCGAAGCAGCCGGGTGTGATTGCGGGACTTGCGATTGCCGAGCTGGCATTCAAGCTGCTGGACCCAAGCGCCCGGTGGGAGGCCCTGGTCACGGACGGAACACGGGTGGGGGAGGGGCGGACGCCGCTGGCGGTCGTGACCGGGGATGCCCGCGCCCTGCTGACGGCGGAGCGGGTCGCGCTGAACTTCCTGCAGCGGCTGTCGGGGATTGCGGCACTCACGGCGCAGTATGTCGCACTCACGTCAGGAACTCAGGCCCGGATCGTGGACACGCGCAAAACGACGCCGGGGCTGCGGGCCATGGAAAAGTATGCGGTCCGGGCAGGCGGCGGCTTCAATCACCGGCTGGGATTGTACGACTGCGTTTTGATTAAAGACAACCATATCAAAGCCGCCGGCGGGATTGCAAATGCGGTCGCGGGGGCGAAAGCGCAGATCCCGCACACGATGAAGATTGAGGTGGAAGCGGCATCGCTCGGCATGGTGGAGGAAGCGCTTGTGGCAAGCGCGGATATTATTCTCTTAGATAATATGGACACGGAAACGATGCGGCAGGCGGTTGAACTGATCGGCGGGCGGGCAATCTCGGAAGCGTCGGGCAACTTAACCGAAGCGCGGATTGCTGAGGTCGCGGCGACAGGCGTAGATGTCCTGAGTATCGGAGCGCTGACACACTCGGCTCCCGCTCTGGACATTTCTTTGGACTTCGCCGAATGACTGAGTTCGGCCGGCCTCGCCGGCATTTTGCTGAATGCAGCTCAACAAACGACATTGCACGAGAATGGGCGCTGAATACGGCTGACCCTGCGCCATCGGGGGCGCTGGTGACTGCCGATTTTCAGACGCATGGGCGCGGGCAGCGCGGGCACCAGTGGCAGGCGCAGGCCGGGCAAAGTGCGCTGATGTCGTTTGTGTACCGCCTGCCGCTGGACGCGGACGCCGGGCAGTTTGGGCTGGTCACAGCGCTTGCCGCTGCGGATGCTCTGGTCTCACTTGGATTTGCCCCACAAATTAAATGGCCGAATGATCTGCTGCTGGGCGGCAAAAAAGTCGGCGGCATTTTAGTGGAAGTCGGTGCGGGCGTGGCTGTGCTGGGCATCGGCATCAACGTGGGCCAAACCGAATTTCCAGGCGCGGCTGAGTTCGCGTATCCGCCGACTTCTCTGTATCAAGCGGCAGGGCGGGAACTGCCCCTATTAAGCGTCGTTGACGCCGCCGGGTCATCACTGACGCTTTGGGAGAGGCGCTGGTATCAAGAAGGCTTTTCCCTTGTCCTGGCACGCTGCCGGGCTATTCTTGCTGTTGGCGCGTTGGTGCGGCAGGGGGAAGTTTCCGGGGTGCTTTCCGGGCTGTCGGAGCGCGGTGCGGCCGAGGTGCGGCTCGCTGATGGAACTTTCGCCGAGTGGGCAACAGTAAACTGAGCCGGGACAAGCGCAGAATAGTGTCCCAAAATAGTGTATAATGACAGAACGAGTTTTGTCAAAGACAAAACTTCCTGGGAGCAAGGAACGAACTTATGCTAAGGTCTCGCTGGCTGAGCACCTTCACCGTGATCGGCGCGATTTTAATTGTGCTGGGGATTGTCGGCCTTATCTTAGGGCCGCGGTTTGTCTATGATCCCGGCCAGCCGGTCACCGGCAAAGAAGCCTGGTGCTACCTGGTGATCGGGGTGCTGATGGTGATGAACGGGGTGCTGACCCCGGCGGCAGAGGACAAAGATGCGGCGAAAGGCAAGGCTTCGACGCTGCGCTCGCCTGCTCGCCCTTCATCAGCCGCTTCCAATTCCTCTGTCACCCCGAAATCTTCTGTCGCCTCAAACGGCACCGGCAAATCCCCAAGCCATGACGTGGCAATTTCTGCGGAGAAGAACGACTAAACGCGAACGATTAAGAACAGAACGCTGTTAAAACTAAAAGCACTGCAAGACGATAAGAGTCAAGACGATAAGAGTCAAGACGATAAGAGTCAAGACGATAAGAGTCAAGACGATA
>CAXSZN010000014.1:15356-22824 GCA_964241935.1 uncultured Armatimonadales bacterium
AGAGTGAGGTTGAACGGATTTATGCCAACGGAAGCAATACGCTGCAGCGACTGCGGGGCCGTCTTCAAAGGCGTCCCGGCGTGGCTCAGAGGCGCAAAAGTGAAATTTACATGTACGAACTGCCCGAAGCGGCCCTCGCGCCTGGCCCGCTACGAGCCGCCGGTGGTGTCGGCATCTGCGATGAGCGCGGATGCGGACCTTGAAGCCGGCGAGATCGAAGACCTGGATGAAGACGCCGATTTAGACCTGCCCGATGATCTGGACGACGTTAAAGATGATAAAGACCTATAAAACGCACTGACGCGAAAAAGAAACGCCCCGCCAGAATGTTGGCGGGGCGTTTTTGTTTGTGCCGGACAGGTTAATCCAGCGGCTCTGGCCGCAGGGAGTGGTCTTCGTGGCGCGGGTCATCCTGGTCTGCGCCGCTGTACGCCAGCGATTCAGCAGGAATTTGGCGGTGCCAGATGACACGGCCCAGCCAGTTGCTGAAGTTGTCAAACAGGAAGTACGCGCACGGCACGATAATCAGCGTCAGCACCAGCGACAGGATGATGCCGCCGATGACGGCAACGCCGAGCGACTGCCGGAAGCCCGCGCCTCGCCCCAGGGCAAGCGCCGTCGGCAGGGTGGACACGATAATCGTGAACGTCGTCATCAGGATTGGACGCAGGCGGATCGGGGCGGCTTCTAGGATGGCGTCGAGACGCTTGTAGCCGCGCCCGCGCAGCGTGTTCGTGTAGTCCACCAGCAGAATGGCGTTTTTGTTGACGATGGCGTTCAGATAGACGATGCCGATCATGGCGATGAGACTCAAAGGCTCCTGAGCGAGGGTCAGCGCGATTATCGCGCCGGCCCAAGCCTGCGGCAGCGACAGCATGATCGAAAGCGGGTAGATCATGTTGTTGAACAGCGCCGCCATCAGCATGTAAGTCAGCGCGATGCCCAGCAGGAAGGCAGTCGCCAGGTAGCCGAACTCCTGCCCGATGCTTTTAGCTTCGCCGCCGGACGAGTAGGTAACTTGTCCCAGGTTCATCGCGGCAAGCTTTGGAGCAATCAGCGCATTGACACTGCCCGGCTGGTATCCCGGACGCAGGTAAGCGGTCACCGCGATCTCGCGCTGGCGGTTCAAGCGGTCAATCTTGACCGGGCCGGAGCCAACGGTGATTTCGGCGACATCACCGAGATGCACCGGCACATTGTTCTGGTAGCCGACAATGATGTTTGACACCGTTTCCGGGTTGTCGCGGTCGGCATCGGCAAGCTGCACCCGGATATAATACTGCTGGCCGTCGGCCGGGTCGCGGTACTCCGTGTTCTGGTTACCGGCAACAGAGTCCGCCAGGGCATTGGCAACTTGCTGCAGGCTCAGGCCAAACTCCGGCGCTTTGATCCGGTCCAGCCGCACTTCCACTTCCGGCTGGCTGTTCTTGAACGAGTTATCTACATTATAGGTGCCGGGCGTATCGGAAATCAGCTTTTGAACCTGCCGGGTCGCGGCTTGGAGCTGATTGAAGTCCGGGCCGGTCAGGTCAATCTCCAAAGGCGGCGAGCCGCCGCCGAAGCCGCTGACGTTGGCAGGGAGGATGCGTGCGCCGACAATGTTGCGGGTCAGTTTGCCGATTTCTGCGGCCACATCCACATCCGAGCGGTTCCGCAGATGCTCATGCTTCCAGAACTGAACACTGTCCAGAATGCTTTTGCGGTCATACAGCGTCAGGTCCACATGGGCGTACTGAGTTCCAGTCGCATTCTGGCCCGGCCCGGCGTCCCCGACCGTCGTGGACACGAACTTGGTGTCGTGCTTGATGTCCGGCGTGTTCTGGATGACGTTCTGAATCTGTGTTGTAATCGCCTCCGTAAACCCAAGCGAAGACCCCGCCGGAGCCTGCACCAGCACGGACACCTGGCCCTGGTCCTGGTCCGGCGCGAACCGGAAGCCGAGATTTTTCCCGAGCAGGCCGAAGATGGCGAACAGGAACAAGTTCCCGGCCAGCAGCACCAGCACCGGCCCGCGCAGCCACCATTTCCAGAAGCCGAGCCAAGCGCGAGCGCCGATGTTCCGGCTCCGCGTTCGGGGCGCATAGGCAAATGTCAGAACGTTCCGCAGGATGCCGCGGTACCATTCCTCAAACCGCAGGAAGTTCCGGTCAAACGCTCCGGCGAAGCCCGTATCATATTCGTTGCGCTCGCCTTTTTTGTACCAGCGGGCTGCCAGCATCGGCGTCAGCGTGAACGAAACGAACAGCGAGAAGAGAGTCGCAAACGCAACCGTAATGCCGAACGAGCGGAAGAACTCGCCGATGACGCCGCCCATGAACCCAATCGGCAGAAAGACAACCAAGTCCACGCAGGTCAGCGTAATGGCCGCGTAGCCGATCTCGGAGCGTCCATTAATCGCCGCGACAGTCGGCTCCTCGCCCATCGCGAGATGCCGGTTGATGTTCTCCAAAACGACGATTGAGTCGTCTACAAGAATGCCGACCGCCAGTGACAGGCCAAGCAGTGACAGCGTGTTCAGCGTGAAGCCGAGCGCGTACATCGGCAGGAACGTCGCAATCATCGAGGTCGGGATCGCGATAGCAATGATAATCGTCCCGCGAATGTTGTGCAGGAAGATAAAGACGACCAAGACCGCAAGCAGTGCGCCCAGAATCAGGGAGACGACAACATCGTTCAGGTTGGAATTAACTGTTTGCGACTGATCCGTTGAGATCGTGAACGTGATGTCCGGCGGCAGGATTTTAGCCAGCTTCTTGATCTGGTCCTTGACGCCCGCGACCGCTGCCAGCGTGTTGCCGTCGGTGGTCTTCAGGACATCAATCCCGATGGAAGGCTGGCCGTTCAGGAACGCATCCTGCGTCTGCTCTGATCCGGTGTCCAGCACAGTGGCAATGTCGCCGAGCGAGACGACTTGATTGGACGATACCGGTGTTGCCGTCGTCGGGACGGCTGCTGTTGTTCCCGTCGTCCCGGCGGTCGCCGTTCCGACAGCCGCCCCGCCGCCGGCGGAAACCGTGCTGCCCCCGGTGGAAGTGGCGGCAAAGTTCAGCTTCAAGTTGCGGATCTCGGCCACGCTGGCGAACTCGCCGATCAGCCGGACATTGTAATACGAGCTGCCGGACTGAATGAAGCCGCTGGCGACGTTGACGTTGGCATTGCCGATGGCCTGTGCAAGCTGGGAGATGGTAATGCCATAGGCTGCTAAACGGCTGGCCGGGACTGCAACACGAATTTCGCGCAGGGAGCCTTGCGCGATGGAGACCGTGCCGACATCCGTGGCCTGCTCCAGCGCCGGCTGAACAATGTTAGTTGCCAAAGATTGCAGCTCGCGCTCCGGCCGCCGCTTGCTTTGCATGGCGATGTGCATGACGGGCTGGCCGCTGGTGTCTGCTTTCAGGACAGCGGGCGAGTCGGACGCCGTCGGCAGGTTCTTGCGGATGGCGTCCACTTTCTGGATCACGTCCGCGTCTGCCGTGTCTAGGTTTGTCCCGAAGAAGAACTGGATCGAGACGGTGGAAACGCCCTGCTCGGAGTAGGAGTCAATTTCCTGAACGCCACTGACGCCGCTGATGGCGTCTTCAATCGGTTTTGTGACCAGCGTTTCCATTTCCTGCGGGTTCGTGCCGGCATAAGTTGTCAGCACCGTCACACGCGGAAAGTCCACCTGCGGGTTCAGCTCGGCAGGCAGCTTAAAGTAAGCGATGATGCCGAGCACGAGGAAGGCCGCAACCATCATCAAGATAACGACCGGGCGGGAGATTGCGAGACGTGTCAGTCCCATAAATACCTCAAAGTTTCTAGCAGTCGTTACGGTGCGGGTAGTTGAAAACTACCCGCTAGAAGAAGAACCCTTCGGGTTCAGGATGTTTCTTTCTTCGTCCGCAGGACGTTTGACCCAACGAGCAGTTGAAAACTGCTCGTTCTTAATCTCGTTCTACGTTGTCGCAAGGCCCGCGCCGACGCCGTTCGCCGTGCTTTCGATCTTCACAGGCTGCCCCGCGACAAGCTGGCCCTGGCCGACAGTCACAAGCGTGTCGCCCGGCTGCAGGCCCTGCGTGATCTCCGCCTGGCTGGAATTGACGATGCCGACCTGAACTTTGCGAACGACGGCTTTGTTGCCGGGACCGACCACAAATACTTCCTGCGGGGGCAGGGCCGTCCCACCGGTCGCTGTGCCCTCACTGGTATTGGCATCAGCGGTATCGGACTGGATCGGCACCAAGGCAGTGACCGGAATAACGACGACGTTCCGGTGGATCGTTGCAAGCAAAGTGCCGCGAGCGAACATGCCGGGACGCAGCTCATTGGTCGGGTTCGGGACGGCGACCCGCAGTGTGAACTGGCGGCTGCCGCTGGCGGCGGCGGGATAAACCGCCTTTACGACGCCATTGAATGCGCGTCCCGGCAGGGCGTCCACCTGCACCGCGACGGGATCGCCGACATTGGTCTGCTCGAAGTCGGTTTCGGAAATCGTCGGCTCGTAATACACGGTCTTGACGTTGACGACCCGCATCAGATTGGTTCCCGGAGACGCGACCTGGCCCGGCTCGACTTCGCGGGCGGCAATGATGCCGTCAATCGGAGATCGAATAACGGTGTAGTCCACCTGCTGCTGGTCATAAGCCAGCGTCGCCTGCTGCTGCTGGACGGCGGCCTTTGCCTGCTGCAAGGCGGCTTGAGCGGCAGTGATGTCGTCGCGGCGAAGCTGCACCGTGACCTGGTTCGAGACGGCGGTCGCCAGATTGGCCTGCTGCTGCTGAAGCTGCGCCAGAGCCGCGGCGATGTCTTCCGCCTGGTTTCCTTCCACGGTCAGCGAGAGGGACTCCTGCTGGTTCGCATAGGTCTGTTTCAGCACCGTGTAGTTGGTTTGATCCGTGTCAAGCTGAGACTGGGCGATTGCGCCCTGCGCCAGCAGGCTTTTATCCCGGTTGAGCGTGATCAAAGAATTGTCCAAGTTGGCTTTTGCCAGCAGAAGCTGGTCTTTGCTTTGCAGCACTTGCTGGGGCCGCGAGCCGCCTTTAATTTTGAGGTAGTTCTGGTTGGCGCTTGCGACCTGGGCGCGGGCCTGAGCGACGGCCTGCCGGGCAGTCTGAACTTCCAGCGTGTAATTGGTTTGCGCCTGGGCGACTTTGGCGATGTTGGACGAGACGTTCGCCTGGGCCTGGCTGACATTGGCTTCGGCAGCCCGGACATTGGCCTCTAAATCGGTGGCATCCTGCTGGACAATGACCTGACCGGCTCGCACAAACTGGCCTTCACGGTAGTTGACTGCCGTCACCTGAGCGCTGACCCGCGCCGAGAGCTGCACGTCCTGCAGCGCGGCGATGCTGCCGGTGATCGGGTCGCTGGTGGCAATTGTGCCGCGCGTCACCGCCGCGACTTCTACGGGAAGAGGCGCATTGGGGCCGGACGCCCCGCCGCCTCCTTTTCCGCCGCCGGCACCCTGCTTATGACCGCAGCCCGCAAGGGCAGCCACTAAGAAAAGTCCTGCAAGTGCCGATGCGGCACGGTTGATCTTCATTCTGTCTTGTTTCTCCTGAAGCCTAGCGGCTGCCGATTTTGCTTGACGCCTAGCGGCTGCCGATCGCGCGGGTGAGCTGCGCCAGCGAAGTCTGGTAGTCATACTGCGCGTTGACCAAATTAGACCGCGCCTGGGCAAGCTGGGCCTGGGCGTTGACAACGTCTAAAATGGTGCCAATGCCGTTTTTGTAGCGCACATTTGCCAGCCGGTACGCTTCCTCGGCCTGCTGTGCGCCGAGTCCGGCGGAACTTGCACGGGTCTGGGCATCGGCAATGTTTGCGAGCGCCTGCCGCACTTCAATGGCGACGTTCTCCTGAAGCTGGCTGAGCGTGATCTGCTGCGAATGCAGGTCAGCCTCGGCTTCCTTGATCTTGGCGCGGGTCGCCCCGCCGTCATACAGCGGAATGCCCAGAACCGCTGAAAGGCTGGCCGTGTCGTGGGAGGTTCCTGCGGTATAGCCGTCGTAATTGCCGCTGCCGACGAGGCTGAGCGAGGGCAGCAGGCCAACGCCGGCGAGCTTGACCAAGCGATTGGCGATTTTGACGTTGTTGTAGCCCTGAATGATCTCCGGGCGATGCGTATAGGCGGTCTGCGTGAGCTGGTTTTTGTCAAATGTTTGGTTCAGGGGCGGCAGGGCCGGCACGGCAAGCGAAAACGGCACATCGGGATTGACCCCGAGCAGGTTGTTCAAGTTGTCCTGGGCCAGCGTCAGCGTGTCCTGCGCCGACGAGAGCTGCTGCTGGGCGTTGGAAAGCGTTGTTTGGGCAGTCAGCAGATCAAACTGGGCGACTGAGCCGGCATTGACCTGAGCCTGAGTCACCCGCACGCTTTCCTGGTCGGCGGCTACCTGCTCCTGGTAAACGACAACTTGTTCCTGATCGCGCAGAACATTGAAAAATTGATCTTTGACGGAAAGAGTCGTCTCATTTTCAACCCGCTGGAGGTCGGTGACATAGAAATCTCGGGTCAGCCGCTCCACATCTTCCGCCGCGGGCACTAAGTTGAAGATGTCAATGCCTTGTGTGACGCTGACTTGTGCGCTGTAATTGTTGTTGTGGCCGGTGATTGCATTGTTCAGCGAGCCGTTGCCGGGAAGCTGGCCTGTTCCCGTGCCGGTGCCTGTGGTCGGCGTCCCGTTGTCACGCGCCTTCAGGGGCTGGTCTGCACTGTCGGTTTTTTTGTTCGCTGCGCCTCCGTTTGCCGCTGATGCGAACTGCTGCATGATTGGGGGCAGACCGGCACTGGGCTTTGCCTGCGCGGTTGGGCCGGTCGTGCCGAAGGTTCCCGTGCTTGTCGTGCCGGTCCCGGTCGTTCCCGTGCCGGTTCCCCCCGTGCCAGTTCCCCCCGTGCCGGTGCTGGTTGTTCCACCGGATCCGAGTGTCGTATTGGTGGGAGTCGTGTTGGTCGTGGTCGCCCCGGTTGCGGTCGTGGTACTGGTCGTTGTGGTGCCGGCGGACGTGGACCCGGCACCGGTCGCGGTTCCGCCGCCGCCGCTGCTGGTGACCCCCGACGCATTGCCGCCGCCGGTGTCAATAATGACTGGAATGTTGCCGCCGCCCGGCAGGGTTCCGGTGGCGTTGCTGCCGCCGCCCGCCGTGCCGAAGGTTTTGTTGCTGGACAGCGTATCTACGACATCCACGCGGATCGTCGGCAGCCCGCCCGCGTTGGCCTCATTGATAAGCTGCTGCGCTTTTAAAACTTGCTGCTGTGCCAGAAGCACGGAAGAATTGCTGCCTAGCGCCCGCGCCAGCACCTGGTCCAGCGTCAGTGTCTGTACGGGAACGCCCGGTGCGGTCGCAGTTCCCGGTGCGGTCGCAGTTCCCGGTGCGGTCGCAGTTCCCGGTGCGGTCGCTGGTGCAGGGATCGCCGGGGCCGGTGTCTGGGCCGGGGCTTGTGTCGCCGTAGGCGTCTGTGTCGCCGTAGGCGTCTGTGTCGCCGTAGGCGTCT
>CAXSZN010000014.1:22924-26034 GCA_964241935.1 uncultured Armatimonadales bacterium
TGTGTCGCCGTAGGCGTCTGTGTCGCCGTAGGCGTCTGTGTCGCCGTAGGCGTCTGTGCCGTCAATGGCACTGCTAGGAAAGCGGTCAAGCTGGCAGCAATGCCTGCCGAAACCCGCTGAGGGCATCGTTTCAAAAAGTGTCTTCCTCCGTCTTTGCCAGGGGCGCGGTGTCACGCCCCAGGGCGATTTCCTGCTCCATGTGCTGCAAATCGGCAATAATCGTGGTCATAAACTCGCGCATGGCGTCAATCTTAATCAGCATCAGTCCACGTTCATGCGGAGCGCCCATGATAAGGATCTTGTCGCCGGTCTCGATATTGTACCGCTTGCGAGCTTCCACCGGAATCACAATCTGTCCGCGCTCCCCGACAGTCGCCGCGCCGTAGAAATGGTCTTTCAGCGAAAATTCTTTGGAATCGGGTTTGCTCATGGGTTTGTTTCTGGATTGATTATCTCTGACAGAAATGAAGATTATGTGAAAAAGTTTGTAATTGCATGCGAATCATACAAATCATACACTGCATCGGCAGTATGCTACGAATGTGCCGCAGTTGTCAAGAGCCTGAAGCTGACTAAAAGGTTTACAGGACTTCGGAACTCAATGCCGCCTGAGCCTGTTACACTGCCAGAGGAAAACGGCGTGTTCCAGTATTTACGTGAAGATGTTCGGACGATTTTGCTGAAAGACCCGGCAGCCCGCTCGCTCGCGGAGGTGCTGACTTACGCCGGCTTCTGGGCGCTTTTTCATCACCGCATCGCGCACAGCTTCTACAAGCGCGGCTGGTTTCTGCCGGCCCGCATCGTCTCGCAATGGAGCCGCTTTCTAACCAATGTAGAGATCCATCCGGGCGCGACTATCGGACGCCGCTTTTTTATTGACCACGGCGCGGGTGTCGTCATTGGGGAAACGGCAGTCGTCGGCGACGACGTTCTCATGTACCATCAGGTCACGCTCGGCGGGACTTCTTTGGAAAAAACAAAGCGCCATCCGACGGTCGGCAGCAATGTTCTGCTTGGCATGGGCGCGAAAGTGCTGGGCAACATCACGGTCGGTGACGGCGCACGGATCGGCGCGAACGCCGTTGTTACCCGTGATGTTCCGCCGAACACCAGCGTTGTCGGCGTCCCTGGACGCATCTTGGTCCAGGACGGGCAGCATATCTCGGAGCGCTCGACAAAGCAGGTCATGGACCAAGCGCTCGGCAATGCCGACCCGATGGGCGAGATTATCCGCCGGGCACTGAAAGAAATTGAAGACATCAAGTGCCGGGTCGAGGCCGTCGAAGAAGAGCAGCACCCGGACCGTATCCTGCGGGCGCTTGACACGGTTTGGGACAAAATTCCCGAAAAGCCGCTGCTGGTTCAGTTTGACGAGATGTGCGCCGATCACTGGCAGCCCTGCCCGGATGAAAACGTTTCCGGAGGCGGGATCTAGTGGAGCAAGTGCTGCGCCGGCCCAAAGCGTTGCCGCCCGGCGGCACCATCGGCATCGTCAACCCCTCCAGTCCCGTGGAAGCCGACTTGCTGGACGCCGGAATTGCCGCGCTGGAGTCACGTGGCTTTCGCGTCCAAGTCGCACCGCATGTCCGGGACCGCGACGGCCTCCATGCCGGCTCCTCTCAAAACCGCGCGTCTGATTTTACCACGTTCTACGCCGATCCTGCAATCCATGTTCTTTGGTGCGCCCGTGGCGGCTCGTCCGCCCTGCGTTTGTGGCCGCTTCTGGACTGGGACGCGCTGGCCGCTTTGCCACCCAAGATGGTCATCGGCTACTCCGACACGACTTCTTTGCTTGTTCCCCTGAACCAGCGTGTCAGCACTCTCGCCTTGCACGGGCCATTAGTTTTTGAGCTTGGCGTGCTTTCTCCTGACATTCTCGACTGGCAGCTTCGTTTACTGCAAGACCCGCTGCCTGCTGGGGCTGTGCCGGGTGCAGCCGCCGAAACACTTGTGCCCGGCACTGCCGAAGGGCCGCTCTGCGGCGGGTGTTTATCGCTTGTCGCGGCGACGCTCGGCACTCCGTATCAGCTTGACACGGTGGGAAAGCTGCTGCTGATCGAAGATATTGACGAAGCGCCGCACCGGATTGAGCGGTATCTGACCCAGTTTGCCGAAGCGGGCCTGCTGTCCGCCGCGTCGGGCTTTGTTGTCGGCCAGTCCACCCATGCCGACGACAGCCGCACCCTGCCGATGCGCCGGATTTGGTCTGACCTGCTTGCGCCTTGCGGCAAGCCCGCCGTGCTGGGCTTCCCCTTCGGCCACGTCTCCAGCAACTACGCCCTCCCGCTCGGCGCTTACGCCCGTCTTGACGCAGACGCCGGAACGTTGATACTGCTGGAAGCGGCGGTTCAATAATCGGCATTTTGCCGTCCTGCCGCTTGAGGCTCTGGTGCAGACAAAGCTTGTCGCGTACCGCATTGTTGACCGTGTTCACCTGCGCGACCTGCTGGATGTCGGTCTGATTGACCAGACTTGGACGGCGCGTTATCCCCCGGAACTTGCCGACCGGCTGCAAGCGCTCCTTGATGACCCGGACGGTTAGCGAAATCTTTCGGGTGAATTCGGCGGCGTAATATGGCATACTGTCAGCAGTATGGGATTTGCTGCTGCACATCAACCGCGTCGTGTCTTCTGCTGCTTTTGCGCGGCGTTCTGGACCGGAATGATCCTGCTCGGCGCGGTGCGCCTCGCGTCAGCCGTTCCACCGGAACCCTGCCACTCTCGACCTGCTGCCGCGCCCTCTGCCGCCTTTCGATGCCCAATGTGTGCGGCCATGACGCACGGTGCCATGCACTCTGGGATGAAGTGCTGCTGCCGTTCCGGCAATCGGCTTATGTCTTCCTGCCGGTGTGCCTTTCGTCCTCAGAATAAGCTCGCGACTCTTGCCGTGCTGGTTTGGTCCCCGCTTGTGGTCCTGCCGAAAGCACACTTCGCCCCGACACCAGCCTGCCAATCCCGCGTCTACCCGCTGCATTCGCGCAAGCTTTGCACGATTTCCTATGCCCCGCCGCCGCGCCCGCCATGCCTTCTGTAATTGCTGACTTCTTATCAACTACGCAATTTACAGGAGAACTTTATGAAACGCACCCAACGTGTCAGCGGCTTTACGC
>CAXSZN010000014.1:26044-77704 GCA_964241935.1 uncultured Armatimonadales bacterium
CGAGCTGCTCGTCGTCATCGCCATTATTGCGGTTCTCGCCGCGATTTTGTTTCCCGTCTTTCAGAAGGTGCGCGAGAACGCCCGCCGAACCTCCTGCCTGTCAAACTTAAAGCAGATCGGACTTGCACTGACCCAGTATGTCCAGGACACCGACGAGAAGTATCCCCAGGAGCATCCCGCAACAAGCAACCCTGCCGTAGACGACAACAACGGGCAGGACGAAAGCACGGACTATGGCTCGCCCTTTGAAAAGATCATGCCGTATGTCGCATCAGAAAATCCAAGCGGCAATGCCAGCCTGACCCAGCAGCTTTTTGTTTGCCCCGATGACCCGGATCCGCATGGCGCTCAGCTTGGCGTCGCCTGCACGTCCACTGCGCCGTATCCGGGCATCACGTCGTATCTGGTGAACGCTTACTTCCTGTTCGGCGCAACGCTGGCTCAGGTCCAGGAGCCAACTTCGACGATTTATGTTGCGGAGCGGGACGCCAAGTTCTGCGATGTGCATGTTCATCCCTGGCTCGGTGAAATCTACAATGGTTCGCCGCCTGCCGCCGTCGCGAACTGCGTTCCCAATCCCGACGGCATGTACGCACCCGCTTCCGAGCGCCATACAAACGGCGCAAACTACGGCTTTGCCGACGGCCACACCAAATGGGAACGGTATCCCGATACTGTTCTGACAACCACTGATCAGCCCTGCTTCGGCCAGTACCAAGCATTCTGACAATTCAAAACGCCCCGCTGAGAGTATCAGCGGGGCGTTTTCCTATCACTCAATTGCTGAGTTAGCGTCCGGGATCGCCGTAGGGGTCCTGCGAGGCCGGCAGGATATTCTGGCCGGGGTCGCCATACGGGTCTTGGGAGGCCGGCAGGATGGACTGGCCGGTGTTCGCGGCATGCTGATTAAACAAGCCTTCCACCTCGCTCAGCAGATTGCTGGGGTCGAAGCTGCCGCTTCCCTGCTGCTGTCCGGCGTGGTTCGTGATTGCGCTTTGGACTTGGTTCATCAAAAAGTTCAGTGCCATTAATTTCTCCTTAATTATTTCTAGCCTCTGGCGAGGCTGGGGTCATACTGCGTTGCTGATTGGGAGGCCTGGCCGGCGGGGACTGCCGGGACAGGCTGCCCCTGGTACTTCTGGTAGTCAGGAGCGTACTGCTGAACATCGCTTGCCGGCACCTGCACCGGCTGGCTGGGGACCGTCAGCCAGGTAACTTTCTGCGGGTTCTGCGGGTCGCGGTAGTAAACGCCGCCATTAGAAGAGCGGTAGAGCTGCGGCTGTGCGCCCGCCTGCGTTCCGTTCTGCATTCCGGCCTGTGCCTGCTGGGCGGCCTGATGCTTCTTGTACAGGTAATACAGCAGGGCCGCGCCCGCTAAGATGATCACTTTATTGCGCGTACTCATGCCCTGCTTGGCCGGAGCAGCGGGTTGAGCGTTGGACCCGGACATCGTGGAGGTGTTCGGCGCAGTGGCGTTCGGCGCTGCGGACGGGGCCGCAGAGTTGTCGGCACTCTGGCTTGTCCCGGCGTTCTTGCTCCCGCATCCGGCGAGGCCCGCCAGCAGCGGAACGCCCATAAGAACCGCCAGCGTCCACGCCAGCAGGCGCGGCGGACGGCGTGTTTGCAGTGTTTGTATCATAAGTGTCCTTTCGTGGTGCAGCAGGCAGATTCATTGCCGAACGGCCCGCAGCAGCATCTTCCAATGTCCCCACAACAATACCCAAAACTGCCTTCAGCAAACCCAAGCCCAGTATCCATATAGACATCGCCGAAGACGCCCACCGAAAGTTCGGCAGGCGTTTCTTATATCATAGAGGCTTAATGAGGCGAACGCGAGCAATGCTGAAGTACATTTTGTCTCCATTGCGGTTCAAGCAAAGCCAGTTGCTGTCATAGGCTTCCAGCGTTCCCGTATCGCTGACTTCGGTTTCGCCGCGCACGGAATACACCTGTACCGTGCGGCCTACCAGCGCTTGCAGCACGTCATTCATTACTGCCTCCTTCTCGCTATTCTTTTTCTGCTACTCTTTGGCCCAGAACATTTCGCCGGGCTGCTCGGTGATGACGGACGCTTTCAATGTTTCCATCGCTTTGTATAGACCTTCGCGGGTGGACATCAAGCTGTCTTCATGCTCAATGGACAGCACGTCGTCGTAGCCGATCATGCGGAGATTGGACACAAAGTCGCGCCACCAGGTCAGCGTGTGGCCGTAGCCGACGGCGCGGAAGGTCCATGCCCGGTGCAGCACGTCGCCGTAGGATTTCGTGTCTAAAGTTCCATTGATGCTCGCGTTGTACGGATCAATGCGCGTGTCTTTGGCGTGGACATGGAAGATGGCCCCGGCTTCGCCGAGAACGCGCACGGCGGCAATTGGATCAATGCCCTGCCACCAGAAGTGGGACGGGTCGAAGTTTGCCCCGATCTGGGTGCCGGCGGCGTCGCGCAGCTTCAGCAGCGTCTCGGGGTTGTAGACCAGAAAGCCGGGATGGGCTTCAATGGCAAACTTGACTTTGTGGTCTTTCAAAAACTTGTTCTGCTTGCGCCAGTGCGGGATGGCGACTTTCTTCCACTGGTAGTCCAAAACCTCCCGGAACTCGTCGGGCCAGGCGCAGGTGACCCAGTTGGGATACTTGCCGCGCGGGCTGTCGCCGGGGCAGCCGGAGAAGCCGTTGACGACTTCCAGGTCCAGGGCTTCCGCCAGCTCAACTGCGTTTGTAAACGCTTTTTGATGCTCTTCGGCGATGGCTTTGTCGGGATGAAGCGGGTTGCCATGCACGGACAGCGAGTCCAGCGTCAGCCCCCGGCTTTCAATGGCATGCCGCAGTCTTTTCCGTGCGCCCGCGTCCTTGATGAGCGTTTCGACGCCGCCGAAATCGTCTAAATGGCGTGAGCCGGGGTAGCCGCCCGCGCCGATTTCAACCGCTTGAATGCCGGCCTCGGCAATCAAATCAAGCGCTTCTTCGAGCGGCTTGTCCTGGAACAGCGCTGTGAATATTCCGATTTTCATTGGGGATTTCCTTTAAGGTAAGCTACGCGGCAGTTCGGCATCGGCGGACGGTTTTCCTGCCTGACCGCGTGCAGGAACTTTCGCCGCCTTGATTCGCGTCTCTAGCAGGGTACAATACTCCTGCCCATGCTTTGCCTGCGTTCTCAACCGAATATCTCCCGACGCGCAAATATGTCCCGACGCGCAACTGCCTGGCTGCTGATGCTCGTCTGTGCCTGGATGGGCACCGGCGGCGTTCTGCATCATACGGAAGGGGAAGGCGCGTCGCGGCCTGTCCCGCAAACTGCGTCAAGCCTGCACCATGCCGTCACCGTCCCAAGCGATGCCTGCGCCGCCTGTGAATGGACCCAGGGTCTGCAAGGCCGTACATTGGCCGTTTGTCCTATCTCATTCCCTTTATTTTCTTTCACTTCCCGCCTGCGCTCCGTGCTGCCTACTTTTCCCGCCCGCACACCGCGTTATTGCCCTTCCCGTGCGCCCCCGGTTTCCTCCGCTTTCTGCTAAATCGCTTCCCCGCTGCCTGAACCTGCTGAGGAAACCTATATACCATGCCACGACCCCCGCGCCGCGCACGTCTTGCGGCGGCTGTCTTCTTGGCAGTCCTGCCGCGCCTTGCCGACGCGCAGACGGCACCAGCGCCGCCTGCGCCTGTTACAAACAGCTCAAACACCAATATCTTTGACCCGAGCCGCGCTCCGCTGATTATCATTCGCATCGGCGCACGCCGCTATGTTCTCGTGCCGCGCACGGAAGGCAGCTCCACGTCTCTGGGTGCCTCGGCGATTGAAAGCAAGCCAAATAATACCAGCTTGACCGCCGTGATTGCCAGCAGCATTGCCGGCGCGGCGTCCGCGCCGAGCGGCGAAATCCATATTCGCGGCTCCCACGGCCAGTACTCGTATTACTTAGACGGTGCGCCGCTGCCGTCGAACGTCTCCGGGTCGTTCAGCGATTTGATCAACCCGAAGGACATTCAGACGCTGCGGATCTACACCGGCGGCTTCCCGGCGGAATACGGCGGCCAGCTTGCGGCAATCTTTGATGTCACGGCGAAAGCCGGCGCGGGCAAGCCGTCCGGCTTTCTGCAGCAGATCGGCCAGAGCTACAGCGATTACCAGTCTACAGCCCAAGTCGGCGGCGGCACGCCGAGCTTTTCCTACTTCTTGTCGGGTATTCGAAGCTCCAGCAACTTCCGGCTCAGCCCGCTGACGGAGACGCCGCTGCATGACGCCGGGCTGGAAAACGTCGGCTTCGGCAAGTTTGATCTGCAAAGCGGGCCGTCGAACCGGTTCACGCTTGATGTCGGGTCTAGCGCCGCGACAATTCAGGTTCCCAATGACAATCTGCGCCAAGCGGTCGGCCAGGACGACAATCAAAAAGAGAATGGTGACTTTGCCAATCTTATCTGGAGCCATCTTGCCGGGGCCGACAACCTGCGCGTTGCGTTTTATTCGCACAAGTCTCAGCTTCGCTATGGCGGCAGCCCGCAGGACCTGCTGCCCGATCCCGGTTCCACAGACACGTCGGGCCTTGCCACGACCAACGAAAACGAGCAGGCGACGTATTTGGGCCTGCGAACGGATTACACGGCCCATGCCGATAAGTTCCATAAAGTCCAGCTTGGTTTTGATGTGAACTCCATTAACGGGCAGCAGTTCTTCAACTCATTCGGTGTTCCCCAGGCCGACCCGGCCGCCGATCAGCCGACGATCTTAGATGCACGTCGTCTGTCCGGCGGGGATAAAAGCGCCTATGCTCAGGACGATTGGACTACTGGGCGCACTCTTATCAACTACGGTCTGCGCTACGACGTGCATCAATCCGACAGTACGACTTCTCAGCTCTCGCCGCGCCTGAACCTGACTTATACTGCCGGCAAAAACGTATTCCATGCCTACTACGACCGGTTGTTTCAGCCGGTCCCGGTCGAGGACGTCATCAAGCTGCAGGGAGCCAGCACCGCCCCGGCCCAGCCGGAGCGCGATGACTTCTTTGAGGTCGGCGAGACCCATACCCAGTCCGGCACCACGCTTTCACTCGACGGCTACTACCGGGCAGAAAAGAACACGATTGACGACCAGACATTCGGCGCGACGCAGATTGATCTTCCCATCAACTTCGCCAAAGGCTATACACGCGGCCTGGAAGCCTCTCTCGACGGGCCGCTGGTCAGAAATGTTTCCTATTACGCAAACTACGCCCGCTCCTGGGCCAAAGGGGCCGGACCCATCATCGGCGGCCTGCTCGGCGAAGCGCCGACCGGCTACTTTTATGACGACCATGACCAGACAAACACAGCCTCGTTCGGGGTTTCCTACACCGCCCACGGGTCGTATGCCACGCTGGACGGCGAATACGGCTCGGGATTTCCTTACGGCGAGCTTGACCGGCTGGATGCCAATGGCAATCCTGTTTTAGATAGTCAGGGTAACCCCTTTCCCACCGCCCTGAACTATCTCCGCGTGCCTGTGCATACGATCCTAAATTTCGGCGTCGGCACGACGCTCGGCTCGATGCAGCTTGCATTCACCGTGGACAACTTGCTGAACCACGGGTATGTGGTCAAGCAGGCCAGTGCTTTCTCCGACGTCGAGTGGGGTCAAGGCCGCGCTTACGGCGTCAAGCTGACGCAAAGTTTTTAGTGAAGCTATGAGGAAGAAGTCACGGAATAAAAAAGCCGCGGAATAAATTCCGAGGCTCAACAAACCAGTGTCGCGGCGACACAAGAATAATACGTCCAATGCCTTTGGCCTTGCGTCCCCTGGACGCTGCTCGTTTTAGCCTCGGGTTTCTAACCCGAGGCTTCTTGTTAGGAGACACACTATGAACGCTTTCGTCACTTATCTGCATCAAGGCGGGTTTATGATGTACCCGCTGATCGCCTGCTCGATTCTCGCCATCGGCATCATCTTGGAGCGTGCCTACACGTTCCGCAAAGCGACTTCCATTGACCCGGAAGAGCTGCTGGACGAAATCAAAGAAACCTACAAGCCCGGCGACCACGGCGCAGCGGCGGCGCGTCTCATGGAAGACGCGAAAACCCCGTACTCGCGCATCTTTGCCCGTGGCCTCAAAAACGCCGACAAGCCCGCCGAAGCGATTGACATGGCGATGTCCCAGGAAGCCGCGAACGAAATCCCGGCTCTTGAAAATTATCTGCTGGGCCTGCGGACAATCATCAGCATCGCGCCCCTGCTCGGCCTTTTAGGGACGATCGCGGGCATGATTACGTCGTTTAAAGAAATCTCCCGCTCCGGTCTGTCATCGCCTACGGCTGTCATGGGCGGCGTCTCCGAAGCGCTGGTGTCTACGGCCACGGGCATCGGCATCGCCGTGATCGGCTTAGTGTTCTACAACTACTTCGGCAACTTGGTCAAGCGGTTTGTGGAAGACATGGAATACTACGGCACCGAGCTGACGAACTTTTTGACAGGGAGGGTGGCCTAAATGATGAAAGTACGCGCCCGGCGTCAGCCGGAAGAAGCGGAGATTATCATCATTCCGATGATTGACACGATGATGTTCCTGCTCATGTTCTTCATTGTCGCGTCCCTGGCGCTTGCGGTCCAAAACGGCCTGCCGGTGAACCTGCCGAAAGCCGCTACCGGCCAGAAGCATTCCGCCCAGAATGTCACGATCACGATCAGCGCCGCCGGAGACATTCATCTGAACACCCGGCCCATTACGCTTACCGATGAGACGGCAGACTTGAAAGCGCTCGGCGTGTCGGCGGGAACTTTGGTTGTTATCAATGCCGACAAAGACTCCAAGCACGGAACTTTGATCAGCGTCATGGACAACGCCGGCAAAGCCGGAGCCGAGCGCTTCGCGTTTGCAACGCAGACATAGAGCGTGAAGCAGACATAGAGCGTGAAGTGAGGGGGGCGAACACAAGGTTCGCCCCTACTGGGTTGGGATGGGATGCGGAACGGAATGTAGGGCGCGAACCTTGTGTTCGCCCTTCTTTGCCGTGTTCGCCCTTCTTATAGATTTAGGAACCCTTATATGCGCCGACGGCGAGAAAAAAACACGCTGCTGCCGAAGATGATCGGGCTGGCAGTCGTCATCAATGCCATCCTGCTGCCGATTTTGGCCCAGCTCGGCGTCTTCAAGAACATCGGCGGGCAGAAGCTGACGCCCGTTGAGATTATCAAGCTGCCGCCGCCCGAGAAGCGGCCTACGCCGCCGAAAAAGACGGCGAAAAAAGCCACGGTCAAGCCGAAAGCGTCTGGCCGCAAGACGGCTGCCCGCCCGTCGGCCTCTCGCTGCGCTCCCACCGGCCCGCCGCCGGTGCGCGTTGTCGCCCAGGGGCCGGCGGCAGGGGCAAGCGGAGGCGGCGGAGACGCCGGCATCACCGGGTCAGGCAACGGCCCAAGTCCCACGCCTGCCCCGCCGCCTCCGGCCCCGCCGCCGGTCAGCCCGCCGCCTCCGCCACCTGCACCGGTGCCGCCGCCCCCACCGCCCCCTGCGCCGAAGCCTGTGCCGCCGCCGGCCCCGCCGGCGGCTCCGGTGGTGACGGCAGCCGTGCCGGTGTCTGAGCCGAAGCCGGTTCTGCCGGACGACATCAGCTATGACGACATTCACGGCAGCTTTCTGGGGCTGTTCACGATCCATGCCGACGGCAGCACGGACGTGAAAATGGTCTCTTCCTCGGGTAACAGCCGCGTGGACCAGATCGCGCTGGAGGCCGCTCGGCAGTGGAAGTTCCGCCCGGCGACTGTCAACAGCAAGCCGGTGTTAAGCTATGAACGTCTGGAAGTGGAAGTGTATCCGAGTTCGTAGGAACCCACCCCGGCGCAAGCGCCGACCCTCCCGAAACGGGAAGGTAAAGAGTTTTAGGAGTGAGGCGCAGCGGCGATGTTTGCAGCCTTCTGTTGCTTGCCGCAGCTCCTGGTCGCTTGTTCCTACTCCTCACCTTCCCTTTCCGGGAGGGTCGGCGCAAGCGCCGGGGTGGGTTCCTGCCGGCAGGCTTCTAAAGCAGGGTGAAATTGTCGGGGAGCAGGTCGGTGATTGTGTCCGTTGCGGATAGGCCGGACGTAGTGGTCGAGATAATCACGATAGGACTATCGGCGCGGGAGAACTCGGCGATGACCTGACGGCACGCGCCGCAGGGCTTGCAGAGCTTGGGGGCGGAAGTAGCGACGCCAATCGCGACAATATCCATGCGGCCTGCTGTGACGGCATGGAAAATCGCGACACGCTCGGCGCAGACTGTCAGGCCGAACGACGCATTTTCTATGTTGCAGCCTTTGTAAATGCTGCCGTCGGACAAAAGCACTGCCGCACCGACCGCGAAGTTTGAGTAGGGAGCATAAGCAGCCGTCTGAGCGTCCCGCGCCGCAGCGAGAAGCGCGTCTTTTGCTGTTTCCGTCAGCGAATCACTGTCAATTGTCATATTGCTCTCCAAGCCATAAGTCATTCCCCAAGCCGCAGGTGCAGCAGGAACTCCGTGTTGCCGTCGCTGCCTTCAATCGGACTGACGGTGCGGGCCGCTTCCCGCAGACCAAGCGCATTCGCTGCGTCCGCGACACGCTCCAGCGCCTCAGTTCTAGCTTTTGGGTCACGCACAATGCCGCCTTTGCCCAGATACGCCGGTCCGACCTCAAACTGCGGCTTGACCAGGCAAATCATCTCTCCGGCAGGGAGCAGCAAAGGCGCAAGCGCAGGCAGAACGAGCGTCAGCGAGATAAACGACACGTCAGCCACAATGACATCAAATAAGTGAGGGAAGTCGCCGGGGCTAAGCGAGCGGGCATTGATGCCCTCCCGCGACTGCACACGCGGGTCAGCTTCAATCTCAGCCGCCATCTGTCCATGTCCGACATCAATGGCAATGACCGAACCCGCGCCGCGCCGCAGCAGGCACTCGGTAAAGCCGCCGGTAGACGCGCCGACATCCAGCGCTTGTTTGCCGGCCACGTCAACTCCAAATCCCGTCAGCGCCGCTTCCAGCTTGAGTGCGCCGCGCGACACAAAACGCGGGCCGGTGTCATGCCGGGCCAGCACGGCAGTGGCCGAAGTCTCGGCGCTGGCTTTCAGGCCGCGCCGCCCGTCCACGGAAATCATCTCTGCGTCCAGCAGCGTCTGCGCTTCAGTCCGGCTGCGGCAGATGCCCCGCGCGACCAGCGCTTTGTCCAGACGCATGCATTCAGGGCGCATACGCCGCCAATGCCGCCAAATGGGTTGTGTCGTTCTGGGCCAGCAGCTCGGCAGGCTGATTGGGATCGAAAACGTGCAGGCGGGTCACGCCGCAGTTGTCCGAAAACGGCGGCTCTTCCGTGACTGCCGGAACACGCAGAAACGCCTCAGTCAACCGTCCCACGGTTTCCGCATGAGAGACGATCAAGATGCGCTCGTCCGAGCCGCCGTGCAGCGAGATCAAAGCATCGCGAACACGCTGGGCGCGGGCGTACATCAGGGCATCGTTTTCCAGCTCCTGCGGCCACCAGCCGGCGCTGCACGGGAATGTCTCGCCGAAGTAGGCGAAGGGAAATTGGCTGGCGATCTCTTCAGGCGTCAGGCCGGGAAAATGGCGGTAGCCGGGCCACTTGGCGTTGAAGTATTCGCAGATGTCCGCGTAAACTTCCGCCCGAAGTTTGGTCAAACCGCAGAAGGGCGCGATGGTCTGTAAAGCACGGCGCAGGGGTGAAACATATGCGCGGGTGAGGCCGGTCCGGCTCAGATATTCGGCAGTCATTTCCGCCTGCTGCCGGCCAAGCGCAGTCAGGGCGCTGTCAAGGTGCTCCGTCAGGCCTGCATTGGCTTCGGACTGACCGTGGCGAACAAGAGTGATTAGCATAACGGACATCAGTATACCCGTTAATCATCCAAATCTCAGTGCGGCAGATCGCTGACCACCAGCTCTTCCAGCCCGGTCCGGTTCGTGATCAAGATTTTGCGCCCCAGAAAGTCAATCAGCCCCTGCCGCTTGAAGTCGTTCAAAATCAAAGTTGTTGTTTCGCGGGTGCTGCCGATCACGTTTGCCAGCTCTTGATGCGTCATCTTGCCGTTTAAGTGCTGACCGGCCCGGCCGCTGCGCCCGCCCTGGCTTTCATAGAGCCGCAGCAGCAGCTTCGCCAAACGCTTTGGGACTTCCAGGAAGACGAGATCGGCGACTTGATTCTCGGCTATTGACCGCCGGGCGCTGACAAGCCGCAGCAGCTCCCGTGTCGCCGACAGCGACTGCTCCAGCGACGCCACAATATCGGCCCGGCGAAAGACGACCACCAGCGAGTCTTCCAGCGTTTCCGCCACCAGCTCATACGGCTCCGCCTCGCCGAGCAGCCCGGTCTCGCCGAAGATCGCGCCGTCTTCCAGCAGGTACAAAGTCAGCTCCCGCCCGCGCTCGGAGACGCGGGCGATTTTCACGCGCCCTGTACACAGCAGATACACAAAATCACCGGGCTGGTCGGCAAAATGGATGACTTGACGGCGGCGGTACTGGCGCTGCTCGGCGATCCGCTCCAGCCGCTTCAAAGTTTCTTCCGGCAGCGCCGCCAGCATCGGCACCTGCTGGAAATACGAAAGTAGTGCGTTCAAATCTTCACAAAGTACCTTTCAGAATGCGTTCAGCCTTACAAAATAAAGTATACCAGCATTACGCTTGTTTGCTTCCACTAAATATACGGGGATTTTGCGCTCTCCAAAAAGACCGGTATATCTGCGATGCAAAACGACGAAAGCTGCTTCAAAAGCGCAGGGACACCATCAGGTATCCCCGCTGCAAAGACCTATGGTGGGGCTGTAAATAACAGCAAGGTTACAATGCTGTTTTTTACCGTCTGTGGGGCTTACTCTTGCAGAACTTGTGCCAACCGGAAACTTATGCGGAAAACTCGCATTTTACTGAGGTGCTGTGGGAAGGGGAGGCCGGGACGTGCGCCGGGACAGAGGAGGACCGAGGACTTCCTGAAGAATAATTGCCCGCACCAGGTCATCGGTGCCGCCAAAGAGACTATTCACTGATGCAGAGGAGCGCATGGGAGCGGACCTCAGCGGCGTATCAAGCGCTGCCGGCTCCGCGCCGAACAGCTCGCGCTCCTGCCGCTCCAGCTCCTGCCGGGTCGCTTCTCCGGGAACCGCCGGCCCGCCGGCCTGCGGCTGACGCTCCCGTGGGCGCGGCGCATCCAGCCGGGGTGCTCGCGCGGGCAGGGTTCGGGACGGCGGCGGCGCCTGCAGCCGTGCCGGGTTCTGAAGCGTGGCCGGAGGCTGCAACATCGGCGGGGCTTGCCCACGCGGCACTGTTTGTGAGGGAGGTGGGGCCGGCAGTGAAGGCGCAGCCGGACCAGGTTTTCCCGTCTGTCTGAAGGCTTTTGTAATCCCCTGAATAATCCAAACGAGGCCGCCGAAAATCAAAACAATCAGCTCGGAGTTAATGGGTACACCGTGATACAACAAATTTATTCATCTCCCGCGTGTGTCAAGATCGCCCGCGCGTTCGTCAAATCCTGCCCGACAAACGGTGTACTATTGGGCGTCCACAAGTTGATTGGCGTCATCGTCGCGTCCGGCTCCATCGCCTTGACATGACAGTCGGCGAACAGCAAGTTCAGCGTCCCGACAGGATGCTGGTAAAAGTAGTGCGACGGCTTGTGCGTGTACAACTCACAGCCGGTTGACGGCAGGAAGGCCGGACTTGTCATGTTACAGTCTTCGCCGTCGTACCCGCGCGTGTCGGCGGCCAAAATTGCTGTCGGCGAGAGGCTGAAAGCTGACATTCTCTTTTTACGGCTGCTGAGACAAAGCGCGTTCGCGGTGTAGGACTTGGGCAGGTTGGTAGGCGCGTCTTGACTGCCATCACGCTGGTCTTCCGGGCAGCGATAAACGCCCGTAGATTTGACATAGGGATAAACCGCCTCACGCCAGCCAGCGTTTTTGGACAATGCCTCGTTTGGCAAATTGCCGCCATAATCTGCTGTATACTGCGCTAACGCCAAGCCAAGCTGCTTCATGTTAGACATGCAGCCAGTTCGGTATCGGTTCGTGTTGTCCCAGCTTCCAGATTGGATGATCGGGAAAATTAAGGCGGCCAGAAACAGCAGTCCACAGACGCCCAGCAGTACTCGCCAGAACCGGGCCATCCGCTGCCTCCTGATGTCGCCTCTACACTACTGGGCCGGTGCTGCCGCCGGCGCCGCCGTTCTCGTCCGCGCCGCCGGTGGCGCGGCTGATGCCGCTCCGCATGGCGGTGTCGGCCTGCAAGTTCCGCAGGTTGTAGTAGTCCATCGCACCCATGTTGCCGCCGCGCAGGGAGTCGGCCAGGGCCATCGGCACCTGAGCCTGGGCTTCGACCACTTTGGCCTGCATCTCCTGTGTATAGGCTTTCATCTCTTGTTCACGGGCCACAGCCATGGAGCGCCGCTCTTCGGCTTTGGCCTGGGCGACTTTCTTGTCGGCTTCGGCCTGGTCGGCCTGCAAACGCGCCCCGATGTTTTGGCCGACCACTACGTCGGCGATGTCAATGGAGAGAATCTCAAACGCCGTGCCGGCATCAAGCCCTTTAGCGAGAACGGTCTTGGAAATGGCGTCGGGTTTCTCCATCACTTCCAAATGCGTCGCCGCCGAGCCGATGGTGGTGACAATGCCTTCTCCGACCCGCGCCAGCACCGTCTGCTCGCCCGCGCCGCCGACAAACTGGGCGATGTTGGCCCGGACCGTCACCCGCGCGAACGCTTTCATCTCGACGCCGTTTTTGGCGACGCCCGCGACATTCGGCGTTTCAATAACTTTCGGGTTGACCGACATCTGCACGGCTTCCAGCACGTTCCGCCCGGCCAGGTCAATCGCGGCGGCCCGCTCAAACGGCAGGGGGATCTGGGCGCGATGGGCGCTAATCAAAGCCTGTACGACTCGGTCCACATTGCCGCCGGCGAGATAGTGGGTCTCCAACTGGTTCAAGTTGACCGGAACGCCCGCTTTGACGGCGGCGATCAGCGGCAGGATGACCCGGTCCTGCGGGACGCGCCGCAGCCGCATTCCAATTAAAGAGCCGGGATTCACTCCGCTGACCCCGGCGGAGATCGCCGTAATCATCAGTCCCAGCGGCACATAGCGCAGGATCAGTGAAAAGATGACGATAATCAAGACGACGGCAACAACAATGCCGATGAGTGGGTTCATTAAACAGTGTTCCTTATGCTGTTATTATAGCATATTTACAGGAAAACTCAGGAGGTTTCATTCAAAGTAGCAACCAGGCGGGGCGCGAAGTGGAGGCGGTCGGCGGCGACGCACAATGTCCGCAGGCCGAACCAGCGCTCGGGAGGGACGGAGTCGCGGCCATTGAGGTGCAGGTGACCGTACAGCACGGTCTTGATGCCGTGAGATTTGAGGAGCGGGACGAAGGCTTCCAGGGGCGGGTAGTGGATCATCGCAAACTTCAAGGGGCAGGCAGAAATGGCGTCCAAGCGCCGGGACAGGCGGGATACTTCGCGGGCGATGATCTTCTCGCACTGCGCTTTTTCGGCATCCGTGCTGCCGCCGTCGGGCAAGTACCAGCCGCGCGTGCCGGCCACGCCGATCTGGCCGTCTTCGGAGACAAACGGCGTATCATGCAGACCGGGGAAGTTCAGCGCTTTGTCGGAGTCCCACCAGTGGTCATGGTTGCCTTTGCAGACCACTTTGATGCCGGGCAGCTTTGCCAGCCATTCTAAATCCATCCCGGCGTCGCGCCGACGCAGCGCCCAGGACAGGTCGCCCGGCAGGAGCAGCAGGTCGTTCGCTGCCACGACAGCCTGGCAGGCGGCGGCGATCTTTGCCGGGTGATCGTGCCAGTGGGTCCCAAAAATGTCCATCGGCTTCGGCTTTGCAAACGACAGATGCGTGTCCGCCAGCCCCCAGATTCTTCGCATGGCATCCAGTATACCCGCCGCAGCATCAAGCAGTTTCGGCAGGCAGAAGCCGGATGGGGTCGCCGATGTGAAGCGTTTTGCCGGCCTCTGCGCTTGAAACACGGGTATTAATCGCCAGCCGGTAGAAATGGTTGAAGCGGGCGCGGACCGCCCAGGCCGGGAGAGTTTCTTCGCGCTTCGCCCGGAAGATATTCGAAAAGTCGGGGAGCGCTTCGCTGGTTTCCGGGTCACGCGGCGGGACAATGCAGCGCTGGCAAGGGTTGACGCCATGAAATACGGCACTGCCGATCTGAAACGGCACCAGGATCTCCGGCTCCCCGAAAAGCTGGTCTTCCCAGAACGGCGGTACGCCCCCGATTTCCAGGTTGGCCCGGAACCTGACGCGGGCGCTTTCGACGCTGAGGCCGGGAAACCAGGAGGCGACTTCTTCCAGCGTGGCCGTGCTGATGACAGTCGGGCCGGGCGCGTTCAAGTCGTCGGGAAACCCGCCGTCACCGCTGCGCCGGACAAACACCGGCTGGTCAAAATAGTGCGTCAGCCAGTGTTCCAGACTCCTGATGTCATCCGGCAAATGGAAGCGGTCTTCCAGGCCGGTTTCGGTGGCCTGCAAGTGAAGGGTGCCGCTGCGGGGGTCAAACGACGAGCGCAGGCCGTGTATCTTTGGCGTGCGCTTGGCGTTCAGGAACTTGCCGTCCTCGCTGAAGAGCGCGAACTCGCGGTCATGCTCCAGCGCCCCCCCAGCCAGCAAAGCAGTCTGGGGAAGCGAGACTGGGGCAAGTGACTTGACCGGATAGATGCTGATTTGGGCTAAGTAGGCCATGGGGGAGCCTTTAAGAGATGTGTCAGCATCAGGCCAGCACCCGCTCCGCTTCGGCAGGAGCGGTGAAGCTGCTATGCGTTTCTTCGATCTCTCGCTCGATTTCTTCCACTGTACCCGGCGAGCGCTTGCGAAGCGTCAGGAACCAGGCCAGGCCCACTAAAAAGTAGCCCAGGAACACATACGGGAAGTAGTTGACTGGGGCAGCCGGGACCGGATAAACGCTGCCGACAGCAGGCACCAGCAGAAAAAGAACCGTCACCACGGCAAGCGCGATATTGCTTGGTGTCAATGTTCCTTCTTTCTTCAAGTAGAACGGCGCGGCAACCGTGATAAAGAAATAGGAAAAGAGGAACCCGAACGCGCCGTAAGTGCCGGCCCAGTTGAAGACGTCCAGCACCCCGCCATGAGCGCCGTACATGCCCGTCACAATCGCAAACATCAGCGCGGCCATGATCGAGACCGCGACATGCGGCGTTTTGTGCGTGTCGTGAGACAGCCCAACAGCCTTGGGGAAGATGCCATGCCGGCCCATCGGGTACAAAATCCGTGCCCCTGCGTTGATGCAGGACAGGGCCAGCGAAAAGAAGCTGATCATCGCCGCCAGCGAGACCGGCACTTTAAGCCAGCCGACGCCGTTTAAATCCGCCAGCTCGTTCAGCGGCGCGGCAAGCTGGTCCAGCGTCGTTTTGTCGTTTCGAAGTCCGTAAACTTCCATGTAAGACACCAAAACGAAGAACAGACCGGTCGCAAGCAAACTCCAGATGACGGCGCGGGGGATGGTCTTCAGCGGGTTTTTGGTTTCCTCGCCAAAGGCAGTCGCGGACTCGAAGCCGACCAGGCTGAAGATGGCGATCACGACGCCGAGGCCGAGGCTCGACGGCTTCATTCCGTGCAGCGAAAACTGAGCGGGATCTACCGGCGGGCCATGCTTGAACAGAACAATGGCGGTGAGCGCGAGAATCAGCGCGACGGAAACGCCTTCTAAAATTAGCATCAGAATGGTCGAAACTTGGATGTCCTTGTACGAAATGTACCAGGCGGCAAGCGCACAAACGCCGAACAGCACTGTTAGGGGCAGATGGATATGCGCCATGCCGAGCAGGATGTTCGCAAAATTCGTGAACCCAGTCAAGCCGGCGATGCCGATAAACAGGTACGCCCAAATCAGGCACCAGCCCGTCACCCCGCCCGCCGTCGGCCCAAGCCCCCGAGTGCTGTAAGCGTACATGGACCCGGCTGACGTTGACCGCCGGGCGAAATGGTTCAAGTTCAGCGCCACAAACAGCAGCATGACTGTCCCAAACAGGTACGCCATCCAGCTTCCGGTCCCCGCCGCCCCGAACATGGCCGGCACAATCAGTGCGGCGGTCATTGTTGGGGAAATCAAGGCAATTGCCTGCGCCCAGACTTCCCAAAAGTTCAAGCAGTTGGGCCGCAGGCGCGACAAGTGCTGCGCGGGAATAAATTTCGTTGCCATAATAGTTTCCTCCAGTAGTGTTGGTCGAGCCTAAGACAAGACGACGCCGTCAAGGGAACGGGCCGGCGTCATTACCGGGGAGGGAGGAACGAAAATCAGAGGCTGCAGATAACTCGGCTAGAGATAGCTGTCCAGAAGCACGCGCGGTGCCGCGCAGGCAACAAGGATCAGCTCGGCATCGGTGCCGTGCAGGGCAGACAAACGGTGCGGCACCCGCGCATCAAAGTGGGCCGCGTCGCCGGGGCGGAGCGTATGCACTTCGTCCGCCAGCGCCAGGCGCAGTGTGCCGGACAGCACGAACAGCCATTCTTCGCCGTCGTGCCGGTACATCTCGTCGCCTTCCCGCCGGGCGGGAACGGTGACCCGGATCGGCTGCATCGCAGCGGCGCGTTCCGGCTGGGACAAAGGCGTGTAAGTCAGCCCATTGCCCTGCTGCGCCGGGAGCGAGCCGGCCCGAAGCACGGTGCAGTGCCTGTTTTCTTCTGCGAACAGCGCGGCAAGCGCAACGCCGTAGGCCTGGGTCAAAGACAGCAGCGACGCCAGCGACGGCTGCCGCTCGCCGTCTTCAATGCGTGACAGATACGACTTGCTCAGACCGGACTGCTGGGCCAGCTCGTCCAGGGTCCAGCCGCGCCCGTTCCGCAAATCCCGCAGCCGCGCCCCCAGCCGGGACATCTCCGTCTGAGTCAGTTCCGATTGGGTCACACTGTCTGCTGCCGCTGTCATGCAGCTATCATAACATACTGTTGCCTGAGAGTCAACAAAAACGCCAACATTTCTTGGATTTCATCGCCGCAGTGTCCGCTTGCTGTTTTGGCGGCTTTGGTGTAGAATAAAACTCTATGGAAATCGCCGCCACCCCGAACCCCGTTCTTGACAGCTATTACGCGACCCTTAGCCAGTACGATCGTCTCGGCGTGACCCATGAGCAGGGCATCCGCACGGCGTTTCGCTCTCTGCTGGAAGTGTATGCCAAGCCTGCGGGCTGGACGCTGGTAGAGGAACACACGCTGCCGGGCAGCCGCAAGCGGCCTGACGGTACTTTGTTGGACAATTTTCGTATTCCACGCGGCTTCTGGGAAGCCAAAGACACCCAAGACGATCTTGACGCCGAAATCCGCTCCAAAATCAAGCTGGGGTACGATTTGGGCAACACGATTTTTGAGGACACCCGTCGGGCCGTCTTGTACCAGAACAAGCAGCGGGTCTTTGAGGCGGATTTGACCCAGCGGGACGCGCTTGCGAGCCTTCTGACTCGCTATTTTAATCACACGCCGGCCGAGATTGAAGAATTCCATCGTGCCGAATCCACCTTCCGCGAGCAGATTCCGAGCCTCGCTAAAGGGCTGACACAAATTATCGAAACGGCGCGGGAAAACAACCCGGTCTTTATCAAGGCGTTTCAGACGTTCACCGACCTGTGCCGCACGTCGCTGAATCCAAGCGTCACTGCAAGCCAGATCGAGGAAATGCTGGTCCAGCACCTGCTGACCGAGCGCTTGTTTCGGAACGTCTTTGACAACCCGGAGTTTACGCGCCGCAACGTCATTGCCGCCGAGATTGAAAAAGTGATCGCCGCGCTGACTTCCCAGTCGTTCAGCCGAGAAGCCTATCTGAAGCAGCTTGACTACTTCTATCTTACGATTGAAAACACGGCCCGGACCATCACGGACTTTTCGGAAAAGCAGGGCTTTCTCAACACCATCTACGAGCGCTTCTTTCAGGACTTCAGCACGGCCACCGCTGACACGCACGGCATTGTCTACACCCCGCAGCCCATCGTAGATTTCATGTGCGAAAGCGTCGAAGAAGTCCTCAAATCCGAGTTCGGCACCTCGCTGTCGTCGGAAGGCGTGACCATTTTAGACCCCTGCACGGGCACCGGAAACTTTCTGGTCAACCTGCTGCGCCGCGTGTCGCCGCTGGATTTGACCCGCAAGTACCGCAGCGAGCTGTTCGCCAACGAAGTCATGCTGCTGCCATACTACGTCGCCTCCTTGAACATTGAACACGCCTACTTTGACCTGCAAAAGCGTTATGAGACCTTTCCCGGCCTCTGCTTCACAGACACTTTGGATTTGGCCCAGGGCAAGCAGCTTGCCATGTTCGCCGAAGCGAATACCGACCGGGTTCAAAAGGAGCAGGACGCCGCGATTACGGTCATCATCGGCAATCCGCCGTACAATGTCGGGCAGCAGAACGAAAACGACAACAACAAAAACCGTCGTTATAAAATTGTGGATGCACGGATTCGGGATACCTACGCCTATGACTCAAAGGCAACTTGGAACGCAAAACTGTATGACGCTTACACAAAGTTCTTTCGATGGGCGACGGATCGTTTGGGAAATAATGATGGCATAATTTGTTTTGTGACCAATAATAATTTCTTGTACGGCATTGGCTTTGATGGTTTTAGAAAACATCTGGTCCAAGATTTTTCGCAGATATATCATCTCGACTTAGGCGGAAATGCTCGGAAGAATGGTGGTGGCAATGTTTTCAATATCATGGTAGGGGTAGGAATAACTGTACTGGTTCGTAGAGCAGGTAGAGAGAGTTTCCTGAAGTATTACCAACTTAGTAATGACCTAACAGCGGTGTCAAAGATCGCCATTTAATGAGCATGGCGATCTTTGACAGGGGTTCCCTGGAATGACCTAAAGCCAAACACAAAAAATGCCTGGCTAACAGAAGGATTACAAGCTGACTTCGAAGATTTTCTGCCGATTGCGTCGAAAGAAGCTAAAGCATCAAAAGGGGGGGATATCAAAGCAATATTCAAAACGTATTCATTGGGTGTGGCTACCAATCGCGATGAATGGGTTTATGATTTTGACAAGCTTGGGTTAATCCGAAAGATGCGCCAATTCATTGCAAACTACAATAATGAGGTAGTCCGGTGGATCACGGCGGAATTGCCCGATAAAGAGATTGATGCTTTCGTGAACTCCACAATGTCTTACTTGAAATGGACGGATAGGCTGAAGGACGCACTGCGAAAACGTGAGAAGATAGACTACGCACAAGCAGACGTTCGGCAGGCTATTTATAGGCCATTTAGCAAGCAGTTTCTATACTTCAACCATCTGTTAAACCAAAGGCGTTATCAGCAACATCGCATATTTCAGGTTCCGACTGCCGAGAATTATGCCATTTGTTTAAGTGCTATTGGCGGCAGTAAGTCTTTTCATTGTCTCGCTACTGATGTTATTCCAGACTTGCATTTCACAGGCGACAGCCAATGCTTCCCGCTCTACACCTACGCGCTGGACGGCAAGCTGCGGCGGGACAATGTGACGGATTGGGCGCTGGCGCAGTTTCAGGACAAGTACGGGCCGGACGTGACCAAGCGGGACATTTTTCACTATGTCTATGGCCTGCTGCATTCGCCGGAGTACCGGGAGCGGTACAAAGAAAACCTGAAGCGCGAGCTGCCGCGCGTGCCGCTGGTGGGCAGAGCAGTGGAGGGAGAGGATTCCCCCCAGCCCCCAATAATGGGGGAGCAGGATGAAAACCAGGCCGAGCTTCTTCAAACTCCGGCTCCCCCATTATTGGGGGCTGGGGGGACTTCTCCCTTTCGCCGCTTTGCCGCCGCCGGGGCCGCACTCGCCGCGCTTCATGTCGGCTATGAGCAGGTGGAGGAATATCCGCTGACGGCGGTGGTCAACAAAGATGTGCCGTTCTCGTGGCGCGTCTCCAAGATGCGGCTGTCTAAAGACAAAACGGCAGTGGTCGTGAACGAGTCGCTGACGCTGACCGGCATCCCGCCGCAGGTGTTTGAGTATAAGCTGGGCAACCGGAGCGCTCTGGAATGGGTGCTGGATCAGTACCAAGTCTCCACGGACAAGCGCAGCGGCATTGAGACCGACCCGAACCGGCCTGATGACCCGGAGTATATTGTCCGGCTGGTCCGGCGCGTGGTCACAGTCAGCATGGAAACCGTGAAGATAGTCCAAGCCCTGCCGCCGGTCCTGCCGCCGATCCCGGCAGCGGGGTGATGTCTGCCTTGACAACCTCCCCGGCTTGACCGTATACTGTACGCCTATGGCTTCCACGATTATCAAGCCGCCAAGCGGTCCTATCTCGCCCCCGCCCGGCGGCAGCGGCGGCGCGAAACCGTCCGGCATCGCCCGCGCCACCGGCCTGATGATGGTGACGGTGCTGCTGTCGCGCATTCTCGGCGTCGCGCGGGATGCGATCATCTCGCATTACTTCGGGCGCGGGCCGCAGACGGACGCTTATAACGCGGCGTTTACTGTTCCCGACCTGCTGTTTTATTTGCTGCAAAGCGGGGCGCTGTCGTCCACCATTGTCCCGATCCTCACCGAGTTCCGGCAGCAGGGCAAAGACAAAGCCGCCGACAAGACGGTCAGCACGGTGGCGTCGGCGATTTTCGTAGGCATCGGACTCTTGATCTGCGTGATGTGGATCAACGCCCGCGCCCTGACTGTTTTGCTGAACCCCGGCTTTGACGACGCGCGGATCGCGATGGCCGTGCCGCTCACCCGCGTCCTGCTGCCCGCTCAGATGTTCTTCTTCTTGGGCGGACTGATGATGGGGGTGCTGTACTCCCGCAAGCAGTTTCTTGTTCCCGCGCTGGGGCCGGTCATCTATAATTCGGGCATCATCTTCGGGGGCGTGGTGCTGCGGCACTGGCTCGGCATCCACGGCCTGGTTTGGGGGGCGATTGCCGGGGCGTTTGTCGGCAACTTCTTCATCCCGTTTGTGGCCGTGAGGCGGCTGGGAGTCCATCTGCGTCCCTGCTTTGAGCTGACCAGCCCGTCCGTGATGAAGGTCTGGCGGATGCTGCTGCCGATTGGCCTGGGCGTTTCGCTGCCGAACATTGACCAGATGGTCAACAAAGCGTTCGCGTCTTATCTCGGGACAGGCGACACGACCGCGATTATGAACGCTTATCGCCTGATGCTGCTCCCCATCGGCGTCTTTGCCCAGGCCATGGCCCTCGCGGCCTTTCCGACGCTGTCCGCCCAGGCGGCGGAAAAGAACCTGCCGGCGATGCGCCGGACCATGAACCAGTCTCTCCGAAACATCCTGTTTTTGACCGTTCCCGCGTCGGCGCTGATGTTTCTGCTGGCCGAGCCGATTATCACCCTGCTGCTGCAAAGCGGCAAGTACACCCATGCCGATACGCTGGTGACGGCGGCGGCGCTGCGCTCCCTCAGCCTCGGCATCTTCGCCTGGTCCTGCCAGTCGCTTCTGACGCGCGGCTTTTACGCCCTGCAAAACTCCAAAGTCCCGGTTATCTCCGGCGCGATTGTGTCTGTGCTGTTTGTCGCGATGAACGCCTACGTTGTCCATCCGGTCATTCAGGCACAAAGGCAGGTGGCGGCGCTGTCCGCGCAGATGCCGGCCCTGCAGGCAAATATGGCCGCGCTTTTAGCCCTCGCCGCGCCTGCTCAGGAAGCTGTCACCCAGTCGAGTGCCGTAACCTCACCTGATGGGGTTCAGGACAGTGTGACCCAGCTTGCGGCCCAGATTCAAGCTCAAACATCAGCCGCGCAAGTGCAGCTAGACGCCCAGCAGACCCAGCTTGCTTCGGCAGCCGCGCGGCTGGACCGCCTGGCGAACCGCGCTGTTTGGGAGCTTGGCCTGACCACCACCATCGCCGCCACCATCCACATGATCGCGCTTTTCTTTCTGCTGCGCCTGCGCCTCAGTGGCCTCAACTCCCGGCGTCTTTTGGTCAGCATCGCCCGGACCCTGCTGGCGACGGCGGTGCTGTGCGGCGTGACACTGCTGCTGAAAGCGCTGTATCAAACACTGGTGCTGGACAGCGACCCGCAGATGGCTCCGAAGCTCGGGGCGCTGTTCCTGCTGCTTGTCGCGGGCCTCGGCGGGATCGGCTCGTTCGTGGCCGCCGCGCGTTTGACGAAAACGCCGGAGCTGCAATCCGCGATTGACCTGCTGCGCCGCCGCCGGGCCTGAGAGGCATCTGTTATGGACATCTTCGAGCGGTTCAATTCCAAGTTCGGCAAATGGTACGAGGGCCTTTTTGGGAGCGAGGGCGGCGGGGAGCTGCGCCCGAAAGACGTGCTGCGAAAACTGACCGCCGCGATGGAAGACAACCGCAAGGAGGGCTTGGACGGCAAAGTTTATGTCCCCAACAAATATGTGCTGGAGCTTGCCGTCGGCGACCCCGACGAGCGCGATTACCTGCTGTCGTTTTTAGATGAAGAAGAACTTGTCGCCGTGCTGCAAAAGTTCATGGCCCAGAACGGCTACAACGTGCGCGGCCCGCTGGACTTCACCATCGCCGAGGTCCCCGCGTCCGAGCGCCCTGAAAAGCTGCGCGTCAAAGTGCGGTATGAGAAGGGGGATAAAGAAGTCCCCCCGGCCCCCAATAATGGGGGAGCCAGACAATTCGGATCGGACTCCCCCATTATTGGGGGCGGGGGGGACTCTGACGACCTGCCGACCGTCGCTTCCATGAACTACGAAGACGACGAGCCTGGCACCGTTCCTGCCGTCGCCTGGGCCGCGCTGGCCGTCACCAGCCCGGAAGGCCGCAAAAGCCATTTTTCGCTGACCAAGCCCGTCATCCAGATCGGGCGCTCCCGTAATGCCGGCAATGATCTGATCTTGGACACCGACGGCATGGTCTCTAAAGCCCATGCGCGTCTGGAACGAGAGCGCGACGGATTGTGGACCATTTACGATCTGGGCAGCACCAATGGCGTTAAAGTCGGCCCGGCGCGGATAGACGGCAACCGTGCTTTGGCCGACGGCGACGAAATCACCATCGGCGGAACAACACTGGTCTTCCAAATGGCCGGCCAGCCTGCCGCCAATCTCCCTGCCGCCGCTCAAAGCGCCGCCGCTTCCGCATCGCCGCCGTCGTCTGCACCGCCGCGCCGCGCCCGGCTGATCGGACCGGACGGCGAAGCGTTTGTGCTGGCCTCCGAGACTTTAATTGGCCGCGCCGTCACCTCGGACATCATCCTGTCCGACCCGTCCGTCGCCACCAAGCACGCCCGCGTCATCGCCCCCGATGCCGCGACTTACTTCCTGGAAGACCTCAGCGGCCACGCCGAAACCCGTGTCAACGATCGCGTCCTGTTCCCCGGCCAGCGCCTGCCGCTCACCCACGGCGATGTTCTTTCGTTCGGCGCAGTCCAGATGCGCTTCGCCGCCGGAACCGCCCCATGAACATCGTCCTCGGCCTCCTGCATTACGCCTTCCTCGCCCTTCTAGTTTTGCTGCTCCTGTACATCTTGTTTTTGGTCAAGCGCCACTTGGACTAGCTTGCGGGTACAATCACGGCATGAGCCTACTCAGCGACGCGAAAATGGACAAGACGAAACTCACCGTGGCTTCCCTGTATGACCCCTCCGACGAGAACGAATACTGGCACGGTCAGACGCCCGAAGCCCGTTTAGAAGCGCTGGAACTGATGCGCCAAATCAATTATGGCTACGATCCTTCTACCGAACGACTTCAAAGATCTCTTACGATTGCTCGAAGAAGACTAAGTTAAGTCCCTGCTGGTTGGCGGTTATGCAGTCAGCTACTATGGCTATCCTCGCGCAACCGGCGACATGGACATTTGGATAGACACGAGCTTGGCGAACTCCTATCGCGTTGTCGCTGCCTTGGAATCTTTTGGTTTCGGCAGCACTGCTCCGGCGCCGGAGATGTTCTCGCAGCCTGACCTTGTGATCCGTATGGGCAACCCGCCGCTGCGGATTGAGATTTTGACGGGCATCTCCGGGGTAAAGTTTACAAACTGCTGGCAGGAGCGAGAGACGCTTGCTGTTGACGGCATCACCATCAACATCATCAATCTGGATGACTTAAAAGCCAACAAAAGAGCGAGCGGTCGGTTGAAGGACCTGAACGACGTTGCAAACCTCCCCTAGCTCTGCCCTGCCCGAACGCCTGTCCTATTTGCGGGTATAATAAGGGCATTATGGCAGTTTCTCCGACACTTGACGAAAAGCTAAAATCGCTTCCAACTTCGCCCGGCTGTTATCTTTACAAAGATGCCGCCGGGGAGATTATCTATGTCGGCAAGGCGGTAAATCTCCGCAACCGCGTCCGCTCGTATTTCCAGAAAAGCGCAAACCACACGGCGAAGACGCGCAAGCTGGTTTCGCGCATCGCCGACATGGATATTGTCGTCGTAGACAGTGAGCTGGAAGCGCTTGTTTTAGAGTGTAATCTGATCAAGCAGCACCGGCCCCACTACAATGTCCGGCTGCGCGATGACAAGCATTACCCTTATTTAGTACTCACAATGAACGAGCCGTTTCCCCGGCTTTTGGTCACGCGCAAAGTCAAGACCGACGGCTCCAAATACTTCGGGCCGTTTACCAACTCCCGCGCTGTTTGGGACAGCCTGCGTCTGATTTACCGCTTGTTTCCCCTTGTCACCTGCCGCAAATCGTGGGACAATACGCCCGTCCAGCGGCCCTGTTTGTACCATCAAATGGGCCGCTGCCCTCATGCGCCGTGCGCGGGGCTGGGCGACAAAGACGAGTACCGGCGCATGGTAGAGGATGTCGCGCTCTTTTTAGACGGCAAGCAGGACAAGCTGGTCAAGCAGATGAAGGCCGAAATGGAAGCCGCCGCCGAAGACCTGCAATTCGAAAAGGCCGCCCGCCTGCGCGACCAGATTCAGGGAGTCGAAGTCCTGATTGAGCGGCAGAAAGTTGTTTCTACCAATCAAACAGACCAAGATGTTGTCGCGCTGGTCAATGACCAGGGCAAGTCGGCGGTGCAGATGTTCTTTATCCGAAACGGCAAGCTGATCGGCCAGGAGCATTTTCTTTTGGACGGCATGGACGGCGAAGAAAGCATTGCGGATGCCACCGCTGAGTTTGTCAAGCAGTATTACCAGGAAGCGGCGTATGTCCCCAGCGAGATTGTGCTGCCGGCGCATGTCGAAGAAACCGTGATTATCGAGCAGTGGCTCCGGCAGAAAAAAGGCACGAAAGTGACCCTGACGGTGCCGGAGCGGGGCGAAAAAAAGCAGCTTCTCGACATGGCCTCCACCAACGCCAAGCTGGCCTTAGACCAGATGCAGGCGACGGCGTCCGCCGAGCATGACCGGACTTTGGGCGCACTGCTGGAGCTGCAAGACGCGCTGGGCCTCGACTCGCCGCCGGAGCGCATTGAAGCGTTCGACATTTCCACCATTCAAGGCTCTTTCTCGGTCGGCGGCATGGTTGTGTTTCAGGACGGCAAGCCGCTGAAGTCCGATTACCGCCGGTTCAAGATTCAGAAGCCAACGAACACCGGCGAGCCGAACGACTTTGCCATGATGCGCGAAGTCTTGACCCGCCGCCTGAAAGAAGCCCAGTCCGGAAACGCCAAGTTCTCGACGCTGCCGGATTTGATGCTGATTGACGGCGGCAAAGGCCAGCTTTCGGTGGCGGTCAGTGTCGCCGCCGAGCTAGGCATAGAGCTGAACATGATCGGCCTTGCCAAGCAGTTCGAGCTGGTCTATACTCCGGGCAAGTCCGACCCGCTGGTGCTGCCCCGGAACTCCCAGGCCCTGTTTCTTCTGCAAAGAGTCCGCGACGAAGTCCACCGCTACTCGGTCACCTACCACCGAACGCTGCGGGGCAAAAACGCGACCATGTCCGTGCTGGACACCATCCCCGGCATCGGCCAAGTCCGCCGCCGCGAGCTGCTGCGCTTTTTCGGCAGCGTCGAAAAGCTCAAACACGCGAGTATCGAGCAGATCGCCAACGCCCCTGCCATGAACCGCAAGCTGGCGAGTACCATCCACAAGATGCTGCACGGCGCAGAAGCCTCCTAATTTTGGTATCTAACATGGAAGATCAAACAAAGCGTCTTGCCGAAGTTCGCACCTTGAGGATGCAGGGTATAAAATGCGCTCAGAAACTCCAATACGAGCAGGCGGAGGCTCTCTACTGGCAGGCGTTCCGGTTGCACGAAGAAGCTCTTGGTCCAAATGATCCAGCCATTGCGGAAAGCCTGAACCAGATTATTTTCTTCTTGGGAACCCAATGGCAGCGCACCGAGGCGGAGCCGCTAATTGAGCGTTCTCTTGCGCTGCTGCGTCAGCAAAAAGCACCAAAACATAAAGGCGTTTTGCAGACACTGGATGCCTTAGTTTCTCATGCCTGCCGCCTTAACCACTATGACGATGCAGAATGGTATTGCCAGAAAGTTCTGCAAGCGCGTCAAGAGTTACTCGGCCCAGACCATCCACGGACTGCAGGTACACTGGAAAAATATGCGGAAATGCTGCGCGGGCTAGACCGTGAAGATGAGGCGCAGCGCCTGGAGCAACGTGCGGCGGTCATACGCGAGAGACAAAGCAAAAAGACGGAGGCTGACAGATGACAATCCTATTAGAACCGGCGGTTGAAGCGCGTCTGCGGGAGCGGGCGGCGCGGGAGAAGCAGGACGCCGATGCAATGGCGAACGCATTGCTGGCGGAGGCTTTGCTTAGGGAAGACGCGGACAAAGAAAAGGCATTTGATCAGGCATTGCTGGCATCGGGCCTTATCACGCATATTCCGCCGCCGCGCGACCCCGCTAAAGCCGAACGCCCTTGGATTTTGGTGCAAGGTGAACCTGTTTCCGAGACCATCCTGCGGGAGCGGCATTAAATGGCAGTCATCTTCATGGACAGCAGCACGGTCGCCAAGCGTTATGTTCAAGAAACAGGCTCCATTTGGGGGAGCGGCTTATTCACAGCGGTGCCCGCCAGCCGGATTGTTGTTGCGGCAATTACGCGCGTTGAGGTGGTTGCCGCTATAACGCGCCGGGTGCGGAGCGGCACAATTACCCAAGCGGACGCGGCTGCCGCGTTTGCGTTGTTCCTAGCTGACATACCGTCCGACTATCGGAGCGTCCCAATCACGGATACTGTGTTAAGCCGTGCCGTTCAGCTTGCCCAGAGTTACAAGCTGCGCGGCTATGACGCTGTACAACTTGCTGCCAGCGCCGAGGCCAATCAACTGTGTCTTGCCGCAGGACTGCCGCCGATTGTATTTATAGCCGCCGACAAAGAACTCAACAGGGCGGCTTCTGCCGAAGGTATGACGGTAGATGACCCGAACGCGCATCCCTGAGCCGCAACTTTTCGCCGTGCCAAGTGTCTGAATAGGCAGGAGAACCATACATGAAACACAATAACGCAATTGAAATTATCCTGGCGGTCCTGCTTGGCCTGCTGATTGTTCAGCCAGGCTTCGCACGGGGAGGCGGCTCCTTTGGGGGTGGGGGGCATTCGTTCGGAGGCGGAGGCGGCAGCTTTGGCGGCGGACGCTCCTTCGGCGGCGGCAGCTTTGGCGGCGGCGGTTCATTCGGGGGCGGCAGCCGGTCTTACGGCGGGTCGTTTGGGCGTTCGGGCAGCTTTGGCGGGTCGAGAGCGTCCGGCGGATTTGGCGGGTCGTCGCGGGTGTCCAGCTTTCAGACGCGGACGCCGGTGTCGTCGCGGCCGATGACCTACGGCGGGCAGTACGGCTCGGCACATTATTACGGCGGGTTCTCGGATTATTCTTATGGGTGGGTGCATCCGGCCTGGTATATGTACACGCCGTTTTATCCAGGGTTCTACTACTCGCCGCCGATCTACCAAAACGGCAGCTACTATCCCGGCGGCTTCAGCTTCCTGCGCTTCTTGATGGGCCTAGTGCTGATTTTAATTGTAGTTTACTTGATTGTCGCGATTGTTAAGAAAGCGCAGGCACGGGCGTGACTCCCCAGCGAGATAAGCGAAAAAATAAATTTACTGTGTTAAGATACTTTTACTATTGACAAACTAGCAATTAAACGTCATAATGCAGGCAAGCAAAGAGGAGAAGCGAATGGCCGAAGCACCGCCGGAAACACCTGAACCGAAACCTGTCTTGACACCCGCCGGGAAATCGCTGCCCCTGCCGGCCGTTCAGCAGGCAATCAGCAGCATTCGCTTTGGAGTAGTCCAGATCACCATTCAGGACGGAAAGATCGTGCAGATAGACAAGACTGAGAAAATCCGTCTGGCCTGAACTTTATGATCGCGACAGATCATCACCGAAGCTGACTCGTCCACGAGAGGCTTCGCACTGAAATATCAGTGCGGAGCCTCTTTGTCGTTCTCTTGTGCTTACCATAACCCAAAGGAGACCACCCATGACCGCCGACCTATTTTCGTTTTCCCGCTCATCAGTCCGCCGAAGGGGCTTCACGCTGATCGAGCTGCTCGTCGTCATCGCCATTATCGCGATCCTTGCGGCAATTTTGTTTCCGGTGTTCCAGCAGGTCCGGGAGAACGCCCGCCGGACCACCTGCGCCAGCAACGAAAAGCAGATCGGCCTCGGCCTCATCCAATACCTTCAGGACAGCGAAGAAACCTACCCGCCGGCCGTGACCGAGCGCGAAGGGCCGCTTGACGCCACCGAAAACTCGGATGTCACCGCGCTGCCGTACAGCATTCGTGGACGTCTGGCCGGCTATGTCCCGAAAGGGTCCGCGACCGATGGCAGTGTTTGGAAAGACCCGGACGGCGCTCCCTGGGCGGGAATAAGCAGCGGAAGCGCAGGAATTCCCAGTTCTGCGGCACCTGTCGTGATTTATTGGGCTAACGATTATGGCCTCAACGTCAATGAAAACCGAGGCGCCGCAACCGGGCCGGGCGTTTCCACAGCCGCATATTTTGCGGCTAATCCGACCTTCGGCTTCAACGACAGCGTTATTTTGGCAAAAGTGCAGGCTCCGGCGGCATTTTTGATCGGCACGGACGCCGCTCGCCAAGATGGGGCACTAGGACGCGGCTCGCTTACCCCGCAGTATCTGGACCCGACTACCGGAGCCGCTACGTCTTACGATACGACGACCGGCACGACGTTTGCCGCAAAAGCGAATCAAGCGGCTGTCTCGCCCCGGCACCGGCAGGGCTTCAACGCGCTCTACTCGGACGGCCACGTTAAATACAGAAAAGTTCAGGACATCTGGCGAAGCAAAGCTGACAATGATTTCCGCACCGATCCCCTCAACTCCTAACCATCCCTCAGCCCCCTTCTTTGTGAAGGGGGCTTTTCTCAAATTTCCTTACAAAATAATGCGGTAGATGGCTTCAGTCAGGCGGGCGGGGTCGTGGCGGACAATGTCGGTTTGGGAGATCAAATTGACGGCGACAGGCGTGTAACCGAGGGCGCGGATGTTGTCCACGTCAGGGGTGACAAAGCGCTGTCCATATTTCTCGTAACGCTCGAGTATTTCCGTAGTCGGCGTTTCTTTGTTCAGCAGCACGTAGTCAAAGAGGCGCTTGCCGGGGGCATGGCGGGCGAGGGCTTGCAGGTGGTCGGACGCGGTAAAATTGTCGGTTTCGCCGGGCTGGGTCATCACGTTGCAGACATAGATCTTGACCGCTTTGCTTTTGTCCACGGCATCGGCAATGCCATCTACTAAAAAGTTCGGCACGATGCTGGTAAAAACGCTGCCCGGCCCCATAATGATCGCGTCGGCCAGGCGAATGGCTTCCAGGGCTTCCGGCAGCGGGCGCGTGTTCTCGGGCCGCAGGTATATCTGCTTGATGGGCAGAGCATGGTGCGCGATCTGGGTTTCGCCTTCCACAATCGAGCCGTCTTCCATTTCGCCGAGCAGCATGACGTTTTGCGTGGTAGATGGATACACTTTGCCGCGAATGGCAAGAACTTTAGAAGTTGCGGCGATGGCCTGCTCGTAGTTGCCTTTGTAAATCTCGGTCATGGCGGCAATAAACAAGTTGCCGAACGAGTGACCGGCGAGGCCCTCGTGGTCTTCGTCGAACCGGAACTGGAACAAAGACGCCAAAGTCGGCTCCGAGTCGGAAAGCGCGACCAGGCAGTTTCGCAGATCGCCTGGTGGCAGGACGCCCATCTGCTGGGACAGCCGGCCTGACGAGCCGCCGTTGTCGGTGACAGTGACAATCGCGACAATGTTGGATGTCCGCTCTTTGAGGCCGCGCAGCATGGTAGACAAGCCCGTGCCGCCGCCGATGACGACAATGCGGTGGCCCTGGGCTAAACTTCGGCGCTGAAAAATTCGGTCCGCCAAATCTTCCCGCGCTTCCGGGGCGACAGTGCTCAGGACCGACCGATTGAATTGAAAATAAGACACAAAGACTAGCAGCAGGCCGGTTGAAACCAGTGTCAGGCCCATCAAAAGAGAAACTTTGGGGTCGCTGGTGTCAAGGCTGGTCTTAGCAAAGACCCAGACCATCAGCTCGTCTAAAGACTCCAGATAATCGCTCCAGCCGATATTGACGGCAAGCGCGATGCCGGCGACGACCAGCAGCAGGCCGAGCAGGGTCAAGAGCATCCACCGCTTGACCCGCATCCCCGGATACAGCCATTTCAGCAATGAAAAGAAAAGTTTCATTGGAAAGATTGCCTCGCTGAAGAGCATAGGAATATGAAGCGTGGAACTGAAGTTCTACGCGGTGGGGCGAGGCACCCAGTCTCTACCTGCGTGGAGAAAGAAAAGGCTATCCGCGATTGTTCTGCTCCTGATTGTCCTGCTTCTTGTCCGCGAAGGCGGACAGTAGGCGTCTGCGCCACACAGCGTAGAACTTCAGTTCCACGCATTCGTGTTTCCAGTGACCTCACTTGTTTACGTCCCGGTGCTGCACTAAAACGCGGTAGCCCAGGCGGCTGAGATGCTCCCCGAGCTTCTCGGAAACAACAACCGAGCGGTGCCGCCCTCCGGTGCAGCCGATGGCGACAGTGAGGTACGCTTTGCCCTCGGCGACGTAGCGCGGGACGCTCCAGTCCATCAAATCGTACAGCTTCTCCAAAAACAGGCCGCTGTCCGGGTCACGCATCACGAACTCTTCAATAATTTGGTTGCGCCCGTCATACGGCCGCAGGTCGTCCACATAATGCGGATTGACCAGAAAGCGGACATCAAAGACGAGGTCAGCGTCCAGCGGCAAGCCGTACTTGAAGCCGAACGAGTTGACCGTGACAATGAGACCCTGATTCTTGTCGGGGGCAGGCGAAAACTCGGTCAGCAGCAAATTGCGAAGCTCGGACGAACTCATGTCGCTGGTATCAACCACTTTGTCCGCGTCTTCTTTGATGTTTTCCAAAAGCGAGCGCTCGGCCCGCACACTGCCGAGAATGCCGCCGTGGTCCTCAAACAGCGGGTGGCGGCGGCGCGTCTCTTTAAAGCGCTGGACTAAGGCGGCGTCGGACGCATCCAGAAACAGCACGGCCGGCTTGACGCCCGCCTGATGCACAAGGTCCAGCGCGGGCGCAAGGCCCATCAGGAACGAGCCGGAGCGGGCATCAATGACCACCGCCAAGCGCTGGCCCGGCGGCTGCTCCCCGGCGGACAGGCATTTTGCGACAAGTTCCGGCAGCAAAATCGGCGGCAGATTATCCACCACCGTGTAGGCCATGTCCTCAAAGACTTTCGCCGCCGAGGCTTTGCCTGCTCCCGACATTCCTGTGATGATGACAAGCTGCATCAGCGCCTTTTCTCCCGTTTCGATACCAAGACGTTATTCAAGATCCCTCCCACAAGTCCCATCACGAGTGACCCGAACAGCGGCCCCTGCCAGCCGGCGACATGAAACTTAGCCGGCATTATCTGACCGGACAGCCAGAACAGCAGCGCATTGATGACAAACGCGAACAGCCCGAATGTCAGGCACGTCAGCGGCAAAGTCAGCGCTTTCAGAATAGGCCGCAGCACGGCGTTTGCAATCCCCAGCGCCAGCACAGTCACCAGCAGACCCTCCGCGCCCGCAAGTCCGGGCGCAACAAAAAAGCGCAGGTGAACAGCGGGGTAGCGGGCGTCCAAGATGCTGGCCGCTACAACGGTGAGGTACAGGGCGATGGCACTCAGGACCCAGCGCAGCAGAAGTGTCACAAGAAGTCTCCGTTATGCCAGCGGCTCCAGCCGAGCTTGGGTGCCGGCGGCCATCGCGTCCAGCCAGGCGCCGCTTGGGTCCACCAGCGGCAGCCACCAGGCCGAGGGGCGAAGCTGCGTATGCTCCAGGCCTTCCAAAGTCAAGAATGCGCTGCGGACCATCTCCAGCCGGGCCATCTGCGCGTCGCGCACGATCTCCACAAGGCGCGTCCGGGCGGCAGCCGCTTCCGGGCCGCGCTCCAAAAGGCGGCGCTGACGCTTAAACTCAGACAAGAGCGTGCGCGTGGCGGCGATCCGCTCACGCAGCACTTCAATCGGCTCGTCGAACGCCTGAGCGCGGGCTGCGGCCTGCCGCTCCGTCAGCGGCTGCGAGCGCCGGAAGTCTTCGCCTTTACGCCGCTCCAACTCCAGCCGCTCTCGCTGCCAGTTTTGCATCTCTTCCTGATGCTCGTCTACGCGCCCACGCAAAATCTCGCTTTGCGCGGCGAACTGCTTCAGCGTGTCAAGCTGCTTGTCGTACTCCGAGCGCAGATCGCACCAGCAGCGGTCGTCATGCTCTTCCAAATAAGACATCAAGCGGCGCGGACTGGAAAGGGCGCGGCTTTCTGTGAGAACGCGCCGGCACTTTTCCGAGACTTCCCGCCAGCGGGACGCAAGCTCAGGCGCGGAGATTGTTTCGGTCCCGAAAGTCGCGGCAAGATGCGGCGGCAGGCGAAAAACCGTTGTTTCCGGCACGGATGCCAGTGCATCCCAGGTCGGGTACGTCAGCCGGACCACCGGGTACAGCGAGAGCGGCAGGCCGAACGCGGCCAAATGAGCGTTCATCACCTGCGTCGCGCTGGTGTACGCGGACGCCGTTTCATGAAAGACCACGAGATGCTCCGCTGCGATCATATTCGCCAGCGTGATGGCTTTGCCGACCAGCACGACACCGGGGCCGAACTTTTCTTCGGTGACTGCCGCGAGCTGCTGAAGCGTTTCAATGCGTTCCGGGGTTGGGATGAATATCTCGATAGGAGCCGTCTCAATGACCAGCGCGGCAGGGGCAACCCGAATGGTGCCGCGCCCGACGCCGGGGATGACCAAGTCAAAGGGAATCGCGCCGGGACCGAACTCATCCAGTGGGTACATGCCGAGGCCGCCGACACATTTGTTGTAAGCGTCGCGCGCGATCAGCCGTGTCTCGCGCTTCAGAAACAGCTCAATCAGCCCAAAGCGAGGCAGAGAACACGTTTCGCGGTTGAACTGAAACAAAGAAGTGGAAGCCGTCGAGGTGAAACCCGCCGGCGGGGAGCCGAGCAGCAGCGTATAAAAGCGAGGCAGCAGCACTTGGTACAAATCAGACAAGCGGCACGACTCATCGCAGGTTTCCAGGAACTCCAAAACCCAGCCGCGCACCGTTTCGGCGACAGCGCGGGCATTGGCACGCGCATCGGCGCTTTCCAAACACGCCAAGCTTTCGGCGAAGCCCCAATCCCACTGTTCCAGCAAGGCGTCTTTGATGTCCAAAATCGGGATGTCATGGGCAATCACGCTGCCGGACGCCGTGTAGACGATGCCGCGCCAGCCCCAGGCTGCGGTCTTGTCGGCGTACAGCGCCGTCTTGCCGCCGGGATAGCTTTTCCCAAGCCAGTCAAACGGAACGCCCCGCTTCAGGAACATTGAACGGGTGGGGACGCTCTCGCTGCCGAACAGCGCCGACAGCTCGCCCGCCGCGCTCCACAAGTCGCGCGTTTTGCCGTCGTCATGGGAAAGAGCGATAAACTTCTTGTCGTCACTGACATGCGCCGACGTCTTCGCAAAATAATCCGTGTCGTGGACCCCGGCAATCAGAGCCGCGCCGGGCAAAAACGTATCCAGCAGCCGCCGCCAGACGGCTTTAACCGGCTCGTCCCAAAACACCGTCTGCCCGAGCGCGAGAAACGGCACACCGGGATACTGTTCTCCAATCGTTTGCAAAACACTGACCACAGACGGGTCAGCGGCAGAAGAACGAGCAGCGGCGGCGATAGGTGCGGCGGTCAGCGAAGGCATGAATACTCTCCCAGCAAAAAGCGGACACCCAAAGTATACCCAACTTCCGCGGACTCCGGGTGTGCTGCTTGCAATCCAGGTTGTTGCCATCGGGCGCTTCTATCAGGTATGCTGTTTTGTGCTTGCACGGGACGAGTAGCTGGAAACTGCTCGCGAGGTGAAGCGTCCTGCGGACAGGAGACAAATTCCAGAACTTGTCTTTCACTCGAAGAGTGCTTCTCCTAGCGCGTAGTTTTCAACTACTCGTCCCAACTGCTTCACCAAAAAATTGACAGGAAACGTACATGGTTGATATTCTGCCGTTTCGCGGCATTCGCTACGACCCCGCCGCTGCCGGCGCAGCGTTGGACCAACTGGCCGCGCCGCCGTATGACGTCATCTCGCCGTCCGAGCAGGACGCGCTGTATGCGAAGCATCCGGCCAATGTTGTCCGGCTGATTTTAGGGCGCGAAGACGATAAATATGCCCAGGCTGGTCGGCTCTTTCGGGAATGGCTGGCGTCGGGAATACTCCAAGCCGAAGACACTCCTTCACTGTATGTCTACCGTCAGCAGTTTGACGATCCCACCATCGGCCAGCCCATGCCGGAGCGTGTCGGGCTGATCTGTCTGCTGAAGCTGGAAGACTACAGCACGGGCCGGGTGCTGCCGCATGAAAAGACGCTGACCGGGCCGAAAGCCGACCGCTTAAAGCTGCTGCGGGCAACGGAAGCCCAATTTGAGTCTATTTATGGCCTGTTCCCCGACCCGGACAGCTCGGTCCGCAGCTTTATTCAGGAATACGACGACCGAGAGGCGGTCATCGAGCGCGTGGATGGCCTGCTCGGCGCGACCCAGGAAGTGGAGGGGATCGCCGATCGGGACGCGCAGGCCGTGTTAAAAGAGCTGATGGCGGACAAAGCCGTGTTCATCGCCGACGGCCATCACCGCTACGAGACCGCGCTGGCCTATCAGCGTGAACAGGCCCAAAAGGCCGCCGGAGTGCCGCACCCTGCCGATTATATTTTAATTACGCTGACGGCGTTTGAAGACGAGGGCTTGCTTGTTCTGCCGACGCACCGGCTCGTTCGCAACGTCCCGGAAGAAAGGATCGCGGGATTGCCGGCGGCTTTGACCCGGTTTACCCTGTCCGAAGGACGTTTGGAAACCCTGGAAGCCGAGATCGCCGGCCAGGCGGCTTCGGGCAAAGTCGCGTTCGGCGTCATTCTGCCTGGTTCCGTGCAGCTTGCCGTGCTGAACACCGACACGTCCGGCCTCAGCGCGGCGGAGCGTTTGCCGGTGTCGCTTTTAGGCTCCTTGATTTTAGACAAATGCTTAAGCATAGACGCCGCAAAAGTGGCCGGCGGCAGCTTTGTGTCGTACACGCGCGAGATCGCCGAAGCGGCCCAGGCCGTGGCAAGCGGCGAGGCGCAGGCCGCATTCGTGCTGGGCAGGCCATCAGTGGCGGAAGTGGAAGCCGTGTCGCTCGCCGGGGATGTCATGCCGCAGAAGTCTACGTTCTTTTTTCCGAAGCTGCTTTCAGGCCTTGTCCTGCGCGACCTGCGCGACCCGCTGGCGCTCGACCAGAGCCAGGAGGCATCTTGAACGCGAAGCTGCTGATTTTTATGACCGCCTTCAGCTTGGCATCCGCCCCCGCGCTTTTTGCCGCCGCGCCGAAGAAGCCCGCGCCGGCGCTGCTGCCGGCGTCGTTCTACAATGCGCCAAGTTTTCCGCAGAATGCGCGGCCTTACGAGATGCTGCTGGCAAAAAACCAGTACGCACGGGACTTAAGCTGCCGCTTCAACAAGATGCTGCGCGGCGACACGCGCCGCCCGCAGATCGCGCTGACTTTTGACGATGGCCCGCACCCGGTTTACACGCTTCAGCTTTTGGACATCCTGCGGCGGATGCACACACCCGCAACGTTTTTTGTGGTCGGAGAGCAAGTCGAAAAGAATCCCGGCTTGGTCCGGCTGGAAGTCGCCGAAGGCAACGAAGTGGGGGATCATACCTACGACCATGTTAATCTGACACTCATCCCGCCGGAGCTTGTGGCGTATGAAGTGGGCCGGTGCGATGCCGCCATAGCAAAAGCGACTGGAGCGCGGGTGCGCTTTTTCCGCCCGCCCGGCGGCGAGTACAACGGCGAAGTGCTGCGGGAAGCGGCGCGGCATGGCTACATCACGACGCTTTGGACAAACGATGCCGGCGATTTCACCCGGCCCTCTTCGGGCGTCATCTTGAAGCGCACGGTGTCGCATCTGGAAAACGGGTCAATTATCCTGCTCCACGACGGCATTCCCGAGACATTGGAAGCGCTGCCGGGCATCATCGCCGCCGCGCGTCAGCAGGGCTATCAATTTGTCACCATCAGCCAGCTTGCCCACGCCCATGCATGACACGATAGATTTTCTGAGCTTCATGCTGTTTTCATATTTATATGGTATACTCGCAACGTTAGCCAGCAACATCACGACTTCGGCAAACAGGAGACTTTATGAAACCCACTCAGACCCGCCGCGGCTCTACGCAAGCCTTTACTTTGATTGAACTGCTCGTCGTCATCGCCATTATCGCGATTCTTGCCGCGATACTTTTTCCCGTGTTCCAGAAAGTCCGCGAGAACGCTCGACGCGCTTCCTGCCAGTCCAACATGAAACAGCTAGGACTGGCGTTTATCCAATATTCGCAGGATACCGACGAGCAGATGCCGAGCGGACGCTACATTCCCGGCTTCGACGACACCACGACGAATACTCCTACCGGCGCGGGTTGGGCAGGTCAACTCTATACTTATGTGAAGAGTACCGGCGTCTATAAATGTCCGGATGACAGCACGAGCACCGGCACGACCACCAATGGCTATACAGCTCAGCCGGTTTCATATGCGTTCAACAAGAACCTGCGCGGCGGCAGCACCGGCGGAGCGCTCTCGGCCGAACAGGCTCCGGCCAGCACGGTTCTGCTGACCGAAGATCAGAACGTTACTTCGTTCTTCAGCACCAGCACCGACGAAGGCTATTCCACCGTCGGCAACACCGCAACGAACCTATCTCCGGCAGTTGACGGTCTCGACGCCGCTTCTACCGATACCGCTGCAACTCCTGCCGACTTCGTGGCAACAAACCAGGGTACGCCCAACGGCATGAAGTATGCAACCGGGGTTCTCGGCGGCACGACACCCACGAGTCAAGCAACAGATTTCACGGGCCTGACCGGCATTCACACGGACGGCTCGAACTTCCTGGCAGCAGACGGCCACGTCAAGTGGTTTCGCGGCGCGGCGATCTCTCCCGGCTATACTGCCGACACGCAGAATACGCCGCAGTTCCAGGGGACAAGCGGCAAGAACGCGGCGGGAACCGCAAATCTTGGCAACTATGCGCTGACGTTCAGCCCGACTTAGGCCACAGCCGTAAAGAACGCATTGCAGCAGACAACGAGACCTCAGCCGGCAGCTTTCCGCCGGTTGAGGTCTTGTCTTGACTCCTTGCGCCGCCCGTGCTACAATCGCGCCACTATGGATCCTCTGCTGCGGCAATGCTTGGTAGTCGGAACCGGCGGCTTTTTCGGCGCGATTGCGCGGTTTCTCGTGAACACCGGCATTTCCAGCCGCCATGGGCATTCTTTTCCCTGGGGCACGTTTGTCATCAATGTCTCCGGCTCGTTTATTCTGGGCCTGATGGCGACGCTGATTGCCGGTCAGGTGCTGACGAACCCGAACTGGCGCTTGGGCGTGACTATCGGGTTTGTCGGCGCGTACACGACTTTCTCGACGTTTGAGTATGAGTCGGCGCTGCTTGGCTTCTCCTGGCCTGCTTTGGGAAACCTCATCGGCAGCGTCGCCGCCGGTTACGGCGCGGTCTGGCTCGGCATTCGTCTGGGGCAGCTCTGGCCGCATGGGTAAGACAGCAACAGGGACGTGGAACTGAAGTTCTACGCTGTGGGACGCGGACGCCCAGTAACCGCCTTCGCGGGTACAAGACAGAAGAGGTCGGCAATTCTTCTCCCTGTCCGCGCAGGCGGACATCAGGCGCTTCGCCCCACAGCATAGGAGTTTCCTCCCGCGCTTTCCTGCCCTTTGGAGTTTAATCTGCGCCCGCTTGTTGGAAAATAGGGGCCGTAAGAGAGTTTGCAGGACGCCTGCACCGGCGAAGGATACCCACATGGCACAGCGATTAACTTTAGATGACATGGATAATTTATCGGTCGGCAAGCGGGTCCGCCTGCACCGCTTGATGCACGAGCATGGCCCTGGCAACGGCACGCTGCTCCTGCTGCCGATTGACCAGGGCTTGGAGCATGGCCCGCGCGACTTTTTCGCAAACCCCGATTCGGCAGACCCCAATTTTCAGTTCAAGCTGGCGATTGAAGGCAACTATTCCGGCATCGCCCTCCAGTACGGCCTGGCGCAGAAGTACGGGACGCCCTATGCCGGGCGGCTGCCGCTGATTGTCAAGCTGAACGGCAAAACTGAAGTTCCCTCCGACGCCGAGTCGTTTTCGTCGTGCAATGCGTCGGTGGAAGACGCCGTTGCGCTCGGCGCAGACGCCGTCGGCTACACGCTGTATGTCGGCTCGCCGGCCCAGGACCGGGACTTCGCCCAGTGGGAAACAGTCCGGCGCGATGCCGAGCGTTTCGGGATGCCGACGATTATCTGGGCTTATCCGCGCGGCGAAGCGGTGGAAGCCAAAGGCGGCAAGGAAAGCGTCTGGGCGATTGATTACGCCGCGCGTGTCGCGACCGAGATGGGCGCTGACGTGGTGAAAATCAACTTCCCGACCCACAGCCCGACCCCGGCATCGCCCAAGCCGTATGACACGCAGGCCTTTTCGCCCGAAGAAGGCATCGCCAAAGTCATCAAGAGCGCGGGCAAGACACTGGTTTTAATCTCGGGCGGCGAGAAAGAACCCGATGACCAGCTTTTGGAAAAAGCGCGTCAGTCGTTCGCCGCGGGCGCGACGGGTCTGATCTTTGGCCGCAACACCTGGCAGCGGCCTTATGCCGATGCGCTGACCTTGATGCGAAACTTAAGCAACATCGCTGAAGAAGCCTAACGCGGAATATGTAGGGGCAGACACGGGGTAAAGAGGGCAGACACGGGGTAAAGAGGGCAGACACGGGGGTAAAGAGGGCAGACACGGGGGTCTGCCCCTACGCAAAACTCCGGCAAGTCTCTATTTGACAACTGCGCCGATGTACGATATAATCAGGCAGCCGGCAAATTTGCTGTCTTGATTACAAAAATATCGGAACTATAAAAACATCGGAGATCACGCACGAACATGACCCAGACCCCGCGCCGGTCCTCCCCGCCCCGGCGGCCTGCGAGCCGCCCCGCTTCCCGCAAATCACCCGCACGAAAAATCGGCCGCTTCTTTGGTGGCCTCGCCCTAATTTCTCTTGCGTCCGCTTCCGTCTACGGCGGCTATCTGTACCGCACTTCCGGCACGATCAAGCGTTTTTTACCTTCTCTGCTTCAGCGTCAGACTGTGACGGACGTGTTCCCCAATCAAACCGCGCTGAATTTAATGATCATTGGGCGGGACCGGGACTATGACGACCGCACCGACCAGGTGCTGAAAAGCCGTGCCCGCTCGGATATGCTGATGGTCGCGCATGTAGACTTCGCCAAGAACTCTGTCTCCCTGCTGTCTATTCCGCGTGACACCCGCGCTTACGTTCCCGGCCACGGCACGACCAAAATCAATGCCGCGCACCAGTTCGGCGGGCCGGCGCTGTCGGAGAAAGTCGTGCGGGACACGTTCGGCATCCCGTCCGACAAGTACCTCGCGCTTGACTTCGAGGGCTTCGAGCAGGCGATTGATATTCTCGGCGGCGTGGATTTAGTGGTGGATAAGAAGATGGACTATGACGACAACTGGGGCCATCTGCATATCCATCTGAAGCCGGGCTATCAGCACCTCAACGGGCAGCAGGCGATGGGCTTTGTCCGGTTTCGGCATTCCGACAGTGATTTGGTTCGCACCCGGCGTCAGCAGACATTAATCGCCGCGCTCAAGACCAAGCTGCGCTCCCCGCAGGCGCTGGCCCAAATCGGCCCGATGCTTGAAGCGATTGACAAGCATGTGGATAGTGACTTGACCCCGGCCCAGGAAGTCGCGCTGGCCCGGTTCGCCCACGACGCGCCCCGCCAGCAGGTCAGTATGGACACGCTGCCGAGCCGGCCGGTCGGAAACGATGTCGAGACAAACTGGCCGCAAGCGCGTCCGATGATCCAGAGTGTCTTTGGGGTCGCGCCGCCGGGCACCGATCTTGTGGCCGACGACACCGATAGCGGCGGTGGACATCATCGCCGGCATCGCCGCCACCATCCGGTCCGGGTCGCGTCCCTGCCGTGACCGCGCCTTCTCCTACGAACTTTGTGCGCGTCCTGCATGTCGTCCGCCCTGCGGCGGGCGGCATCCGGCAGCATGTGCTGAACCTGCTGAATGGCCTGGACCCGATACAAGTCGAGAACTCGGTGGCTGCGCCGGCTGCGTTTCTGCCTGATTTGGCGGACGCCCGCAATCTCCATGCGTCTGTTCCGCTGGAGATCGCCGCCCGCGTGTCACTTTTCGCTGACCTGCGCTTGGCCCGGCGGCTGGCTGAGGTCCAGCCGCAGTTCTCGGATGTCGTCCACGCGCACGGGGTTCGCGCGGCTTGGGTGGCCGCGCTGGCCCATCGCCGCCGTCCGTTCCCGCTCCTGTTCACCGCGCATAACCTTGTTGAGCCGACTGCCGCCGCTCGCCTCGGCCTTTCGTTTGTCAGCCGCCGCTGTACGCAGATTGTCGCGATCTCCCAAGCCGTCGCGGACAGCCTTGCCGCCTGCGGAGCGCCGCGCTCTAAAATTGTTGTTGTTCCCAACGGCATAAGCGCAGACGATTTTCGCATTGATGCAGGCTCCCGCGCGAACGCTCGCGCTGCATTTTCCCTGTCGGAGTCGGCGTTTGTCGTCGCGGCAGCCGCACGGTTTTCTGCTGAAAAGGGACTCGACGTGCTGCTGCAAGCCGCCCGGCAGCGCAAACAAATGACAATAGTGATTGCCGGTGACGGCCCGCTGCTGGCAGCGCTCTCACGCCGTCTGCCGCCGAATGTCAAGCTGCTCGGGCGGGTGGACGATGTCCGGCCTTTGCTGGCGGCCGCTGACGTGTTTGCCGTGCCGTCGCGACGCGAGGGGCAGGGGATCGCCGCGCTGGAAGCGATGGCGGCAGGCGTGCCGGTGGCTGCATCGCGTGTCGGCGGCCTCGCCGAGATGCTGACGAATGGCGAGACAGCCCTGCTGGTCCCGCCGAATGACCCGGAAGCGCTGGCCGCCGCTTTCAGCCGCCTGCAAGGCGATAGCCGCCTGCGCCAAAATCTCGCAAACAGGGCGCAGGCGCTGGTGCAGGCGCGTTACAGCCTCCAAGCCATGCTGGACACGCTGACGGGCGTTTACCGAGGTGTCCTGACATCCCGCCCTGAAGGGCAGGTCTGACGGCCTACGGCCAGACGGTCTGCGACCGGCAGAAGAAAGACAAAAATGATCACAATCTTCCGCACACGGTGCGGCCGGTGTCTGCGCCGCCAGACCTGCCCTTCAGGGCGGGTCTAAAACAAAACGGATGTACGCTTGATTTTAGGCCCGAATTCCTCTATAATAAGTCACTGCCCATTTCGGCCCGCAAAGTGAACATCCACCCATGTATGAAGAGTTTTACGGCCTGCGCGAGACCCCGTTCTCAGTCCAGCCCGATCCCCGCTATGCGTTTCCCAGCGTTGAGCACAAAGTTTCCATTGCAAAAATGCGCTACGCTGTGGACCAGAAGCGCGGGCTTGCCGTGCTGACCGGGCCGGTCGGGGCGGGCAAAACCACTATCGCCAACTCGCTACAAATGACCTGGGAAGACGACGACACGAAAACAGTCGCCTTTCTGCCGGGTGCGCCGGTGCGGACACCAGGCCAGTTTTTGCGGCTTATTTTAGAAGCCTACGGCATCACGGCGCTGCGGACCGAGGCTCAGAACCGGCAGGCGTTAGAGCAGTTTCTGCTCGACGAATATATGGCGGGACGGCATCCTGTCCTGCTGCTCGACGAAGGCCAGAACTTAGTGTCCCGCGTCATTGACGCGATTTCCGACCTGACTAACTTCCAGACCGCCCAAACTAAGCTGATTACCGTGGTCATGCTGGCGCAGGACAATCTGCCGAAGAAGCTGGAGCGCCATGATGCGTTCCGGTCGCGTATCGCTGTTGTCGGGCGTCTGGATCCGCTTTCACTCGAAGAGATGACCGACATGATCGCGTTCCGCATCAAAACCGCCGGCGGCGGCGCGGTGGACACCTACTTTGAAGAGCAGGCGCTGGCCGATGTCCATGCCATCACGAAAGGCGTTCCCCGCGATGTCTGCGTTTTGTGTGATGCGCTTTTTGTCAATGGTTACGTTCGCGATCAGCGTTTGATGACGACGGCACTGGTCCAGCGCACATTGTCGGAGATGAGCCGCGAAAAGAAGTGGCCGGTGACATTGAAGAATGCCGGCAAATAGAGGAGATTATCCCGATGACCACGCTTGCCGAGCTGCGGCTTGCCAACCTGCGCGAACAAAAAAAGTCCGCTGCCGCTGACCCTGAGCCGGCCCCGCCTGAAGTAACTGCAGAAGTCGTTCCTGCGCCTGAAGTCATCTCTGTTCCTGAAGTCATGGCTGCGCCTCAGCCTCTCCCGCGCGAGGACGACCTAGTGCTGTCCCAGTTTATTTCTGAGGCTGGCGTTTCGTCTGAGGCTGGCGTCTTGGAGCCTGTCCCGGCTGCCCCTGACCCGGAGGCGGAGCGCAGCGCGGCGCTGATGGCCCGTGTTCAGGCCATGCTCGCTCACAAAACACTGCACCCAAACGGAGCCAAAGCCACGGTGGACATGTCGCCTGCGCTGTTCCACCGAGCCAAGCGCTACTGCCTGGACCACGGCAACGTCACCCTGCGCCAGTTGTTCCTAGACCTGATGACCGCGTTTTTAGACGAAGAAGGCTACTGACGTCAAAAAGCGGCAGTTCGTCTTCTTGACGCCAGCCTCATTTTTTCTGTATAATCACCCAAAGAAGCGAACCGTTATGCGGGCGCAATCCGTTACACTACGAACAGCAGAGGATGAGAAGCGATGTCAGGACATAGCAAATGGCACTCCATTAAGCACCAGAAGGGCAAGACCGATGCCCAGCGCGGCAAGCTGTTCACAAAGCTCGCCCGCGAAATCATTGTCGCCGCCAAAGCCGGCGGCGGCAGCCCGGATTCCAATATTACGCTTCGGGCGGCGATCACGCGAGCCAAAGCGATCTCCATGCCGCAGGACAACATCAAGCGGGCCATCGCTCGCGGGGTCGGCGGCGGGGATGGGGCAAACTACGAAGACCTGACCTATGAAGGCTACGGCCCCGGCGGGGTTGCCGTGCTGGTCTCCTGCCTGACCGACAACAAGCAGAGGACCGTCTCGGATGTCCGCTCGGTGTTCACCAAGACCGGCGGGCGGCTGGCGGAGTCGGGCAGCGTCTCGTATTTGTTTGAGCAAAAAGGGGTGATCATCATTGACCCCGGCGTTTCCAGCGAAGAAGCCGTGACGGAAGCGGCGATTGAAGGCGGCGCGGAAGATATTCAGCCAACCGACGACGGCGGGTTTGAAGTCACGACAGCGCTGGAAGATTTCCAAAACGTGCAGAAGGCGCTGGAAGCCGCGAAGATTACGATGGCGTCCGCCGAGCTGACCATGCTGCCGCAGACGACGGTAGATTTGGCCGGCAAAGAAGCGGGCCAGGTGCTGCGCCTTATAGATTTGCTGGAAGACAACGATGATGTCCAGAAAGTCTACGCGAATTTTGATATTTCCGACGACGATTTAGAGGCTGCTGAAAAATGACCGGGCGAGTGACTGAAGTCACTCGCTGGAAGGCGTTGGGAAACGCCACCTGTCCAGGGGACAGAAGAACAGGACCGCAAGAATTGGCATTTGCGTCCCCTGGACGCGCGGCGCTTCCGAGCGCCTTCCAGCAAGTGACTTCAGTCACTTGTCGTCTTTCTGACAATTGAGGTTCCACCCATGCTCCGGCCCGCCGCGCGTTTCTGCCTACTTCTTGTCAGTGCCGCGCTGCTGGCCGGTTTGTTTGTGCCTGCGGCCCGCGCCGACGGCCCATCCCTGACCGCAAAGTTTGGGGTTGCCGGACGCTACCGGCCCGGCGGCTGGTGCCTCGCCACGATTGGCGTCTCAAACCCCGGCTCCGATCCGCTTTCCGGCCAAATCCAAGTCATCGCGACAAGCCAGACCGCGCGTTCTCCTTACGGTCGCGGCGGACGGCAGGACACGTCCACGGCTGTTTTTGCCTGCCCCGTCTCTGTCCCCGGCGGCAGCGCCGGTCTGCATTTCTATTCGCTGTACCTGCGTGGTGTTGATCCGGGGCAGGCAGACGTGACTGTACAGCTTGTGGAAGGCCGCGAGCGCGGCGACGGGCGCGTCCTGGCCTCCATCAGCAACCAGAACCAGAACACGAGCCAGGCCTTCACCGGCAATCCGCTTGCGCCAAACGACTCGCTGCTGGTCGGCTTCGGCGGCGACCCCGGCGCGTTCACCTTTCTCGGCGGTCGCCCTTCTTTTCCTAGTTCCCAGGCACGGAGTAGGGCGGGGATGCAGACCGGAGTGCCGGCGACGCTGCAAATGGCGGAAGCGGCGACAGCGGCAGACCTGCCGGACCGCGCGGCGGGATACGACGGCGTCAGCGCGTTTCTGCTGCGGAGCGATGCGCCGATTGAGTCCATGACGGAAGCGCAGAGCGATGCGCTCCGAGGCTGGGTCGCGGGCGGCGGACAGCTTATTGTCTGCGGCGGGCCTGACACGACGCGCTTTGGGTCGGCATTCTTTTCCGGCCTGCTGCCCGTGACAATCAGCGCGGCGAACACTTCCGGGGCGCTGACGCTTGCCGCCAAGCCGCTGCCGGGCGTCCATGTCTTGCAGGCCGCGCCGGGCGGCGGGGCGCAGATTGTTTCCGGGCCTTACGGGGCCGGCACAGTGACTGTGACGGCATTTGACCCGACCGGCCCGGCGTTTCATACAGCCGCCCAGACCCTGCCGCCGGTCTGGAAGACTCTTCTGTTCAGCCAATCCTCGGCGGCGTCCTCCGTGCTGGGTGTCACGGCTGCCCGCGAAGAAAACTTCGGCGCGGCGTATTACGGCAGTTCGCCGCCGCTTTTGTCGGAAGCGGTCATGCGCGGGCCGTCGCTGGACGCGCCGGGAACCTCGGTGATCGCGGTCTTCCTCCTGGTGTATTTGATTGTTCTGGTCCCCGTCAATTATTTTGTTCTGAAGAAGTACGACCGCAAAGAACTGGCTTGGGTCACTATTCCGGCACTGGTCTTTGTGTTCGCCGCCGGGACGTTTGGAGTGGGATATGCCGCGAAAGGCGGCAGCGTCTTCGTCAACCGGGCTGCTTTGATTGAAACCAGCGCCGGTCAAACGCAGGCCGGGGTTTATTCCGAAGTCGGCCTCTTTTCGCCCCACCGGACAACCTACGACATCACTCTTGCGGGGGACAATCTTGTGGCCGCCGTGCCTAATCCCGGCTTGAGCTACGGCAGCGGGAGCGGTGACGAATCGCAAGGCTCGGGGCCGGTCCAGTTTGTGGAAACACCCGCAGGTGTTTCGCTGCCAAGCACGCCGGTCAACATGTGGGCCATGCGGGCCTTTGATGTCCAGTCCATGACAGATTTGGGCGGCGCGATTGACGGCACTTTGTCCGACAATATCGGAGCCGTCAAAGGCACGCTTGTCAACCACACTCCCTACACGCTGACAAACTGCGCGGTGCTGTACGCCGGGCGCTGGCACTTCCTCGGGACACTTGCCTCCGGCGCAACCATAACTATTCCTGCGAGTGTTACCGCTGTTCTGCAACCCATGTTCCCCGGCAGCGTTCCGACGGCGGTTGCTCAGACAAGCATCCGCGAACGCATGCAGGACGCGCTTGGCGACTACTTCCGCTCCCTCAGCACGAGCAGCCAAAATTACAACGGCGGCTCCTCAACCCCGGTTTATGCACCCACGCTGGGCGAGGCCCTGCTGGCGGGTTGGAGCAGCGACCCGAAGCTTGCCGGCCCGGCGCCGCGCATAGACGGCAATCCCGTGACCGAAAACGACGTCAGCCTCGTCATCGTCCATCTGCCCGTTTCAGGCGCTCCGCAGCCCGCCGCGCCGGGAGCTGCGTCGGCGTCAGGCGTGAGTCCAGCCAGCTTCGGCGTCGTAAGGCGGACAACGCTTTCTTACCAGCAGTCTTTGGACATACGCACCCTCAGCGCCGCGCAGGCGGCAGCGCTGGTTGGCCGCGTGGTGCGTCTGCGCGGCACTGTTTTTGTCTTCTCTCAAATGGGCGGCAGCACGGCACTTGGCTTTGCACCAAACACGACGCCATCGGGGATCCATGCAGCATTGCCGTTCTCTGGTTGGCATAATCCTGCACAATCCCTAATAGGGCGGGAAGTAATCTTGACAGGAACCCTGACCCGCTCTGGCCGCGGTGTGCAACTTGTCGTCAATCACCCGAATTGGGTTCAAATCGTCCAGTAACTTATTTATGGGCATCTTCACCGACAACCCGGTTCTGGAGCGCGAAGTGCGCGGACGGCTGCGGCTGAAGCGCAAAGGCGTTCAAGCGAACCTTTGGATTGCCCGGCTAATCGGCGTCATCGCCGCGTATTATTACGTCCGTGGCATGATCGGGGTCTGGCGCGGGACGCTGCAAGATGCCCGTGATTTCTGGCCGCTGCTGGTCTACGGCGCGTTGGTTCTCATTGTTCTGCTGGCTCCGGCGCTTTCGTCCACGGCGATTACGCAGGAGCGTGAGCAGCAGACGTGGGAGATACTCGCCACAACGCAGTTGTCGGCCTGGGAAGTGCTGGGCGGCAAGTGGCTGGGCCGGCAGATGATCCCCTGGCTGCTGCTGGTGATCTTGCTGCCGTATATGGCCGTGGACGCAGCCCGCGCTCAGCTTGGTTTTTTTGAATTGCCGGTGGTGCTGTTGTTTCTGCTGCTGACAACCGCTTCTTACAGCGTGCTGGGCCTGCTTTGCTCGTTTCAAGCGAAGCGCACGATGACTGCAACGGCGTCCGCGCTGACGATCTCTGCGTTTCTTTGCATCGGCACGGTGATTATCAACCAAGTCTGGGTTTTACTGGCCAACCACGGCGGCAGCGACGCTCCGGAGTCGATCGTGATGTGGGCCAACCCCTTCTCTGCGGTCAACATGCTGATGATGCAGTTATCGCCGAACACGTTTGGCTCGGATGGCAGCAACGACCCGACTTCCGTTTTGTGGTACTTCCTGCTGACCCTCGCCGCCACAGCTGCGGTGCTGACGTTCATGGTGCGGCGCTACCATCGCTCGGTGCGGGAGCGCAGTTAGCTTTAACAGACGATTATGATCCAAATTGAACATCTATCCAAAGAATACAAAGGGCTGACGGCGGTGAAAGACCTCAGCCTAGAGCTGGAAGCCGGGGACATCTTCGGCTTTATCGGGCCGAACGGCGCGGGCAAGACAACCACTATCAAGATGCTGGCGACGCTGCTCAAGCCGACATCCGGCAGGGCTAGGATTGACGGCATTGATGTGGTCGAGCATCCCGAGGCGGTGCGCGGGCGCATCGGCTACATGCCGGCATTTTTCGGGATCTACGACGACATGCGGGTCTGGGAGTATTTAGATTTCTTTGCAGGCGCGTACCGGCTGCCGAAGAGTCAAAGACCGCGCATCATAGACGATGTATTAAGCCTTACAGATTTAGGAGGAAAAAAAGACAGTTATGTGGAAGAATTATCTACCGGCATGAAACAGCGGCTGTGTCTGGCGAAGACGCTCATCCATGACCCGAAAGTGCTGCTTTTAGACGAGCCGGCTTCCGGACTGGACCCACGGGCGCGGATTGAAATCAAAGAACTGTTCAAAGAGCTGAAGGCGATGGGCAAGACGATTATTATTTCGTCGCACATCCTGCCCGAGCTGGCGGACTTCTGCAACAAAGTCGGCATTATCGAGCGCGGCGAAATGCTGGTCTCGGGCGACGTGCAGGACATCATGGACCAGGTGACCGGCGGGCGTACTTTAGAAATCCGCCTTCTGGACAAGCTGGAAGAGGCTGCCGCGCTTCTGTCCGATGCGCCGGGCGTCCGTGCTGTCCGGGCCGTCAACTCCCGTCTAGCTGTAGACTTCGCGGGCAGCCCGGAAGACCAGGCCGGGCTGAACACGCTGCTGATTTCGCACGGCCACCGGGTTATGGGCTTCACGGAGCAGGCAATGGATCTGGAAGACATTTTTATGAAAGTGACCAAAGGGCTGGTCCAATGACGGGCCGGCACCGAAGATTGGTGCTGCAGAGTGATACGAGTCGGAATTCTAGGTTTTTCGAGGCGCGACGGCACCTTTGGGGAAGTCGGCCTGCGGTCCTGGGAGGAAGCCGGGTGCGCGGCGGTGGAAGCCGCGCTGATGCGGGGCAACGAGCTGGTCTATGTCGTGCATCGTCCGCTGGTGATACGGATCACGCGCAAGGACATCGAGCGTACCCTGCGCGACTGGTGCGACGCGCCTCATGTGTTATCGCGCTGCCACGTCATTCTCACGGTCGGCGGAACCGGCTACTCTGCCGCAGACATCGTGCCGGAAGCGACATCAAGTCTCATCAAGCAGGACGCGCACGCGGTCGCCGAGATGCTGCGCCGCGCGGTGGCTGATGCCGGTTACCCGCTGGACGGCGTGTCGCGCGGGGTCGCCGGAATTCGCGGCGGCACGTTTCTGATCAACATTCCCGGATCGCTGCAAGGGCTGGCCGTGCCGGAGCCGCTGGCAGCGGCCACGAAAGCGCTTCTGCCTGTGCTGCCGGGTCTTGTCGCTTCTCTGCCCTCATCCCTTTCTTGAAGCTGGCTGCTTCTCAGAGTTGACCGCAGGCACTCCTGCGTGATATACTAACGGCATGACGGAGCCGTCCTACTCTTCTTCGAATCATCCTTCTTCGAATTACTCTTCTTCCCGCTATGCACTGTCTGGCATAGAGCCGGACGCCGTCTTCCTGCCCGCCTCAGTGGAGGAAGCGCAGCAGATTGTGCGTGACGCTGCCGGAAGAGCGGTTGTGCCGTGGGGCGGCGGCTGCCGGCAGACGCTTGGCTACACGCCGGAGCGCTACGATGCTGCGCTGTCTACGGCGAGGCTGGACCGGATCACGGAGTATGAGCCGGCCGACCTGACAATCACGGCACAGGCCGGCGTGACGATCGCACAGCTTCAGGCGGTTCTTGCGGCGCAGGACCAATGCCTGCCACTGGAAATTGCAAAGCCGGAGCAGCAGACATTGGGCGGGATGATCGCGACCCGCGCGGGCAGCCTGACGCGCCTGTCCGGCGGAAGTGTGCGCGATCTGCTGCTGGGTGTTTCGGTCGTGAACAGCGCCGGGGCGATTGTCAAAGGCGGCGGCAAAGTGGTCAAGAACGTGGCAGGCTACGACCTGCCGAAGCTGTACTGCGGCTCTTTAGGAACGCTTGGACTGATTACGCAAGCGTCACTGAAAGTCGCGCCGCTGCCGGAAGCCTCCGCGACTGTGGCCCTGCCCCTGGACAGCAGCCGCAACTGCGAGGACGTGCTGGACCATCTGCTGGCTTCTGATCTTGCGCCGTCGTTTCTGTTCCTGCTCAGCCAGACGGCCGCGTCACAAATCATGCCGGATGCAGAAGACGCGCAGTATGTGGTGCTCGGCTTTGACGGTGACACCGAAGCTGTCGGCTGGCAGACGAAAACGCTCGGTGCAGACGCTTTAGACGCCGCCGCTGCCCAATCCGTCCGTGCCGCGCTTCGCGACTTTGCGCTGGATGCAGCCCCAATGACCGCCGAGTTCCATGTTCTGTCGTCGCAGGTCGGCGCGTTTTCCCGGATGCTGGAATGGACGGCCCGGCGCAGCGGCTTCACGGCGGCAGTGGCCTCCGACGCTGCACTTGGCCTGATGACCGCCCACTTCGCGCCTTTATCGGATACTTCCGACTGGCGCGTCTTCTATGCCGATCTCAAAGACAAAGCCGATCGCTGTGGTGGCAGCTTTGTGATCACCCAGATGCCCCAAGTCCTGCGGGACGCAGACGTTCCGGTCTGGTCTCCGCTGCTGCCCGATTTCGGCCTCATGGCACGGCTCAAAGAAACCCTTGACCCGACGCGAATGTGGAACCCTGGCCGGTTTGTAGGCAAACTATGACAAGCGCTCAGCACGAACAAGATTTGATGGCCTGTGTCCATTGCGGCCTCTGCCTGCCGGCCTGTCCTACTTATTTAGAGACAGGCAGCGAGGCGGACAGCCCGCGCGGGCGTCTGGTGCTGATGCGGAAGATGCATGAAGGCACACTGTCGGCGTCGGACGCCTTGCACCATCTGGATCTGTGCCTGGGCTGCCGGGCCTGCGAGACCGCCTGCCCCTCGGGCGTCCCCTACGGGCGCATTCTGGAAACAGCCCGCGAGCGCATCCATGCTGAACATGTCCGTCCCCGGCAAACCGACGGAGCACGTTCGGCGCTGCTTGGGACTCTGGCCCAGCCCAAAAAGATGACCGTTACAATGCGAATGGCGCAGATTGTCACTGGCGGCACCGTTCCCGCGCCCGCCGTTCGCCTTTTGTCCGGCGACCGCGCCGCCGAAGCGCAGACTGCTTCGCTGCCGGCACAGATTTCGCCGCCGCCCCCTGCCGTCACTCCGGCAGTCGGCCCCAAACGCGCCCGTGTCGGCGTCCTCGCCGGCTGCGCCATGCGCGTCTTGTTTGGCGACGTGAACTTAGACACAGTGCGTGTGCTGGCGGCGAACGGCTGCGAAGTGCTGGTCAACCGCCGTCAGGGCTGCTGCGGGGCACTGCACGGTCACAGCGGATATGGCGATGAAAGCCGAGCGCTGGCACGGTCTCTCATTGATGCGTTTACGCCGCTTGATGGTTTAGACGCGATTGTCGTCAATTCCGCAGGCTGCGGCAGCCAGATGAAAGACTACGGGCAGCTTCTGGCGGGCGACCCCATGTATGCCGAACGCGCCGCCGCGTTCGCCGCCAAAGTCCGCGATGTCAGCGAATGGCTGGACGAGCTTGGCTGGGCTGCGCCTCTGTGCTCTGTTTCGGCTGCGCCCGTGACAATGGCCTACCATGACGCCTGCCACTTGGCGCATGGGCAGGGCATTCGGGACGCGCCCCGCGCTTTGCTTGCGCGTCTGCCCAATACGCATTGGGTGACCCTGCCGGAAAGCGAAGTCTGCTGCGGCTCGGCGGGCATCTACAACTTCACCGAGCCGGACATGGCCCGCCGCTTGCAAGCCCGCAAGCTGGATCATATCCTGTCTACCGGCGCTTCAGTCATCGCCACCGGCAACCCCGGCTGCCTGGCGTGGATTGCATCGGGCCTCAAGGAGCGTGGCCTGCCGAACATCCGCGTTGCCCATCCCGTGACGCTTCTGGCGGAAGCTCTCGTTGCCCCGAAGCTATCTGACGAGTTAAACTAGAAACGGCATTTTATAGGAGAACATTATGAACTTTCCCAGTTTAGCCCTCCTTTCCTGCCTCGGCTGCTTACTTGCCCTTTCTAAGAGACTGTATAAAAAGTTAGCTTGGTGCCAATCGCCTGACCATCAAG
>CAXSZN010000015.1:0-75995 GCA_964241935.1 uncultured Armatimonadales bacterium
CGTCCTGGGGCGAAGCGGAAACCGAAGCTCCTGCCAGTGTCCGCAGCAGCGAAAACACGGCGTTCCAGCAGATGGCGGCGCAGGGCCAATCCATTTTCGCGGCGTCCGGCGACAGCGGCGCGAAAGACAACGGCTCCAGCCTGAGCGTGGATGACCCCGCTTCCCAGCCGTACATGGTCGGGGTCGGCGGTTTGGCGCTCTCGACAAACGGCGCGGGCGGCTCCTACAAGTCGGAAACGACCTGGAACAACAACATCGGCGCGGGCGGCGGCGGCATCAGCACTGTCTGGACCATTCCCTCGTACCAGTCCGGCGTCGCCGGCTCGTCGGCTTCTAAAGGCTCGACCACGCACCGTAACGTCCCGGACGTTTCTTTGGATGCCGACCCGGAGACCGGCTACGCAATCTATTACAGTGGTGGCTGGACCATTTACGGCGGCACAAGCTGCGCCGCGCCCCTGTGGGCTGCGTTCACCTCGCTGGTCAACCAAAAGCGAGCCGCCGCCGGCTCCAGCCTGCTCGGCTTCGCTAATCCGCCCATCTATACGCTTGCAGCTTCCAGCGCTTACGCCAACGACTTCCATGATGTTGCCGACGGCAGCACCAACAAGTATTATCCGGCAGTAGCCGGTTACGATGACGCGACCGGGTGGGGCAGCTTTAATGGGGCCGGCCTGCTGTCCGATTTAAGTGGCGGCGCTGCTCCTGCTCCCACCGTTCCTGCCGCGCCGACCGGCGTCACGGCCACTGCCGGCAGCATGCAAGCTGCGCTTTCCTGGACCGGCAGCACCGGCGCATCGAGCTACACTGTCTACCGCGGCACTTCCAGCGGCAGTGAAACGCCGCTGAAGAGCGGCCTGACGACTACGAGCTTTACGGATACCGGCTTGACCAATGGGACGACTTATTTTTATCAAGTCGCCGCCGTCAACAGCGCCGGAACCAGCCCCAAATCCGCGGAAGTGAGCGCCGTGCCGCAGGCGGTTCCGGTCTACCAGATCAATGCCGGGGGCGGCGCTTCCGGCAGCTTCGTCGCCGACACCGATGCTTCCGGCGGCAGCACCTACAAAACAACGGCTGCAATCAATACGCAGGCAGTTACCAGCCCAGCGCCGCAGGCCGTCTACCAGACCGAGCGCTACGGCAACTTTACCTACACCCTGCCGAACCTGACACCCGGCGCTGCCTACACGCTGCGCCTGCACTTCGCGGAAATTTACTGGACCGCTGCCAACAAGCGCCTCTTCAACGTCGCCGTCAACAGCGCCAAAGTGCTGTCGAACTTCGACATCTTCCAGGCCGCCGGCGGGGCGAACAAAGCGATCGTAGAAACCTTCCAAGCCACTGCCGACAGCACCGGCAAGGTGACAATCGTGTTCACTACGGTAAAAGACAATGCCAAAGTCAGCGGACTCGAACTGCTGCATTAACCGAAGCCGGCACTTTAAAAAGCCATGCCCAAGAATGGGCATGGCTTCTTTCCTGCTCGGATTGATCGTCCGCGAATGCCAAGAATGTCTTGCGTAACGTGTAAATAAGTGATAAGATAGAAGCAGCATCACCCGGCACCGAAGGATTTTCCCCATGTAGCTCTCACGCACGATAAGCTTCGGACTGACCCTTGCGGGCTGCTGCGCCCTTGCCGCCGCCCGGCCTGCCTCGGCCCAAAACCTCACCTACACGCTCAGCGGCGTGACATTCTCCGACGGCGCAGCCGCGTCCGGGTACTTTATTTTCAATCCTGCCACACAGTCCTTCGGCACTTTCAGCATCACGACGACGGGCGGCGCCACTGATTCTGTGCCGGGCGGCGTCTATGCCCCGCCTGCAACAGGCACAATCAAAAGCGGCCTCGGCGGCGCTGCCGCCGGGAATGGCTACTTCGAATTTGACAATTTTAGCGCCTTCCGCACATTGGGCCTTGCTGCCACTGCCGAGGCGTCCAGCCCCGGCATTATTCCTCTCGCACTCACAAATACCGGGTTCGCCAGCCAGGAGATCACCGCAGACTCCACACGCGCAATCACCGCCGGGTTTCTGGACATCACCGCTCCCGCCGCCGTTCCTGAAGCTTCTACCACCGTCAGCCTCGGCCTCCTGCTGATGCTGGGCGCAGGCGGTTTGGTTTTGGTGAAGCGCCGCAGCGTTATCGCTCCGCTCGCATGAGGCAGGCCGGCACCAGGCAAGCCAAAGCCGCAGCAAGAAGGGACATACGGATACCATGCCGCGTGTCCCACACTTGACGCGCTTGCTTCCAATCATCAGGCCGCGCATCCCATGTCCACCCCGCAATGCGGTTGTTGATCGGCACCTCCAGCGTTACCGAGTAAACGATGGAAAGAAGCCAGAACGTCGCTGAAGCATCCGCCAGTGCCGCAGGCGCCCCGGTTCCGCGCCGGCTGTATGCGACTGCGCCCGACAGCAGCAGGGTTGAAGCATACCAGAACGGCATAAACTTCCCAAATGCCGCCGCCGATTTTTGACCCATCTCAAACTGCGCCCGATCGTCCATTGTGCGGATCTGCTTGTGGAAGACACTGACGCACAATTCGTTCCCGGTCATCATCCCTGCGGTAATGACCGCAATCGTCTCCAAAATCGGTACTCTCATTTTTACTGCTCCTTGGTTCTGAAAAATCAGAACATCTTAAGAACTCGTTCCCTCTGAGTCCGCAAAGGCGGACTTCGTGCCTTTGTTGCCGCGACTTCAGTCGCCCGACAAACTTTTTATACAGTCTCTCAGCTCGTAAACTCTTCGCGGGCGGCGCGGGTCATCAGCTCTTCGACGGCGACCGATGGGGAAAGACCCTCGTGCAAAACCGCGTTAATGGCGGCCAGCACCGGAGTTTGGACATCGTAGCGGCGGCTTAAGACTTGGGCGGCGCGGGCCGTGGGGATGCCTTCGGCGGCTTGGTGCAGCTCGTTTAACGTGTCACGAAGTGACTTGCCGGCGGCGAGGCCGAGGCCGACACGATAGTTGCGGGACAGCTTAGAAGACGCGGTCGCGATCAAGTCCCCAACGCCGCTGAGGCCGAGAAATGTCAGTGCCTCGCCGCCTGCCGCCACGCCCAGCTCGGTCATCTCTAAAAGGCCGCGCGTCATTAGCGCGGCTTTTGTGTTGTCGCCGAAGCCGAGGCCATCAGAAAGTCCCGCGCCGATGGCAAGCACGTTCTTCAGCGCTCCGCCAAGTTCCACTCCTTTGACATCGGTGTGCGTATAAACGCGGAATGACCGCTCGGTCATCAGCAGTGATTGGGCGAACCGGGCCAAGCGCGGATCTAAGCTTGCGACCACCGAAGCTGTCGGGACGCCGCGCGTCAGCTCACGGGCCAGATTAGGGCCGGACAGCACCACTAACCCCGCGTAGGGAACATCCGCCAGCAGCGTCGTCAGCACTTCCGACGTCGTAAAGCCCGTGTCCGCCTCCAGCCCTTTGGACGCGCTCAGAATGCTCGTGCCGGGCAGCAAAAACGGCGCGGCGTCGGCGGCAACGCCGCGTATGCCGTCGGAAGCGACTGCAATCACCGCCCAGTCGGCTTCGGCCAGAGCTTCCCGCATTGCCGCTGTCGCCGTGACCGTGTCCGGCAGGGCCGTGTCCGGCAGGTACTTTGGGTTCAAGCCGCGCTCCCCAATAGCTGTGATTAGCTCGCTGTCCCGGTCCCAGAGCCGCACCCGGTGGCCTTTGGTCCCCAGCAGGAACGCCAGAGCGCTGCCCCAGCTTCCCGCCCCTAAAATCGCCACCGTCCGTTGATCTTTCAGGTCCATAGCACAATTATAGCCGAAAAACTCCTAAAGATGGTATAGTAGAAATCGGAAAAGAGAAATCGGAAAAGAGAAATCGGAGAAATATCATGTCGTCATCTGCGCTTGAAGCGCCTTCTTACGAGACTATCGAGTTCGTCAAAAAGGGCCAGATTACCATTCCGAAAAAAATTCGTGAAGCATTTCATATTGAGCCGGGCCAAAAGGGAATGCTTTTTGAGGTCGGCGGGGCGCTGCTGATTTTGCCTCAACCCTCCAAAATACCGGCCTTACTCGCGGAAATCAGCGACGGCCTCGGAACGTCGGAAATGTCTCTGGAAGAAATGGTCTTGGAAATGCGGCGCATTCGAGAGAGCAGCGATTATGAGAACCAAGCCTGAACTGTTGCAGCCGCGAGTTTTCTTAGACAGCAGTGGCCTTATTTCTGCCGTCATTACGCCGCGCGAGCGCACGCCCCTCGCCCGGCTGATCATGCTTGGAGAACAGGCCGTCGTTGATTTGCGGATCAGCCGCGAAGTCATTTCCGACACCGAGCGATTTGTGCAGCGCTACGACGCTGCAATGCTGGCGAAATTGGCATCGCTGATTGATCAAGGCAGAATGGCGATCACGCCGGAGCCGGGTGAAGAGACCATTGTTCGGTGTGAAGCGCTGACCGGATACCGGCCCGATGCCCGCATTCTCGCGGCAGCGATTGAATGCGCTGCTGACGTGCTAGTGACTTTCGATGCGACCCATCTTCTTGGCAACCCGAAAATTAAGCCGCCGGAAGTAAGCGTCATGGTGATGAACGCGCAGGAGTGCTTAGAATGGTGCTTTGCCCAGTGGCAGAGCGGGCGCTGATTGCCTCGTAGCTTTGGCGGGAACTCTTTATATAAATCCTGCGTTTATAGTCTTGTACAGCGTTTGTTCCTGCGGAAGATGGCCCACGGAACAGGCGCTTCTTTTGCTGTGTGCCGTCAAATACCCTTGACAACCCGCAGCAAACTATGTTATACTGTGCGTTCGTGTGTTCCCCCTGGAGGTCAAAATTTGAAAGAAATTCAGCATACCGCAAAGCAGACCGCGCATGTGGTAGACGTCCCCAACCTCGTCGAACTCCAACTTGATTCTTACCGCTGGTTCTTACAGGAAGGCCTGAATGAACTGTTCGACAGCTTTTCTCCGATTACCGATTTTACCGGCAATCATTCCATCTCCCTGGTAGACTTCACGCTCGGCGAGCCGAAATACGACATCAACGAGTGCCGCGCCCGCGATGTGACGCTGGAGTCGCCGATCAAGGCCAAAGTCCGGCTTCAGTCCGGGGCTAACGAAGTCATTGAAAGCGAAGTGTATCTCGGTGACCTGCCGCTGATGACCGACAAAGGCACGTTTGTCATCAACGGGGCCGAGCGCGTCGTCGTCTCTCAGCTTGCCCGTTCGCCCGGCGTCTACTTCAAAGACACGCTGGACTTTTCCGGGCGTCAGCTTTATTATGCCACGATTATCCCCAGCGAAGGCGCCTGGGTAGATGTCGAGACCGACGCGACCGACGCGATCACGGTTCGTATCGGGCAGACCCGCAAGTTCCCGATTACAACACTGCTGCGGGCGCTGAACTTGTTTCCTGTGGCCTCGCCGAGCGGCGTTCAGTCGGTTGCCTGGGGCGAGCTTGCCGGCAAGCTGCTGGCCGCGCCGGTAGTAGATAAAAGCACCGGCGAAGTGCTGGTCGAAGCCGGCACGGTCATGGACACGACTCAGCTTCGGCGCATTGAAAAAAGCGTGGACCAGGAAAACGACACGTTTGAAGTCGAGCTGCCGTCTACGCCCTGCAACACGACTGCTGAGATCATTCAACTGTTCGCCGAGCCGGAGACGATTGTGTCCCCAAGCCGTGCGACCCTGTTTGATCCGACCCGTGTGGAAGTGGAAGTGCTGGATTTCAACGATGACGGTACGCCCGCGCTCGACGCCGAAGGCGGCTACCGCAAGTCCAACCCCCGCAAGCGGGTTCCCTATGCAACTGCCGATCTGAAAGATGCGTCCGGCAAGATTATCGTCAAAGCCTACGACAAAATCGACCGGGAGACCGCCCGCAAGATCGAAGCGCTGGCGCTCGACACGCTGGACGTGATCTATCTCAACAACTATATTGTGGCGACGCTGGACCAGGAAGGCTCGGCAGTCTACTCGAAAGAAACAGCCCTGCTGGACATCTACCGCAAAATTCGGCCCGGCGATCCGGCGACTCCCGAGTCGGCGCGTTCCCTGCTGAATTCAATCTTTTTTGACACCCGCCGCTACGATTTGGCTAAAGTCGGCCGTCACAAGATGAACAAAAAGCTGGGCTTGTCCCTGCCGCTGTCGTACCGCACGATTACCAAAGAAGACGTGATTGCGATTGCGCGGTACGTCGTCAAGCTGGCATCGGGCGCGGGTAGCGTGGACGACATTGACCACCTGGAAAACAAGCGGGTGCGCTCTGTCGGTGAGCTTCTTTACTCGCAGCTTCGTTTGGGCTTTTTACGCATGGAAAAAGTCGCCAAAGAGCGCATGACTTCTCTTGATACCGAGAATATCCTGCCGCAGGTGATCTTGTCGGTCAAGCCGATCTCGGCAAGCATAAAATCGTTCTTCGGCTCGTCGCAGTTGTCGCAGTTTATGGACCAGACCAACCCGCTTGCGGAGCTGACCCACAAGCGGCGCTTGTCCGCGCTCGGACCGGGCGGCTTGTCCCGGCAGTCGGCAAAGCTGGAAGTGCGGGACGTTCACCACTCGCACTACGGGCGCATCTGCCCGATTGAAACGCCGGAAGGCCCAAACATCGGCTTGATCGGCTCGCTGGCCGTTCATGCCCGCGTGGATCAGTTCGGCTTTATTGAAACGCCGTACCGGCGCGTCATCAGCGGCAAAGTGACGACGGATTTGGACTGGCTGCCCGCCGACGGCGAGCATCACTACTATATCGCGCCGGCAAATACGCTGCTGAAAGATGACAATACGTTTGTGGACCGACAGGTGCAGGTCCGCAACAACAACCAGTATCCGGTCATCAACGCCGACAAAGTAGAGTATATGGACGTGTCCCCGCAGCAGATCGTTTCTGTGGCGACGGCCATGATCCCGTTTCTGGAAAACGATGACGCGAACCGCGCCTTGATGGGCGCAAATATGCAGCGTCAGGCCGTGCCGACTCTGCGCCCAGATGCGCCTTTGTGCAAGACCGGCATGGAGAAGCGGGCCGCGATTGACTCGGGCGCAGTGATTATTGCCCTGCGGGCCGGAACCGTCAAGCGGGTCACGGCGGAAGAGATTGTCGTAGTCGCTGATGAAGACGGCGGCGAAGACACCTACCGCTTGCTGAACATGCTGCGCTCGAACCAGGCAACATGCGTTACCCAGCGCCCGGTGGTCAACAACGGCCAGCGGGTCCGGGAGCATCAGCTTCTGGCCGACGGTCCCTGCACCGACGGCGGCGAGCTGGCACTGGGCCAGAACGTGCTGGTGGCGTTCACACCGTGGAACGGCTACAACTTTGAAGACGCCATTCTGCTCTCGCAGCGGCTGGTTCGGGACGACGTCTTCACGTCGGTCCATATTGAAAAGTACGAAGTCGAAGCCCGCGACACGAAGCTGGGGCCGGAAGAGATCACGCGCGACATCCCCAATGTCGGCGAAGATGCTTTGAAAGACCTAGATGACCGGGGCATTATTCGCATCGGGGCAGAAGTCCGGCCTGACGACATTCTGGTAGGCCGCGTCGCGCCCAAAGGCCAGGGCGAGCTGACCGCTGAAGAGCGCCTCATTATCGCCATTTTCGGCAAAAAGGCCGAAGAAACCCGCGACGTTTCGCTGCGTGTTCCGCACGGCGAAAAAGGCAAGATTGTTGACGTCAAAGTCTTCTCGCGCTTTAAGTACAAAGAGAAGGATCACGACGGCGTCAAGGGCCGCGTCTTCGATTTTTCTAAGCGCCCCGACTCGCTCTTCTCCGATGAATGGGAAGGCGAGCTTGATAGACTGCCCGGCGACGAGCTGTCTGCGGGCGTGAATATGCTTGTCCGGGTGTATATCGCGCAGAAGCGCAAAGTCATGGAAGGCGACAAGATGGCCGGGCGCCACGGCAACAAGGGCGTCATCTCGCGCATTCTGCCCCAGGAAGACATGCCGTTCCTGCCCGACGGCACGCCTGTGGACATCGTTCTGAACCCGCTGGGCGTTCCGGGCCGTATGAATATCGGCCAGATTCTGGAAACGCACCTGGCGTATGTCGGCAAAGCGCTCGGCTGCTCGTTTGTCAACCCGATCTTTGAGGGCGCGACCGAGGCTGAGATTCTGACCGACATCGGCAAGTTCGCCGAGTTCACGCGCTACGACGCGCTCCGAACGTATGTGGAGAAGGAGCTGAAGATTGACCTGGAAGCGGGCAAGAAAGACGGCGTTGCCGAGCTTCTGGCAAAACTCGAAGTCAAGCTCGGCGAGCTGACACCGGCGCGGCTGGAACAAGTCGCAGCGACAGTCGGCGCACCGCCGGCGGTTGATCTGCCGGAAGACTACGACGGCGCTCCGATGGATGAAGAAGCCGTGCTGGTAACTGTAGACGGCTACGACATTCACGCGATTGTCGAGCGGGTTCAGCAGAACGTGTGGCGGCGCAGCGGAATTGACGAGAAATCGGCCAAGTCCTGGATTCGGGATGGCCTGTCGGGCGATTGGTTCACCCAGCCGGTCACGATCGGCACCATCTACATGCTGAAGCTGGCCCACTTGGTAGACGACAAAATCCATGCCCGGTCCACTGGTCCGTACTCGCTGGTCACGCAGCAGCCGCTCGGCGGCAAGGCCCAGTTCGGCGGACAGCGCTTCGGCGAAATGGAAGTCTGGGCGCTGGAAGCCTACGGCGCGGCGTACACGCTTCAGGAAATTCTGACCATCAAGTCGGACGACGTTCTGGGCCGTGTCAAGACGTATGAGTCCATTGTCAAGGGCGACGCCATGCTGGAGCCGGGCGTGCCCGAGTCGTTCAAGATTCTGGTCAATGAGCTTCAGTCGCTGGGCCTGAAAGTGGCTGTGGAAGACGAAGACGAGAAAGAGATTGATTTGAAGGACAAAGAAGAAGACTACGGCGACAGCGAGGGCAGGGGACGCGGCCTGCGTCCGCGCCTGCCCCGTGCCGAATCCGAAGCCGAAGCTTTGTTCGGGGTGTAGGGGATTGGCCCCACCCCCGCCGCAAGCGGCGACCCCTCCCCCGCAAGCGGGAGAGGGGTGAAGACAATGCCAAGTGACCTTGCTCCTATTTCTACCTCCCCTCTCTCATTCTGATGGGGGAGGGGCTGGAGGTGGGGGCTTCATTTAGGGGAAACAATTACATGACAGATGCAAGTGCATTTGATAAAATCCGTATTGGGATCGCCTCGCCGGGCGAAGTCCGCAACTGGTCCTACGGCGAAGTCAAGAAGCCGGAAACCATCAACTACCGTACCTTCAAGCCGGAGCGGGACGGCCTGTTCTGCGAGCGCATTTTCGGCCCGGTCAAGGACTGGGAGTGCCACTGCGGGCGCTACAAGAAAGTAAAATTTAAGGGCATCATCTGCGACCGCTGCGGCGTCGAAGTGACCCGCTCCAAAGTCCGGCGCGAGCGTATGGGCCATATCGAGCTGGCTGCGCCCGTCTGCCACATCTGGTATCTCAAAGGCGTCCCGTCGCCGCTGTCCCTGCTGCTGGACATCTCGCCGCGCCCGCTGGAAAAAGTGCTGTACTTTGCGTCGTATATCGTGACGTATGTGGACCGGGGCCGCATCAACAACGAGATGGAGTCGTTCAAGATCGCGCTGGAGCAGCGTGTTCAGGAGCTGGAAGACCAGCGCGACGAAGACATTGAGCAGGCGCGGGTAGACGCCGGTGCGGAAATCAAAGCCCGTCAGACCCCGCCGGAGCCGTCCGAAGATGAGGGCGAAGTCATCGAAGGCATGGAAGCCGAAGAATGGCAGCCGTGGGACGAAGCGCGGATTGTAGACCGCAACAAGCACATGGAGGAAGAAATCAAGGACATCGAGAAGGACTCGCTGGAGCAGATCCAGTCCCTGCGCGATGCCCTGACGCTGCTCGACGAAAAAGTCGAAAAGCGAATGCTTCTCATCGAAGACGAGTACCGCAAGCTTGAGTCTTTAATGGACGTGCTTTCGGACAAGCTTGACCGCAACCTGCGGCTGAACGATCCCGCCGGCGAGATTGTCCGGGCGGGTCTCGGCGGCGCGGCGGTCAAGGAGCTTCTCGAAGAAATTGACCTCGAAAAGCTGGCCGGTGAGCTGCGCCACGAAATCTCGCTGACTCAGGGGCCGCGCCGGGCGCGTGCCATCAAGCGGCTGGAAGTCGCGGAAGCGTTTATCTCGTCGAAGTCCCGCCCCGAGTGGATGATTCTGGACGCCGTCCCGGTGATTTCGCCGGAGCTGCGCCCGATGGTCCAGCTTGACGGTGGCCGCTTTGCCACGTCCGACTTGAACGACCTGTACCGGCGCATCATCAACCGCAACAACCGCTTGAAGAAGATCACGGAGATCCGCGCCCCGGAGTCCATTGTCAACCACGAAAAGCGGCTGCTTCAGGAAGCTGTGGACGCCCTGATTGACAACGGACGCCGCACCCGGCCTGTCGTCGGCTCGAACAACCGGCCTTTGAAGTCGCTGTCGGATATGCTGAAAGGCAAAGAAGGCCGCTTCCGCAAGAACCTGCTCGGCAAGCGCGTAGACTATTCGGGCCGCTCGGTCATTGTGGTCGGCCCGCGCCTGCTGCTGCACCAGTGCGGCCTGCCCAAAGAAATGGCGATTGAGCTGTTCAAGCCGTTCGTCATGAAGGCGCTGGTCGAGCGTGGTTACACGACCAACATCAAGACCGCCAAGCGCATGATCGACAAGCTCAAACCCGAAGTCTGGGACGCGCTTGAAGAAGTCATCCGGGAGCATCCGGTGCTGCTGAACCGTGCGCCGACCCTGCACCGCTTGGGCATTCAGGCGTTTGAGCCGGTGCTGGTGGAAGGCAAGGCCATTCAAGTTCATCCGCTCGTGTGTACGGCGTTCAACGCCGACTTCGACGGCGACCAGATGGCGGTCCATGTGCCGCTCTCGGCGTCTGCCCAGGCGGAAGCCCGTATCTTGATGCTCTCGACGCATAACTTGTTCTCGCCCGCCGATGGCCGACCGATTGTGGCCCCGGCGCAGGACATGGTTCTGGGTGCGTACTTCCTGACCGTGATGAAGCCCGGCGAGCCGCAGTTTGACACGTTCGGTAGCCGCGCCGATGCCGAGCTGGCGTATGCGACTGACCGGATCGGTTTGCAGGACGCGATTGATGTCGCCCTGCCGAACGACCTGCTGCAAAACGGTAAAGGCCAGGGCAAGTCAACGGTACGCACCACGGTAGGACGCCTGCTGTTCATGGACATCATGCCGGACAACATGCACCCCTTCATCTTCAAGATGCTTGATGACATGTTCGCCAAGAAAGAATACAAGGGCAACGGCTTCGGCAAGAAGGACCTCGGAACAATCATCGCCCAGTGCCACCGTTTGAACGGCGACACCCGGACAATTCAGCTTCTCGATGAGCTGAAAGCTCTCGGGTTCCAGGAAGCGACTAAAGCCGGCATGACGGTGGCGATCACCGACATGGAAGTGCCGGAAAAGCGCAACCAGATCATCGTAGATGCCGAAAAGAACGTCACGGCGCTGAACAAGAACTACCAGCGCGGCCTGATCACGGGCGGCGAGCGCAAAGAGCGGGTGCTGGAAGAGTGGCAGAAAGCGGCCAAAGATGTCGGCGAAGCCATCTTCGAGACAATCAAGCCGACCAACCCGATCTTTATGTTCACCGACTCGAACGCGCGAGGCACACGCGGCCAGATCACGCAGCTTTCGGGGATGCGCGGCGTCATGTCCGACCCGTTCGGCAACATGATTGAAGACCTTCCGGTGAAGTCGAACTTCCACGAGGGGCTGAGCGTTCTGGAATACTTCGTCTCTACGCATGGCGCTCGGAAGGGTCTGGCCGACACGGCGCTCCGCACCGCGGACGCCGGTTACTTGACCCGGCGTTTGGTGGACGTGTCTCAGGAAGTTATTGTGCGGGCCGACGACTGCGGCACGGAGCTTGGCGTCTACCAAGAAGAGATCCGCGACGGCAACGAAGTGGTCGAAAAACTGGATCAGCGCATCTATGGCCGCTTCTCGCTGGAAGACATTGTCTACCCGGCGGGCCATGCCAAAGCCGGCACCCTGATTGTCGCGAAGGGCGATCTGGTGACGCAGGATTTGGCGAAAGTCATCATGGACAGCGGCATCAAGCGGGTCGGCGTCCGCAGCCCGTTCACCTGCGAGCTTCGGATGGGCATCTGCGCCCGGTGCTACGGTCTTGACCTGGCAAACTCCAAGCTGGTCGAGCCGGGGGTCGCGGTCGGCATCATCGCCGCGCAGTCTATCGGCGAGCCGGGAACGCAGCTCACGATGCGTACCTTCCACTCCGGTGGTATCGCGCAGAAGCAGTTGACCGGTGTTGCCAACGTTCGCGCCCGCAAGCAGGAAGCGCTGAAAGAGCTGCATAACGACATCTCGCGCGGTTTGGTCTCACTGGATAGCCAGGCGGAAGAGCCGACGGCGGCAGCCGCGCCAAGCGCGACCGGCGTTGACCGGGAGCGTGTCCGCGCCGTTCAAGCAGTCTTGAAAGTGCTGGAAGACCAAGTCGGCGGCCTGCTCCGGGTAGTCGAGCTGTTCGAGGCCCGCAAGCCGAAGGGCCAGGCGATTGTGACCGAGTTCTCCGGCACGGTGGCCGAGATCGAGCAAAAGGGCCTGCGGCGCGTCATCATCCACACGCCGTACCCGATTGAGGAAAGCACGGGATCGGCGCTGTCCGGCGAGACACTGGCGGAAGACCTGTATCTCGGGCCGCACGCCGACTCTGAGACACTGGAAAAGATGACCCCGACTCAGGCCAAGCGTGCGACGGAGATTCCCGAGACTTTGGTTGCGGGAACCGAGCTGACCGACAAGCACATCAAGAAGATCAAAGATGTCGGCATTTCCGAGATCAAGATCCGCAAGGCCATTCTTGTCCCGTACCGTGGCCAACTGCAGGTGAAGCAGGGCGACGTGGTCGAAGCGGGTGACCGCCTGACCGAAGGGCCGCTGGACCCGCAGAAAGTGCTGGACTTGCAGGGTATTCGCGGCGTCTCGAACTATGTCGTCCGCGAGATTCAAGCGGTCTACAAGTCGCAGGGCGTGGACATCAACGACAAGCACATTGAAGTCATCGCGCGTCAGATGCTGCGGAAGCGCCGCATCAAGAACGCCGGCGACTCCGAGTTCCTGCCGGGCCAGATGGTGGACAAGTTCGAGTTCATTGACGCCAACAAGCGTGTCAACGAGCGCGACGAGCCGGGCACCGAAGCGACTGCCGACTGGCTGCTGCTGGGGATTACCGAAGCAAGCCTTGCCACCGACTCGTTCCTGTCGGCGGCGTCGTTCCAGAAGACGACCCGCGTTCTGACCGAAGCCGCCGTGCGCGGCAAGAAGGACTCGCTGATTGGCCTGAAAGAGAACGTCATTATCGGACGCCTCATCCCTGCCGGAACCGGCCTGCCGCAGTACCGCAACATCGAGCCTCGCTTAGAGGGTCTGGATGACGCGCACCGCTACGCCGCTGTCGGCGCAAGCCGCGCAAACGGCAATGGCAACGGGTCGGGGGCGGCTCACCGCGAGCTGGACGAAGACGAGCTGGACGTTGTCCGAGAAATGACCGGCACCGCCGGAGCCAACATGTCTCTGCTGGCCGAGCAGGAGAGCCTCGGCGAAGTCAGCGAGCCGTCCACCAACACCGACACCAACTAGTCAGCTTGATAGGTTGACTGTGGCTTAAAAGCCAAGAGCGCGAGGGATTTATCCTTCGCGCTCTTTTTCTTTCATAGCAGGTGCGAGCAAATATACTTCAAGTTGTCGTCAAGAAGGCGCAATCTTGTTCGGTGACCGAATTTTTCTAAGCGGCTTGAATACAAGGAAATACCGCCAATGTCTTGTTCGCTCACCTCATCGGCATCAAAAAATAGAAAACTATTTCAGATTCAGATGAGTCCTCAAAGACAAGTTTGACTTCGTCACCAGCAGCCTGAAAGCTTTGAACTAGACCATCCGAGAAAAAGAAGTCTTCGATCTTGATAGGCTTTCTCATGATTCTGTCCCATATAGACGGTCCCCAAAGTCACCCAAGCCTGGCAGAATATACTTCCGTGAATCTAGTTCTCGGTCCAAGCCCGCCGTGAAAATGGCAACGTCCGGGTGATCGGCGTTCAGCAGTGTCACGCCTTCCGGGGCGGCGACGAGGCACAGCATCAGCACATGGCCTGCGCCGGCGGCTTTGACTGTCGTGATGGCCTGGGACGCCGAGCCGCCGGTGGCGAGCATGGGGTCTAAAATCAGCGTCGTGCGTCCGTTCATCTCCGGCGGCAGCTTGGCGTAGTAGGCGGACGCGACGGCGGTTTGATGGTCCCGTTCGAGACCGATGTAGCCGACAGAAACATCGGGAAAGAACTCGACAATCGGGTCCAGCATCCCCAGCCCGGCGCGGAGGATGGGGACGGCGACTAGGGGGTCATCCAGCACGGAGCTAGTCAAAGTTTCAAGCGGAGTTTCGATGGTGTGGGGACGCAGAGCGAGATGCTGGGTCGCTTCAATGGCGAGCATGACCGTCAGCCGCTTGGTCAGCAGCCGGAAGTTGGCCGGCTTTGTCGTTTGATCCCGCAGATGCGTCAGAAAGTGCTGGGCCAGCGGATGCGTGAGCGTGGTGATGTTCATGTTTTTCAGGGGCGTTAGGAACTATGCGTTAAGAGTTGAGAGAACATGCCATTAGAACCATACAATGAATTGTACGGCTACCCGGCGTGGACGCCACAAAACACCCGCTTCTGCACTGGCAGCACTGGCTACCCGGAGGGCAGACCCGGAGGGCGCGGGGTTCGGAAAGATACACTAATCTGAGTGCCGCGAAGCGGTACTTCGTGGCGTCCGCGCCGTATAGCCGTGCGTTTCAACGCATGGTCTTTCAACGCATGGTCTTTCAACGCAGGACTCCTCGTTTATGCCATGCTTCATGGTATCATCTAAGCAGCAATGAACCTGCTTAATCCCCTTAATTTTTTGTGGGCGATCCCTCTGCTCGGCGGCATCGTCGCGTTGTGGATGCTGCGCCTCAAACGGCAGGATGTGACCGTCTCATCGCTGTACCTGTGGAACACGCTTTTGCAGGAAACTCAGGCGAACGCGCCGTTCCAAAAGCTGCGGCGTAATCTGCTTCTGTTTCTGCAGCTCTTGGCCGCTTTCCTGCTTGTCCTTGCGCTGGCCCGGCCTTTTGTCTACGGCGCAGGTGTTTCCGGACATACGATTGTCCTCGTGCTGGATACGTCGGCGTCCATGAACGCCACGGATATTAGCCCGTCCCGGCTGGCGGCGGCGAAGGCTGCCGCCGATGATTTTGTGGACAGGCAGATGCGCGGCGGCGATGTCGCGACTGTGCTGTCGGCGTCGGCAAAGCCCCAATCTTTACTGTCCGGCTTCACCGGAGACAGCGGCAAGCTGCACGCGGCGATTGACGGCGCAAGCGGGACTGATACCGTCGCCGATATGCCGGCAGCGATGACGCTGGCCCAGTCGCTGGTCGGAACCCGCTCCGGTGCCGAGATCCGCGTCTTCTCCGACGGCGCATATTCTGCCGACGACCTGCGGAAGCTGGGAACACTTTCCTATGGCGGCACGGACGTAGCGCTGACGACTCTTGGCACCACGACGCCGGATAACATTGCGATCACGCGCTTGGACGGGCGGCGCAACCCACAGACAGGCGGCAATGAAGTCTTCGCCGAGGTGCAGAACTTGGGCGGCAGGCCGCACCCCGGCGGAACGCTGTCGCTGCTGAAAGACGGGCGGCTCCTTGACGCCCGTGCGTTAAGCTTCACGAACAACGTGCAAGTCGAGACATTTGACAGCCCGCTCCTCAAAGACGGCGGCATCGTCACCGCGCGTCTCGACGACGTGAAAGACGATCTGGCGACCGACAATCAAGCTTCGCTTGTGCTCTCCCCGCCGCGCCCCCGCCGCGTTCTCTTGGTGACCGACGGCAATATCTTTTTGGAGCGCGGCCTCAATTTGGACCCGGATGTCGTCCTTGCCGAATGTACACCGGGCGAGTTCGCGACCGCCGGTAAAAACGGCGCCGGCTACGGCATGGTCGTCTTCGACGGCGCACTGCCGGCGACGCCCCTGCCGCCGGGCAACTACTTGGTGTTCGGCGCCCTCAGCCCGCAGCTTCCCGTCTCGTCCAGCGGCAGCTCGGACAATCCAACCTATATTGACGAAAACCAGACCCATCCGGTGATGCGCTTTGTGGACTTGGAGGGCCTGCACCTGCGGACGGCGCTGCACACGCAGACGCAGGCATGGGGGCAGTCACTGGCAGAAGCGGACTCCGGGCCGCTGATCGCCGCCGGGGAGCATAACGGCCTGCGGGTCGTCTCAGTCTCGTTTAACTTAAGCGACTCCGACTGGCCCCTGCGCGTTTCGTTCCCAATCTTTCTCACAAATTCCGTCCGCTGGCTCACGGCGGCAGGCGGCCTCGGCAGCAGCAACCCGGAAACGCCCACCGGCGGCGTCGCCTCGGTCACCGTGCCGCCCGGCTTGTCCAGCGTGTCCCTCACCCGGCCCGACGGCAGCAAAACTGCCGTCAATGCCCCGGATACCGGCGGCGTTGTTCTCGTAGACGACACGCGGCTCGCGGGCGTGTACCATGCCCGCGCCGGCAGCGCGGACTACCCGTTCGCCGTCAACTTGGACAGCGCCGATGAAAGCCGCCTCAGCGCCCAGCACCCGCCGTCGCTCACGCATCCGGGTACGCCTCTGGTCGCCGCCGTCCATCTGCCGCTGTCGCGCCGGGCCAAAGACGACCTCTGGCCGTCCCTCGCCGCCGCCGCTTTAGTTCTGCTGCTTTTGGAATGGTTCGTCTTCCACAAGCGCCTCTGAAGCACGGCTTTGACACAATGCCGCGGGTTAAAGCCGGGAGCGGAAAAGCCAAGTCGCGGCATTCTTATACTGTTAGAAGTTACGTGGTTGACTGGCTGAGGTATGCCGGTATCGCGCGGCTCGCAATGTTCGGATTACAGGGGCTTTGTGAGTGCCGGGCATGACGATGATAAGAGGGTGGTCGCTTAGCGTCAGTGTCAGAAACTTGACCCCCCGCAGGAACTGAACCGGGGACGTGCCCACCGTGGGATCGCAGACCCCCACCCACGCCCGGCGGCCTCCCAGGTCCACTGTGCCGCTGCCCGTCCCGCTGGTCCGCTCATCCCAACCCCCCCGCGCGCAGGAGCCGCTGCTCTTCTGCAGGAGCATGTCGTGTACGGTTGCCGGCGGGTCCACGACCCGGTAGTTCAGGCTGCCGGGCTGAGCGAGCAAGCCCCGGTCCGCCAGGATTGTCGTCAGGTTGTGCAGGTAAGTCCCGGAAGCCTTCGGCGTGTAGTCAACATTGAACAAGCCGTAGTACCCCTGGACCGGGTCATCATGCAGCATATAGATGAACGTGTACTTCCAGCCCTGCTTGAACTGGTCCAGATAAAGGTTGAGGAAAACCCGTCCCTGCTGTTCCTCGGTGATGCTCCCGGTGCCGCGTGTCGGCCATCCGGTCTCGGTCGTCACGCGCGGCAGCTTGATGAGCTGGTCGTTCGTGTAGCCGTTGAAGCCGGCGTGCCAGGTGTGGCCGTACTCCCCATGCATTCCGGCCCACGCGCCAACTAATGTGGGGCTGGAGGCATTCCAGGGGCCGTTGTCAGCCAGCTTTCCCGTGTAGCCGGAGACGTAGTTATGACAGTTGGCATAGTCGGCGAACGTCGTGCCGTCCGGCATGAGAGTGCCGGCGCCGGGCGGGATCGTCAGGTACTGCAAACCGGCATTGTCGTTCTCGGACCCGCCGGCCACGCTGGAAGCGAAGACGGGAATGCCCTTCAAAAGCGGATCGGCTTTCACGGCTTTGTAGAGGTCGGCTTGAAAACGGGCGATCGGCAGGGCTGTCTTATGGAAATCCGATGTCTGCCCCTCATACGTCACCGGCCAGTTGTTCGGCTCGTTGGGGCCTTCCACAGCCAGCAGTGCGCCCGCAGCCCGGAGCTTATCGTCCATGTCCAGCGTTTCCGGGATGTTGTGGTTGGTGAGGAGACAGGTGCGGATCCCATACTGCTGGTAGATTTTTATCCAGTCGGGGACATGGGCCGCGATCCCGTCATCGCGGAGGTTGCGGAGTCCGGCATATTTCAGACAGGCAGCGCTGCGTGATGCGTCATCAACGCCCTGCCCGATATGCGTGCAGGCTCCCAGGGAGTTGAGGAAGTCGGTCGCCCGCACGGCGGTGGTTGGGTTCTGAGCCTGCACGGCGGGAGACAGCATCGGCGCGGCAGCGAGAAGCGTTCCGAGCAAGCCGGTGAAACATAGCAGTGGTGTTTTCATGTTTGAGATTTTTCGCTGACAGAAGATGCCGTCTTCCCGAAAAGTATAAAGTATCCTGTTATAAAGTATTATATCGCCAATGTCTGCTCCTGTCAACACAGTCTCACTCAGTCACTGATGTTACGCATAGGCTGTGTCCGGGCCATCGGATGCAGTTGTCCTATAAAGACCTGCCCTGGAGTCCCCCGCCCTGAAGGGCAGGTCTGGAGGCGAAGCGCCAACCACCCTGCGGGTGGAACACAACTGCGGGTGGAACAAGAAGATGTGCGGTGCCATCTTCCGCACACCGTGCGGCTGGCGCTTCGCCCCCAGACCTGCCCTTCAGGGCGGGGAGTGTGTGCGTAACATCACTGAGTGACAGCTTCAGGCTGATCCTTGCCGTTTTCCACAAGCGTACTTGAAAGAAGCCAGCACACCAAGACAGGGAACGGAAGAATAGGGTCAGGGTGTTCTTATATTGATCATGGATAACCAGCAAAACTATACGGAAGAAGAGCTTCAAAACCGCCTGCTGTCGGGCCGCACCGCCGACGGCAGCAGCGGGCGCACCGACACGCCGCCGGCTGCCGATCCGGCACCCGCCAGCCCGCCGTTCTCGCCTTACTATGCCGCGCCGCCCGCCGTGCCGGACTACGCTTTCGCCAAGCCGCCGTCGCTCTTGCAGCGCTGGAAGGCCAAAGGCGGCGTTCTGGGCGGCATCGCGTCGTTTTTGCTGTTTGTCGCAAAAGTCGCCGCGCCTGTTTTAAGTGTTCTTGCCAAGCTTAAGTTTTTAGCGCTCGGCTTGAAGTTCCTGCTCGGCGGCGGCTCGATGCTGCTTTCGATGTGGGTCTGGGGGCTGATCTACGGCTGGAAGTTCGGCGTCGGCATTGTGCTGATGATTTTTATCCACGAGTGTGGTCATGCGTTTGCGGCCAAGCGGCGCGGCATCCCCACGGGGATTATGGTCTTCATCCCGCTGATGGGCGCGTTTGTGACTACGGGCCGCTACGGCAGAAGCATTGTCGAAGACGCCTTTATCGGCATCATGGGGCCGGTCTTCGGCACACTGGCCGGTCTCGGCTGCCTTGTGCTGTACGCCGTCACGCCCGGTCATTCGCCGTTCTGGCTGGCGCTGGCCCAAGTCAACTTCTTTATGAACCTGTTCAACCTTGCGCCGACTCCGCCGCTTGACGGCGGCTGGATTACGCCTTTGTTTTCGCCCAAGCTGCTGGCGATCGGCGCGGTCCTGCTGCTGTTCCTGGTTCGCTACAATCCGTTAATTTTAGTGCTGGCCGTGATGAGTCTGCCGCGCATCATCTCCGGCTGGAAAGCGAAGCCCGAAGACAGCCCGTACTACCAGGCGACTTCCGCCGACCGCTGGAAGTTCGGGGCAGCGTATCTGGGCCTCGCCGCGTTTCTGGCCGTGCTGGGCTACACTGTTCATTCGTACCTCAGCGCCATTCCGCACCCGGTTGTGTAGGAATGCGTTTTCACGCATATTGTCCTGCGGATAAAAGACAAGAGCAGCATCCGCCCTCTCCTCTGTCCGCAGGACAGTATCCTGCGGATTACTCCGTATCGGCGCGAAGCGCCCTTCAGACCAGGATTTTAATCCTGGGCAATGCCGGTTTCAATCCGAGGCAATCAGCACGACGCCAAAAACAGCCCGGCGTCCAGAATGCCCTGCTGCTCTAGGGCGTCGCTGCCGTTGTAGTCGGCATCTTCCAGCTCAATAGAAATCACCCCGCCGTAGTTTGCTTCAACAAGAATGCGGCAGACCTCGGTCCAGGGCGTGCCGCCATGACCGGGAATGGTGTAGCGCCAGGCAGACGCCCCGCAAAATGGATCGTCTTTAAACGTCGCCGGCTGCTCCGTGCCGTACTCGTAGAGATCATCCGCGAGAATAAGCGTGTCCTTGCCGTGGACATGGCCGACGCGCCCGACGAACTCTTTCAGGAACCGGATGGGGTCAATCCCCATTCTCAAAAGATGCGATGGGTCGTAGTTGATGCCGATTGTTTGTGACGAGCATTCCCGAAATGTCGCCCGGCAGCTTTCCGGGGTGCAGCACAGCGCCCCCGGCCCCGGCCAGCCTTCAATCACCAGACGCCCGCCCGCCGCTTCCAGCGCTCCCGAAATGCCCTGCAGCGACTCCACCATAAAGCCGAAGTTCACCTTTCGGCCTAAGCTGGGGTCTTCCGGCAGCATCACGGCGAAATAATTCTGCGCCCCGCATTTTTTAATATACGCGCTGCACCCCGCAACTGCCTCAGCCCGCTTCCCGGCATCCGGTGAGATCAAACTCCGCCCGCCGGCCAAATCTACCGAGCCAAGCCGCAGCCCGGCGTCTTTGACCGCCGCCGCATCCGGCGTGTCGCCGGCCCCCAAATCAATCGCGCCGAAGCCGTGCTTCTTCGCCCAGTCAATCAGAGAGGCAATCTCGCGCTGCCATCCTCCGCCGCCCCGCCGAAATCCAATTCCAAATCCGCCCGTCCGCGTTTTAAGTTCCGTCATGTCGTTATTGTTCCTTTCAAGGCTTGGTCTTCATAGCACCATCATTCACGTCCGCGCTGAGAACAGTAGGAGTCACAAACAGAAACACGCGGTATTCGCTTGGCGGCAGCCAGGACGTTGCGTCGTAGACAGTCGTCGCACCGCTGGAAACAGTGTGAAGCACTGCCAAAACTTGCGTTGTTGTTCCCACATCTTTTAAGATAAGTGTCACCGAACGGTCTTGGTTGATGCAGGGCGTCAGGCGCACTGTCGGCAATCTCTCCAGGTAGTTCCCGGCCTGGGTTGGCGGGTTGAGGAAAAGCCAGGGCAAAGCAAAATCCGCCGGCTTGCGGTTATCTGTCGTCACGCAGAGCGGCTTAGCAAAGAGCGAGTTGGCATTGTACATTTGCAGCAAGGCTTGATTGGGATTGGACAAATCAAACGTCTGCTTTTGGCTCAACGGAACAGCTACGAATCGCACTGTCATCCGCACCTGCTGAGCTGCAATGTCTAAAGTCTTGACAATCTCTTGAACCCGCTGGTAACCTGCCTCTGTCGCCTCCAGCAAAAGCGAGTTGTTGCTTTGCAGAGCAAAAACTCGGTTGACACCATCAGGCAAGCGAGCATAGATTAGCTGGGCGCTCCGGCCTTGTCCTTGCTTATCTACGAAGGGGGAAACTGTCTTACGGGCATTGAGTAGGTTCATGTCAGCCATTTCATTTTGCCAGTGCATCAGCTTCAATACATCCAGCGGAGCTGCATAGCGTAAGATAACCCTGTGCCAATGAAGATCGTTAGCGTCAGGTTCAGCCGCTGTGTTACGGGTAGAAGGCGGTGTCTGCGCGGACGCGGCGGTTGGCAGGAGCAGAAGCGTCGCAAGCAACAAGGGAACAAAAAAGCGAAGCATGAAAAGTTTCTCCTGTTGTTGTGGCTCTCTGTTCCGCCATAACAGTCAACATTCAAAGCAGTCGAAATTCAAAATAGCATTCACCGCTACTATACCTAATCCGGCAGGAAAACAGCGGCGCGGCGGCGAAAACTGGATCATGGCCCTAAAAATAAATTCTGCACCCGCCACAGACGAACCAGCCTCGGCGATCAAGCCGCTTTCTTTGTGGCGGACGCTCATCTTGGGGCTGCTGCTCATTCCCGTCAACGTCTTCTGGACCATTCTGATTGAAATCCGCTGGTACACGCTGGACGGCACCTCGCTGCCGCTGTTCATCACGCCGATTTTTATCTTGTTCGTTGTCGTGCTGATGAACCTTGCCTGGCGGAAACTTCTGCCGCAGGCAAACCCGATGCGCCAGGAAGAACTGCTGCTGCTGTATATCATGCTGGTGACGTCCTGCACATTTGCCGGGCATGACACGCTCCAAAATCTGTTCGGCTCCATCACCTACGCCTACTGGCACGCAACGCCCGAAAACAGGTGGCAGTCGCTTTTCTTCCAATACCTGCCGAAATGGCTGACAATCACCGATAAAGACGCGCTTTCCGCGATGAACCACGGCAACGTCAGCATTTACAGTCCGCAGGGCCTGGTCTACCTGCGGGCCTGGATCGTGCCGCTGGCCGCGTGGGGCCTGTTCTTCCTCACGCTGATTTCCATGTATCTGTGCCTGACCGTGCTGATCCGTCGCGCCTGGATTGAGAATGAAAAGCTGACGTTTCCCATTGTCCAGTTGCCGCTGGCGATGACGTCGGAAAATGCCGGCGCGAACTTCTTCGGAAACCGGGTCATGTGGGCGGGCTTCGGCACGGCGTTCTCGGTGTCTTTTTTGAACGGCCTGCACACGCTGTTCCCGTCCATCCCCGAGCTGAACGTCAAGCTGTTTGACCTCAGCACGATTATTATGAATAGGCCATGGAGCGCGATCGGATCCACGCAAACATCGTTCTACCCGTTTGCCATCGGCCTCGGGTACTTTATGCCGCTGGACCTGTCGTTTTCCTGCTGGTTCTTTTACCTGCTGGCCCGCGTCTTCCGCGTGGTCGGCGACATCTACGGCTGGGATGCCAATCAAAACAGCAGCCAGACCAGCTCCTTTCCCTACTTTGGCGAGCAGGCCACCGGTGCATGGTTCGGCCTCGGCCTGATGCTGATTTACGCCGGGCGCGGCTACTGGCGTCAGGTCTTTGCAGCCGCGTGGCTTGGGGCGCGTTCGGAAGACCCGGCGGAAGCCCGGCGCTGCCGGACGGCGTTCGGCGGCCTTGCAGCAGGCGGCGTCCTGCTCGGCATCTTCTCGGCGCTGATCGGCATGAGCGGCTGGGTCGCGCTGGCCTTCTTTTTGATCGTGTTCTTTTTGGGCTTTGTGATTACGCGGGTGCGGGCGGAGTTCGGCTCGCCGCATGAGATTGTTTGGGTCAACCCGGTGCAGGTGCTGGTAACGCTGTTCGGGTCGCGGGCGCTGGGGGCGCAGGATTTGACGCTCCTGTCCATGCTGTACTGGTTCAATCGCGGTTACCGTAACCACCCGATGCCCAACCAGCTTGAAGCGTTCAAGATGCTCGACGGCAAGCCGTCGGTCGGGATCGGCAAGCTTTGCGCCGTGCTGCTGTTCGCAGCGGTCATCAGCCTCGTATCCACCGATTGGGCGCACCTGCACGTTTTGTATGCCTACGGCGGGGAAGGCAAAGCGCCGGGGTTCAAGACGTGGGTGGGCGCGGAAAGCTATAACCGCTTGTCGGGCTGGCTGGCCCAGCCGGTGCCTCCGGCCTCCACAGGTCTGTATTACATCGCCGCCGGCTTTGCGTTCACCGTGGCGCTGTCTCTCATGCGGATCAACTTTGTCTGGTGGCCGTTTCACCCGGCCGGCTATGCCCTCGCGCTGTCCTATGCAATGGAATACTTCTGGCTGCCGATCTTTATCGCCTGGGCGCTGAAGCTGATTATCATCCGCTACGGCGGGATTGGCCTGCACCGCCGGGCCATCCCATTCTTCCTCGGCCTGATTCTGGGCGACTACACGATGGGCGCCCTCTGGGCGATTATTGGCCCGGTCCTCGGCATCCCGACATACAAGATTTATATTTGAGAATGCGGCTTTGAGGCGATTTTCCGCAGCTCATGCAGGATGACCTGGTTGCCGGGGTAGCCGTAGGCCGTGAAGCGGACCACGCCGTCCGGGTCCACAATCACGACTGTGGGAACATGATGGACATTGTAAAGGCGGGAAGTCCGGCCACCGCCGTCCAGCAGCACCGGAAACGGGGCGCCGCCGCCGGTGCAGCGGTCAAACTCCGTGCGCCGCGCTCCGTCCACGCTGACGGCGACGATCTGAAAGTCCCTCTCGTCCTGCTCCGCCGCGAGTTCTTTAAGTGAAGGCATCTCCGCTTTCCACGTATCGCACCAGAACGCCCAAAAGTTCAGCACGACTGTTCGCCCCCGATACTGTTCCAGTGAGACCGGCTGCCCCGCCGTGTCCGGCAGAATGAATGCCTGCGCGGCACTGCCGATGGCCGGCCCGTTCGGGTCTTTCGCCAGCGCCGGGACCGCAAGCGTCAAAAACAAAGCGAAAAGCGCCACGGAATGAATTCCGAGGCTGCCAAGCGCCCACCATCGAGGCGACGGAAGACCAGCTTCGCTGGGTGTATTATCTTGTGTCGCCGCGACACTGGGAACTTCCAAGCCTCGGGTTTTTAACCCGTGGCTTTTAAGACCATCGCTCTTTGGCTTCTGGCTGCTCATGGCTGCTGCTCTCCAATCTTTGCTTTCACCAGCCCGCTGCTGCCGCGCACTTCCGGGAAATACGTCAGCGATGCCACGCCGGGCAGAACCTGATAAACGCCGGGCGTCTCGGCTTTGAGCTTGTAGGTCAGCCGGGTCCGGCCTTTGGGCAGGCTGTCGAAGAAGAAAACGACGCGGCTGTCGCGCACTTCCTGACGCGCATAGCCCGCCGGGCCGTCGGACGAATCCAGCGGATATGCGCCGTCCTCGCCATTGTCGGACACGACTTCGCAGCCGGCAGGCAGTGGGTCTTCGACCTGCACGTAGCGGTACGCGGCATCCGCGTTGATCTCCACCTGCACGTCCATCTCGGAACCCGACGGCTGAATGTCGGCGCGGGAGGGGTCTTCGGCGGAAACGCGGTAAACGCGGCGCACGGAGAGACCGTGGCTCTGCGGCGTCGCCAGTTCCGGCGGCAGCACGGACGAAACAATGCGGCTGACATACAGCGTGCCGGTCCCGGATTTCGTGACAGTCAGCGTGTGGTGGCCGGCAAGCTGCGCGGGGGTTAATGTCACGGAAAGCGGGGCGTCATAGACGCTCTGCGGCGTGGCCGTGACGTCTTGAAGCGTGACGCTGTCCAAATTGACATGGGCCGTGAAACTTGGCGACAGCTCCCCTGTGGCCTGCAGATAGCTCGCCAGGGCCAGCACGGCTTCGGCGGTCGTGCGCGTCGTCCCCCAGTCGTTTCCCTGCCGGTTTGCCAGCAGCCAGCGCACGGCAGACGGCAGAAGAAGACTCGCGGAGCGAGCGGCAACAAGAGCGTGCAGGACATGGGCGGTGACGGCGGCATTGTCGTCGCGCCAGGAATACCTGCCGGCTTCGTCGGTCCAGAACGCCGTCCGTCCCAGCACCGTGGCTTTAGCTTCCAGTTCCGCGCTGGCTGTCTTTGCCTGCGCTGTTTGCCCCGTTTCAGCAAGCGCCTGACACAACGACGCAAGCCCGTAAGTATCCAGAGCGCTGCGCTTGGCATACAGCGCGGCCAGCGGTTTTGCCGCAGCGTTTGGACTTGCCTCTGAGAGGGCCAGCAGCCAGTCGGCGCGTTTTCCTAGCTCTTGCTCGCTCGCCAGCAGATGCTTCAAGCACTCGGCCCCGCGCGAAATCCGCTGGTCATCTACAAGATAGCCTGCGCGTTTAGCTTGAACCAGGCCGGACAGCACATACGCCGTCATGTCGCCGTCGGTCTGGTCAAACTCCCACCAGTTCCAGCCGCCGTCCGGGTGCTGGTAACGGTACAGCTTTTGCAGCCCCAGATTGACTTGTTTCGCAAGCGCCGCCGGCGGCAGACGGCCCGCGCCGCGCTGCCCCAGCGCCGACGCGACGGCAACGTCCGGCCCAAAAGAACTCATGGTCTGCTCGGCGCAGCCGTAAGGGTACGACGTCAGGTAGTCTAAAGCCGGAAACAAAGAAGACGCCAGCGACGGCGACAGGGTCAGCGTCACGGACGCGCCCGGCGGCAAAGTGCTCAGGTCTAAAGCGTCCGCCGCCGAAGTGTCAGAAAGCGCGGCGGCAGACGCCGTCACCATCTTCAGGCCCGGCGTCAAAGCAGGAAGCGTTGCTTCTGTGGCGTCCCGTGCCCCCGCCCCGCCGTCCGCCGTCACCGTGAACCGGACACTCTGCGATGCGGGCATGACAGCCGCCTGCCAGTCCAGCCGCTGCTCGCCGCCCGCCGCGATCTGCACCGTGCGGTCTGCCGCGCCCGTCACCGCCGCGCCATTGGTCTTTAGTGACACTTGAACGGTTCGCGCCGTGCCGGAAAAGTTCTGGACAATGGCGGAGACAACGGCGCTGTCTCCCTGCACATAGAAGCGCGGCAGGGCCAGACGAACCAAAAGCGGCATGGTGGAAACCGCTTCGGAAGTCGCGCTGCCGACGGCTGTTGCCGCCGTCACTCCATGCGCGGTCGCCCGCCATGTCGTCAGATTGTCCGGCAGCGTAAACGAGACTTGGCCGGTGCCGCTGGCATCTGTGACGAGAAACGGGTTCCAATAGGCGGTGTCGGCGAACTGACGCCGGACACGAATATCGGCGGCTGGAGGAGGAGCCGGCGGCATCGCTGCGGCGGGTTGCATGGTCTGATATGCGCCGCCGCTGTACTGGGCGGCGAACGAGAACTCGGTTTCAATCCGCACTTCCTGGTCGGGATAGAACACGCTCTCCGGGGTGGCGGAAGCGTCCGGCGTTAGGGCGTAAATGGAAGCGTCTACAACGCCCAGCGACAGCTCGGCAGGCACGGGATGGCCTAGATAATCGCGGGTCGTGACGGTGTAGCTTGCTGTCTCGCCCGGCTGGTAGCGCGGCTGATCGGACGCCACAGAGACCGTCAGCTTCTGGTCCCGGCGCTGCACGGCCAGGCGCACCTGCTGCTCGTACACCTGGTGGTCCTGGACAATGGCGACATTGACACTGACCGAAGGAAAGTCCAGCGCCGTCAGCGGCAGCCGGATCAGCGTGGAGCGCTGGGTCAAATGCAGGCGCTCGTGACGCCCCAGCCGCTCGCCTTCCACGGTCACAAGCGCGTAAGCATCGGGCCGCGCCGGACGGGCCGGGTTGTCCCGTGTCTTGGGCCGCGCCGGCTGATGCACCAGCGACGTGTTTAAGAGAATGGTTGCAGTCTGGCCGGGCGCGTATTCCGGCTTGCCGGCAATTAAAGCCAGCGCCGGATAATCATAATCCGCGTAGTCATCCCCGGCGATCCAGATTGTGTCCCCGGCGGTGATTTTGTCGCTTTCGGCATCAAAGGCCGTGGCGTCCAGCCGCAGATCGCCGGGCCGGGGCGACGAGAAAACAACGGTTCCGACTCCTGCCGCGCTTGTCTGCACTTCACGGGCCGTCACGGCGTCATAAGGCCGGTGCAGCCGGTCGTATTTCGTTTCAATCAAGCGCACTTTGACCCGCGCCGAAACGGGCTGGCTGTCGTAATCCTCGCTATGCACCGTAACGACCGCCGGCTCACCCGTGCGGTACACACTTTTATCGGTCTCCAAAGAAAGATGGAACTCGCCTGCCGCCACCAGCGCGTCCCCGGTGCCGGCCTGTGTTCGGCGGCTGAGGTCGGACACGGTCGCGGTCACCGACAGCGTCCGGTCGGACGTCCGCCGCTGGGTGGCGATGTCCAGATGCAGACGCCCCTCGGCATCGGTCGTGCCGCTGCCGTCAAATGCCGGCTCGGCGTCGTCCCCGTTAAACTCAATGTGATAGGTTACCGGCGCATGGGCCACCGGCTGGCCGAAGTAGTACCGGGCTTTGATGTCGGCGGGAATTTTCGTGCCACCGAGATAATGCGGCTGGCCGAACGCGACCGTCACGGCCATCTCAGGCTTGCGGTACGCCTGCACGTCAAACGCGCCGTAGTACCGGCTGTCGCCCCGCGCGATCACGATCTGCCAGTGTCCCAGCGCCGGCTCCGCCGCCAGCGCAAAGCTGCCTGCAAGCGAGCCGTTGGCGTTTGTCGCCATGGTCTGCCTGAACAGCAGCGCGTCGGTAGCATCCCGTATCTCCACGCTGACCGGCGCAGACGCCAGCGGGCGGAGCGCGACGCCGCCGGGAACCGGCGCAGGCGTCCGAGTTCGGATGACCGCCTTATACTGCACCGTCTGGCCGGGCCGGTAGATGGGCCGGTCCGTGACCAAATAGACGCTGTACGGGTCCGGCGCGGGCGGCAGGGAGGCCAGCGCAAACGCCGGACTTTTCTGGTATTCCCCGTAGACCCAGATCGGGTCCGGCGTCTGTATGGGGAACCGGCAAACACCGTCCGCGCCCGTCACGACCCGCCCCACCGGTCCGTGACCGTTATAGACCGTCAGCGCGAGATGGGGCAGGGGAGCGCCCGTGTCCGCGTCCGTCGCCGAAACCAGCGTTTCCTGCCGGGAGCGCTTCGCCAGCAGCGCCACCGATGTCATGTTCAGCCACGTCCGCTTTTCTGCGCCTTGCCCACGCGCGGAAATCAGATACACGCCCGGCGGGAGGCGCGGCACGGGAACCGCCCGCTCCGCCCACTGGTCAGGATACGTCTTGCCGACTGCGTAACGCCAGGAGGCCGCCACCGGCAGCCCGGTCAGCTTCAGCGCTTTCAGCGTTCGCCCGAAGTCCGTCAGCCCGGAGCTGTTTTTGACAACTCCCGGCAAATCCATCCGGTACGCCGTAAAGCTCACTTCCGGCGTGTTGTAAACAGAAAGCCGCACCTGCACCTTTTCGCCCGGCACATAGGACCGGCGATACGTGAAGATGTCCAAATTGGGCTTCGTCACTTTGGCAAGAGGCGTAGCCGCCTGACAGAAAATTGGGAAGGACAGCAAGAGGCAGGCTGTTTTAATCGCCCATTCTCTCAAATAAAGCATTCTCATAACGCGGCCTCTTTCATGCGGACATCGCGAATTCGAAAATACGAAACCGGCGTGTTCGGCCCGGCTCCGGCCCGGATGCGGCCCCAGAGCATCAAGTTTTCCCGCCGGGGTGTCTCACCGGACAGGACCACGCCCCAGCGCCCGGCATTTTGGACGGCCAGCCCTTCCGTCACCGGGTCAAGCTGCGCCGCTTCGGACGCCGTGATGGGCTGGGGCCGGTCCACAAAACTGACAATCAGTGTCAGATGCGACAGCTCCGCCGGACGCAGCGGCGGGAAGCGGCGGTCATGCCCGGCGGCGGCAGCGGCGCCGGCAATAATCTCTTCGGCGGCGTCCGGCTGAGTCGGGTACAGGCTGCCCATGCAGCAGCGCGGGGAGCCGTCAGGCCGCATGGCGCTGACAAAGACCGCTGCCGGCTGCTGAAAGACAGCGGGCAGAGGAGAGGGCGGCTCTAAAACTTCCCGGCGCTCGGCATAAGCGTCAAACGCCCGGCGGGCAAGCAGCAGCGCGGCGTGACGCGCGGCGGGATTGTCCCAGGGGGTGCCGTCCGCGTGCGCGGCAGGAATCAGTATGGCAGGAAGCAATGCGGCCGGCAGAAGAACCGAAAGCCAGATAAGACTACTTATATAGTCATTATATCATAAACTATTTAAGTAGTCAATACATTTTGTCTTAGCATACAATTTTCTGATGAAAATGTTAGCTGTTGCGTTTTATTGACGCGAAAAAAGGGCATATAATAAGGCGTTGCTGAACCTGCCGCAACTCAACTTCGACTCCGAAGGAGGACCGGAATGCCTTCCGCCTATGACCTCGTCTGCTTTTCGCACCTGCGCTGGGATTTTGTTTACCAGCGGCCGCAGCACCTGATGGAGCGGTTTGGGCGGCAGCACCGCGTCTTCTTCGTGGAAGAGCCGATCCTTGATTCGCCTGAGCCGCGTCTGGAAGTGACGGAGCGGTCTCAAAAGAATGTTGAAGTTTTAGTCGCGCATCTGCCCTCGGGGCCGACGGAAGAGCAGCACGGCGAGATGTACCGTGCTCTGCTGCACACGTTTCTGTCGGAGCGCCGGACCGAGAATTATGTGTTGTGGTATTACACGCCGATGATGGCGGCATGGACAGCGGATCTGACGCCGCTGGCAACCGTGTATGACTGCATGGACGAGCTGTCGGCATTCGCCGGTGCGCCGCCCGCCCTGCGGGAGCGCGAAGAAATGCTGCTGGCGCGGGCCGACCTTGTGTTCACCGGCGGACAGTCGCTGTTTGAGGCGAAGCAGGGCCGGCACCCGGCTGTGTATGCGTTTCCCAGCAGCGTGGATGTGCCGTTCTTTAAGACTGCGCGGACAGTTGCTGAAGAGCCGGAAGACCAGCGCCCGATTCCGCACCCGCGCTTGGGCTTCTACGGCGTGATTGACGAGCGCTTGGATGTCGCGCTGCTTGGCGCCGCCGCCGCTCTGCGCCCTGACTGGCAGTGGGTCATTATCGGGCCGACCGTGTCCAAGATTGACCCGGCGACCCTGCCGATGCTGCCGAATATCCACTACTTAGGCGGCAAGCCCTACAAAGAGCTGCCGGCTTACTTGTCCGGCTGGGACGTGGCGATCCTGCCGTTTGCGCGGAATGACTCCACGCGGTTTATCAGCCCGACCAAGACGCCGGAATATCTGGCCGCCGGCTGCCCGGTCGTCTCGACCTCGATCCGCGACGTGATCCGGCCTTATGGCGATTTGGGACTGGCCCGGATTGCAGACACGCCGGAGGAGTTTGTCGCGGCCTGCGAAGCCGCACTTGCGGAAGATGCCGGCAGTCGGCGGCAGCAAGCGGACGCATTCTTATCCAGCCTTTCATGGGACAAAACACAAAGTCAGATGGCGGATCTTATTGATGCCGCCCTCTCAGACTGATCGTTGACAGTGTCAATTAAATCCGCAGTGCGTTTCCGTGCACTGTTCTAAAATAAGGAGCGAAAGTTGTTCGACTATCTGATTGTTGGGGCCGGGTTTGCGGGAAGCGTACTGGCGGAACGGCTGGCCTCGCAGGCCGGCAAGCGTGTTCTGCTGATCGACAAGCGCAGCCATATCGGCGGCAATGCCTACGACCGCTACAACGACGACGGCATTCTCGTCCATCCCTACGGGCCGCACATCTTCCACACCAACTCGGAGCGCATCTTCCGGCACTTGTCACAGTTCACCGAGTGGCGTCCGTATGAGCACCGTGTTTTAGCGCAGGTAGACGGCCACCTGCTGCCGATCCCGATCAACCGCACCACCGTCAACACGCTGTACGGCTTGGACTTGAAGACCGACGCCGAGTGCGAAGCGTTTTTTGAGTCCCGCGCCGAACCCATCGGTCATGCGGTGACCTCGGAAGACGTTGTCGTCGGCAAGGTCGGGCGCGAGCTGTATGAAAAATTCTTCCGGGGCTATACCCGCAAGCAGTGGGGCTTGGACCCGTCGGAACTGGATGCTCAGGTGACCGCCCGTGTCCCGACCCGGTCCGATACCGACGACCGCTACTTTCAAGATTCGTTCCAGTATATGCCGCAGCACGGCTACACGCGGATGTTCGAGAAGATGCTGGATCACCCGAACATCAAAATCATGCTGAACACGGACTACAAAGAAGTCCGGGCGATGGTTCCCTATCGTGAGATGATCTACACCGGGCCGGTGGACGAATACTTTGACTTCCGCTACGGACGCCTGCCGTACCGGTCGCTCGAGTTCAAGCATGAAACTCTCGACACGGAGCAGCATCTTCCCGTTGCTGTCGTCAACTACCCAAACGACCACGCCTACACGCGCATCACCGAGTTCAAGCAGCTTACCGGGCAGCAGCACGACAAGACAAGCGTTGTTTACGAATACCCGCAGGCCGAAGGCGATCCGTATTATCCCATCCCGAAGCCGGAATGCACGGCGCTTTACAACAAGTACAAAGCCCTTGCCGACAGCACCCCCGGCGTCCACTTCGTCGGGCGTCTGGCAACCTACAAGTATTACAATATGGACCAGGTGGTCGGGCAGGCGCTGGCGACGTTCGACAAGCTGATGGACCCGAAGCGGCTGGGGGACAAGCTGATCGGCGAAAAGCGGCTGGGGGACAAGCTGACCGAAACCTTGACCGAACCCTCTGCTGTGCCGGCGCGGACTGAGCGTCCGCGCCTGCGGACCACGGTGGAAGCGGCGTGACCGGGGCAGCGAAAGACAATCTGCCGCCGGAGCTTTGGGGCGGGGTAGAATGCACGGTCAACCGGGTCGGCAGCCAGTGCTTTGATGAGCTGGCGTTCAGCGGCCACGACCGGCGCATCGGCGACCTGGACTTGTTTGCGTCGCTCGGTCTCCATGCTCTGCGTTACCCCGTTCTTTGGGAGCGTGTCGCACCGCAGGGCCTGGGCAGCGCCGACTGGCGCTGGTCGGACGCGCGTCTTGACCGCATCCGGTCGCTTGGCATGGAACCGATTGTCGGCCTGCTGCACCACGGCAGCGGGCCGGCCTCCACGCACCTGCTGGACCCGTCATTCCCCGAGCAGTTCGCGGCCTATGCCGGCGCGGTTGCCCGGCGCTACCCGTGGGTCACCCAGTACCTGCCGGTCAATGAGCCGCTGACTACCGCCCGCTTCAGCGGCCTCTACGGCCATTGGCATCCGCACAAGCACGACAGCCTTTCCTGGGCTAAGATTCTCCTGAACCAGTGCCGGGCGATTGTGCTGGCGATGCAGGCTATCCGGGAAATAACGCCTCACGCCCAGTTTATCTTAAACGAAGACATCGGCACGACATTCAGCACGCCCGCGCTGGCCTACCAGGCCGATTTCGAGAACGAGCGTCGCTGGCTGGCGTTTGACCTTCTGTGCGGCCGTGTCCGTGCCGGCCATCCAATGGCCCAGTACCTGCACTGGCTCGGAGTGCCGAGGGCGGAGCTGCAGTTCTTTGCAGATAATCCCTGCGTTCCGGATATTCTTGGGATTGACTATTATATCACCAGCGAGCGTTTCTTGGACGACCGCACGGAGCAGTATCCGGCCTCTGTCCTGGGCGGCAACATCCATCAGCCTTATGCCGATGTCGAGGCCGTCCGGGTCCGCGCCGAAGGCATCAACGGCCTCGCGCCGCTGCTCCGCGCGGTTTGGCAGCGCTATGGCCTGCCGATGGCGGTCACCGAGGCCCATCTGGGCGCGACCGAGAATGAGCGTGTGCGCTGGTTTTGGGAACTCTGGTCGGCGGTAAGGGAAGTCCGCAGCGAAGGACTCGATGTCCGCGCGGTCACGGCCTGGGCGCTGCTCGGCAGCTATGATTGGGACAGCCTGGTCACACGCATGGACGGCCACTACGAAGCCGGCGTTTTTGAGATGCGCGGCTCTGTTCCCTATCCTACCGCACTGGCGGAGATGCTTCAAACACTGGCGTCTCGCGGAAACTTTGACTCGCCGGTTCTCGACAAGCCCGGCTGGTGGCGTCGTCCCGACCGCATTTTGTATCCCGAAGCAGGCCATCTCTGCTTGATTCGCTAGAGCCTCTTTTTCATTAGAAACTCTCTGCATGGAGACCCTGCACAAATTAATCGGCCCTGAGCCGGCAACCCGTTTGCCGGCTCACGTTTTGCCGAAAGCGCTTTGCCTGCCCCCGCCGCCGGCGTGCCTGAAAGTATCCGTTGTTGTTCCCGTCCGCAATGAAGCCCAAGCTCTCTCAAAGACGCTGGCATCGCTTGCGTCCCAAGTGGATTTGTCTGGGAACGTGCTTGACCCCGACTGCTACGAAGTCCTGCTGCTGGCGAACAACTGCACCGACGATACTGCGGAAGCCGCCCGCTGCTTTGCCCGCCGCACCCCGCGCCTCAGCCTGCATGTTGCGGAAATCTCCCTGCCGCCAAGCTGCGCCCATGTCGGCACGGCCCGGAAGCTGCTGATGGATCAGGCCTGCCGCCGCCTGCTGGGCTGCCGCCAGGGGCGCGGGATCATTGCTTCCACCGACGGCGACACGCGTGTTGCTCCGGACTGGATCGCGCAGATGCTTTGGGAGACGGCGGACGGCGCGGATGCCGTCGGCGGGCGCATTCGGGTAGAGCGCCAGCGGGGAGAAGACCGCGATGCCCGGCTGTATTCGCTGCGGGATACGGCCTACCAGCGCGGCTTGGCCAAGCTGGAGCATCTGCTGGACCCGGACCCCGCCGACCCGTGGCCGCGCCACCATCAGTTCTTTGGCGGCAGCCTGGGCGTCACCGCCGAAGCGTACTCCGCCGTCGGCGGCCTGCCGCCGCTGCCGTGTTTGGAAGATGTCGCGCTGGAAGACGCCTTGAAGCGGGTGGACGCCCGCATCCGCCATTCTCCTCTTGTCCGGGTCACCACCTCGCCGCGCCAGCTTGGGCGTACCCCGCTCGGTTTGTCGTCCCAGCTTCGAGAATGGGGCCGGATGGGCCGCTTGGGTCAGGCACACTGGGTCCAGCAGCCCGCCGCCGTCGCCGCCCGGCTTCAGGCCAAACAGCGCCTGCGCCGGGCGAAGCGCACGGGTCAAGCTGACCTGGCTGCCCTCGCGGCTGCCCTTGCTGTTCCCGCTCCTTTGCTCCGGGAAGGCGTCTCCGACCCGCAGCAGCCCTTCGGCATACTCTGGGCTAACGTCATGGCGCATCACCTAAACCCGGAGGGGACTTGGGCGCAGCGCTGGCCTTTAGTCCAGATCACTGAAGCGCTGGCTGCCCTGCGCCGCCGGCTTCCCGCAACTGAAAGCCTCTTGTTTCCCGGTATTTTTACCGAAGATTGAACCGGCGCAGTCGCATTCCGCCGCCAAATCACACATCAGGAGGCTCTTTATGAGCGTCAGCAGCATCTTTTCCACCGGCAGTTCCCCAAACTCACTGGCCCAGCTTTACGCCCCGGCGTCCGCTACGGACACGTCCTCGCTCTTTGCGCTGACCGGCCTCTCCCCGGCCACCAACCTAAGCAGCACGGCGTCTTCCAGCACGGCGTCTTCCACCGGCGCTTCCGGCACAGCGTCTTCCACCGGCGCTTCCGGCACAGCGTCTTCCACTTCGGTCTCCAGCCAGGCCCAGCTCCTCAGCCAGCTCCAGTCTCTGCAAACCAGCAGCCCTGCCGAGTTCCAGAAGGTCACGGCAGACATCAGCAAACAGCTTCAAGCCGCCGCCACCCAGGCCGGCGGCAGCCAGGGGCAGGCGCTCTCGTCTCTCGCCGCCAAGTTCCAGCAGGCATCCCAAACCGGCAGCCTGACCCCGCTGCAAAGTGGAACCGCCGTGCACGGGCACCGGCACGGCGGCGGTCATCATCATGGAGAGGGCGCTCCCGCCGCGTCCGCAAGCTCGTCCACAGACACTTCGGACACAGCCACCGACTCGGTCTTCAATGCTGCATCACTGACCGGCGTAACACCTGCGGCCACTTCGGCCTCTTCTTCGGCCTTGTCTTTAGCGGCTTCGGCGTATCAGCAGCTCAGCGGGCAGGGGATCGGATCCGTGGCTGCCTCGATCATCGGCTCGGTGCTGAACACTGACCTCGGCACCAGCGGATCAATCAGCCTCAGCGCTTAACCAGGCACCGTGCCGGGGGCAGCCGCCTGGACTGCACGGCGTTCCATGATCCCGCAGAAAACAAAGCGGCAGAAAAGCAGAAAATATCACTCTGCTTTTCTGCCTGATCGCGCCTGATAACCTTCTGCTCCGTAAAAACTCATGCCTGCTTCTCAGACATCTCCCTCGTTTCACCTGCGCCCTGCGACAGACGCCGACTGCGACTTCCTCTGGAACCTGCTCACGGTGACGATCCGCAAGTATGTCACCGCTGCCGGCATTTGGAACACTGCCTTTCAAGAACAGCAGTTTTGGTGCAGCTATGATTCCGGCCGGTGGCGGGTCGTCATCGTGGAGGGGGAAAATGCCGGCGGCGTAGCGCTGGACCAACATCCGTCGGCCCTGTTTCTGGCCGATCTCCACATTCTGCCGGCGCACCAAAGAAAAGGCATCGGCAGCGCGATCCTCCGCCGCCTTCTGGCCGAAGCACATGCCGCAAACCTGCCGCTGCTGCTGCAAGTGCTGGACACCAACCCCGGCGCACGCCGCCTCTACGAGCGCCTCGGGTTCTCCGTCTGCTTCCCATCTCCCATGCCCCATTACTCCGTCCTGATTGCCTCGTCCAGAGTCTAGCAGCAGCGCCGGCTCCTAGACACGCTCCAGCACGTCCAGGCGGTAGGTTTCTTTCCGGTGGCCGCTGAGGTGCTTCAAGCCAGGCGTTCTCAGGAACGCTTCGTGAACCTCGTCGCCCGTCAAGGGGTAATCATGCACCGGCGGCGTCCAATGCACCAGCATAAGCTGTCCGCCCGGCGTCAGATGCGCGAGAAGTTCTTGCTGCGCCCGCAGAAAATCGTCCGGGGACCAGTAATAGCCGACTTCGGAAACCAAGATCAAATCAAACTGCTCGCCCGGAAACTGATCCGGCACCTGCATCTGCATCAGCGTCACCTGCGGCAAGGATTGACACCGTTCCCGCGCTCGAGCTAAAGGCGCTTCCGAGCCGTCTACCGCCAGCAGGCGGTCACAGCGCGGGGCCAGCAGCGCGGTCAGCACACCCAAAGAGCAGCCAATCTCAAAGACATTCTCGTAGTGGTCACGCGGCAGGGAGCGCAGCGTGTCGGCGTACTTGGCCTGCTCGTAGGGCTTGGTCTCAAAGCCCCACGGGTCGGCGTTTGCCGCGTACACGTCGTCAAAATAATCGGGTTTCAGCGTGTTCGGCTGGGCGAGATTTACCATAAGATGTTCACCATGACAAGACTTCCAAGTAGACTTCCCAGGGCCGCTCAAAATGCGCCAGAACTTCCGGCGACAGCCAGAACCCGTGCGGGTCGTCGTCAATCAGATGCGTCACCTGCGACACATGCGCGGCGACAGCCTGGCGCTTGGCGGCGGCGGCGTCTCGAATGTCTAAGCGAAACGCCGCCGCTTCCTGCGGCTGAGGCAAATCTTCCGGCGCGGCCCGCTCCCAGGCCCAGACCGGGTATTCCAGTTGGCGCGGGCTGCCCGAATAACCGCCGAGCGCATCTTGCAGTATCCGGCTGGTCGCACGGTGGTCGGGATGCGGGTCGCGCCGCCAGGGCAGCAAAACCGTCTGCGGCTTGAAGTCCTCTAAATAAGCACGGCATGAGTGCACGGCTTCGGCAAACCCAGCGTCATTGCCGCTGGGAACTGCGCCGTCCGGCAGCCGCAGAAACGATGCTTCGCGCGTCCCAAGCCGGGCCAGCGCTTCCCGCGCCTCGCTTTCGCGCAGGTCACGCAGCCTCAGCATGGGGTACTTCTGAGAAGTTGGGTGCGACTTCGTGCCGTCGGAGATAAACAGCACGCTGACCGAGAGGCCGAAGCGGGTCAGCAGGGCGATGGCCCCGCCGCAGCCGAGCGATTCATCGTCCGGGTGGGGCGCGACGACAACTGTTCTGCCCCAGGAACAGACCGCATCCGGCGGCAGCAGCGGCACGTCGTCGGCATCGGTAAGAGAGCCAAACGCTTCAGCGGCACCAGAGGGCATGGGAAAGCTCCGTGCTTTCTAGGACGTAGCGCCCGGCCTCAACCAGCGCCGAATCCGAGCCGGGCTGGCGCAGGTACAAAGTCAAGTCCCGGTGGATGCGCTCAAAGGGGTTCGGGCGCAGCAGGCCGCGAGCGCCGACGCACCGCTCGGACAATCGCAGCACATCCAGGCAAATCTCTTCAATCGCCGCGCGGGCCATGTGCGCGTACTGCACGACGGTATCAGCGTCGGCATCCGGGCTATCCGTCAGCTCACCCGCGCCGCGCAGCCACAGATCGCCGGTTTCAATCAGCGACGCCATCTTGCCGACACGCTCCCGCTGGAACGGGTCCCCGGTCCGGTCCTGCTCGCGCAGGAAGCGGCGCGTGTGGTCCAGCACCGACGCCGCTCCGCCCATCTGGACCGCCATAAACCGGATGCCGCCCCCGCCAAACGCCGGCTGCTGGTAGTAGTCGCCAGGTCGGCCCAGCAGGTCGTCCGCACCGACGATGACGCCTGAATAGTCCATGTGAACGCTTGCCGTCGCCCGCATCCCCAGCGGGTGCCAGAACGACGGGTCAGCCACCGCCGGCTGAACGCGCTCGGTCGGCACGATCACCATCTGCCAGCCGCCGTCCTCCATCGCCCCGGTGATCAGCGGCCGGGCCACATGCTCCGCGCCCGACGCAAAGGTCTTCGCGCCTTGCAGCGCATACCGTCCATCCGGCAGCGCCTGAATGTGGATGCCGTCCTGCGCCTGCGTGTTCCAGACACTGAACTGACGCCCGGCATGGACATCCACCGCCCATTTTGCCTGCTGTGCCGGGGTGCCGAACTTTTGCAGCAGCAGCAGGGCGTTGACATGGCCTTCGTACAGACGTCCGACCGCCAAATTGCCCCGCCCGATATGGCGCAGCAGTGTCAGCAGCGCCGGCGTCGTGCCGGGCAGGGAGCCGATGCCAGTCCCGCCAAGCTCCGGGCGCAGCGGCGCGGCCAGCAGCCCGGTCTCATGCAGCCAGTGGAATTCGTCTTGGGGAAACGCGCCGTCGCAGTCAATCACCGCCGCATGGGCCGCGCACCGCTCCGCAACATGCGACGCGCAGGCCAACGTCTGCGCGATTTCAGGGGAAATAGTTTGGGTCATAACAGTTCTTGCCGCCCAGATTTTACCCGAGCCGCCGGTGCCGCTAAACCTGAAAACTCCTCCTCGGCTGAGTGCAGGCAAGGAGGAGTTTGACACTCTTTGACATCCGGATGCTCTAAGGCGCGGCGCTGATGCCAATGGCGGTCCATCCGCTGTACGGGCCGTAGATCAAGGCGCTTGCCGCCGGGTTCGGGTCCGTCAGGTTCCAGACCGAGATCGGGCCGCCGGTGTTGTTCCACAAGAGCCGCTCCTGGTTGTCTGGGCCAATCGCGATGGCGGTGCCTGACCACCCTGAATACGGGCCTTCAATCAGGCAGGTAGCAGCGGGGTTAGCGTCGTTGAGGTTCCACAGTGAGAGGGGACCATTGACGTTGTCCCACAAGAGGTGGGCGGCGTTGTCGGGACCAACGGCCAGTGCCTTTGCAGTCCAGCCGGAGTAAGGGCCGTACACAAGGCAGGTCGCGGCAGGCTGAGCGTCCCCTAGGTTCCAGACCGACGCCAGCCCGTTGGTGTTGTCCCACAGCAGCCGCTCGTGGTTGTCCGGGCCAATCGCGATGGCGGTGCCTGACCAGCCGGCGTAGGGACCGTAGATCAGGGCGCTTGCCGGTGGGTTGGTGTCGTTGAGGTTCCACAGCGAAACGGGGCCATTGACGTTGTTCCACAAGAGGTGGGCGGCGTTGTCAGGACCGACGGCAATGGCTTTAGCCGTCCAGCCGGAGTAGGGGCCGAAGAGGCGGGCGGTTGCCGAGGGGTTGGTGTCAGAGAGGTTCCAAACGGAGATTTGTCCGCTGGTGTTGTCCCAGAGGAGGCGGACGCTGCCGTTGGGACCTTCGGCAATGGCTGTGGCGGTCCAGCCTGCGTAGGGACCGAAGAGGCGTGCGGTGGCGGAGGGGCTGGTGTCGGAAAGGTTCCAGACGGCGGCTTGGCCGCTGGTGTTGGTCCACAAGAGATGGGTGGTGCCCGGTATGTCGACATAGCCGTGCGTGTACCCGCTGGCGTCAATATAGGTGCCGGCAAACGCGCCATTATTGTTGATGCTGCGGATCGTCGTATAGGTAGACCCCGGCACGTCAAACGTCGTAAAAACGCCGCCTTTGTCGAAATAGCCATGCGTGTTGCCGTTTGCATCCCCGTAGAACCCAACAATCGTGCCGGCGTCGTTAATCCCGCTCGCGCCGTTGTTGGTCGCATTCGGCACATCAACGGTTGTGATGACGCCGGTAGTTGGGTTCCGGCTGAACCCGTGATTGTTTTGCGCGCTGTCGGCGTACTGGCCCACGACTTCGTCACTGCTGTTCAGGGCGTATCCAAACGTCCCGGTGTTCCCTGACGGCCCATTGAAAGTCGTCAGCACCCCGCCAACGACCAGAAATCCGCCGTTTGTCTGAACGCTGCTGCCGTCGACGCCGGTGAAGTCGCCCGTGTTGTTGATGCCTAAAACATCGGTGGAAAGTGTCGCGCTGTTAACGTCATACGTCGTGTACGTGCTTCCGCTAAGAAGATAGCCATGATACGCCGTGAAGTTGTTGCTGGCTTGATATTCCAGGTAGTCGCCGACAATCGTTCCGGCGGCGTTGATGCCGACGGCGCGGGTGTAGCCCTGGTTGTCGCCTGGGTCCATGATGGCGGCGCTGTAGGTGCCGTTGGCGTGACGCTCGTAGCCGCGAATGTTCCCTGAAGAATCCGTGAATGCCCCAACGACATCGCCATTGTCGTTAATGCCGAACGTCCGGGTGGACACCGCGCCGGGAAAGTCCACTGTGATTACAGTATCGGCCAGTGCAGGCCGGGTGCTGAAGCCAAGCGCGGCCAGTCCTAAGATCGAAATGAAATTGCGTGTAAAGTGCATCAAGAGTACCTTTCCATGCGAGTAAACATGTTTTTCACTCACAGTATACAGGTCTACCGTTAAATTACCGTTAAATTCCTGTACACGCAAAACTGTTTATCGCAAGCACTGGAAGGAACTTGCTCCTTGGATGCCGAAAGCGTACTCTGGAAACGGTAGCTTAACGGAAGAGTGCCGCCCTGTCATGGCGGAGGTGCAGGTTCAATTCCTGCCCGTTTCCAAAGCTCGGCTCAGATTGGCTGGCGGCAGGAGACCGCAATTTAGCTGTCGAAATCATGTCCGGGAGCGGTAGCTCTACATGTCCGGGAGCGGTAGCTCTAACGGAAGAGCGCTGTGACTGCATCACAGAGGGTGCAGGTTCAATTCCCGCCCGTTCCCATATTTCCCTCTTTATCCGCCTATGAGCAGCGAAGTCAGCATTCCAAATCAAGACTGGGAAACGTGCCTGCGGGTTCTGCAAACCGTCTCAGAACACACGGCGCTTGCTGCCGGCGACGATCGGTTCAAGGCGCTTGTCGCCAAAATCCACCGGGAAGGCAAGCGTGGAGCGCGTCGGGAAGGGGAAGAGCAGCGGCGGGCCGCAGACCGGCAGACGAAAGCCGAAACCGGCCTGGTACGGGCGCAGCGTGGGGAAGAAACCGATCAAAGCCTAAAATGGGGGCAGCTTCAAACCCCAGCGACCTGCTATATCTGCAAAGCCGCGTACACGCGCATTCATCCCTGGTATCATCTGCTTTGCCCGGACTGCGCGGAGTTTAATGCCGCCAAGCGGGAGCAGCGGGCGGATTTGCTGGGCCGCCGCGCTCTTGTGACGGGCGGACGCATCAAGATTGGGTTCGGGCTGGCCCTGCGCCTGCTGCGGGATGGCGCGGAGGTTTTAATTACGACGCGCTTTCCTGCCGACGCCGCTAAGCGCTTCGCCGCTGAGCTGGATTACGAAAGCTGGCGAAAGCGTCTGCGGATCATGGGCCTGGACCTGCGCCATCTGCCGAGCGTCGAAGAGTTCGCCCAGAAACTGCTCGCCGAAAAGCCGGCGCTGGACATTTTGGTCAACAACGCCGCCCAAACAGTCAGCCGCCCGGTGGCATTCTACAAGCATCTGCTGGAAGCCGAAGACGCTGATGCGCCGGCGGCGCTGCTGGAAACAAGCCGCTTGCCGGCGCTGGAAGACCCGAATTCCGAAGAGCTGGATTTGGCCCGGTATTTCCCGCCGGGGCTGTACGATGCGGACGGGCAGCAGCTTGATACCCGGCCGGTGCATTCCTGGCGGCTGCGGCTGGAAGAAGTCGGGATGCGGGAAATGCTGGAAGTGCAGCTTGTCAATGCCGCCGCGCCGTTTCTCCTCAGCAGCCGCCTCAAGCCGCTGCTGACACGCTCGGCGTTTGAGCGCCGCTTCATCATCAACGTGTCGGCGATGGAAGGCCAGTTCGGGCGCGAGCACAAGACCGTATTTCATCCGCATACCAACATGGCAAAAGCGGCTCTGAACATGATGACCCGCACTTCTGCCCCCGACTACGCCCAAAGCGGCATTTATATGAACAGCGTGGACACCGGCTGGGTCACCGACGAGAACCCATATCCACAGAAGATGTCCGCCCAGCAGCGCGGCTTCTGGACACCGCTGGATGCCGCCGATGCCGTCGCCCGGATTTACGACCCTATCGCGCGAGGTCTCAATGAGGCCGACACGCCGCTGTTCGGCCATTTCCTGAAAGATTATCACCCGTATGCCTGGTAACTTTGTGGAAACTCAGCCCATTCACTGCCCGCTTTATACAGCCGCCGAGATTATTCCCTGCGACCCCGGCGAGCTTCAGCCGCTGCTGGCCTACCTGCGCGGCGGTCTGGCTGCTTCGGGAACACGGGCGTTCCCGCGCGGCACGATGATGGAAGACGGACGGCTGGATTTATGCAAGCAGGCGCTCGGCCCAGCCGGCTGCCGGATGGTGACGGAGGCTTTGGGTCAGAGCCACACCGTGGTCAGCCTGCTGCTCGGCACGGACGGGATCGGCAACGCCGGAGCCGCCGACGTGGCCCGGCTTGCGGAGAAGAACCCGAGTGTTGAGGTACTTTATCTTGGCTGCAACCGCATCAGCGCAGACGGCGTCGCGCCTCTCGCCGCCGCGCTCTCTGCTGCGGCTTCTTCCGTCACCGGACTGTGGCTGAAGCGCAACCCAATCGGGCCGGACGGCGCGAAGCGGCTGGCGGAGATGCTGCGAACAAATACGTCCCTGCGGACACTGGATTTGGTCAACACGCGCCTCGGCCACGAAGGCCTGGCGGCGCTGACCGAAGCGCTGACGCATTCCAACCAAACAGTAGAGCGGCTGTATCTCGGCGGCAACTTCTTCGGTCCCGAAGAAGCCCCGCTGCTGGCGGAGATCATCCATCGCGCGCCCAATCTCAAAGCATTGCTGCTGAATGTCGGGTTTCTGGGTGATGCCGGCGCGGCGCTTCTCGCCTCTGCTTTGCCTGAGTCGCGTTTGGAAGAGCTGGGCCTTGCCAGCAACGGCATCGGGCCGGACGGCGCGGCCTTTGTGTTTGACGCTGCCGCCGCTCATCCTACGCTGACGCACCTTGATTTAGGGTACAGTGTTTCGACGCGGGTACTGGGAGCGTCAGCAAACGCGCTGGGAGACGCCGGCGCGTCACATGCCGCCCGCTTTCTCGCCGCCAACCCCATCCTGCGGCATCTGGACCTGCGGGGCAGCGGCTTCACGGGCGAGGGAACGGCGCGGCTTGCCGATGCGCTGGAGCACAATACCCATCTACACTCGCTGCCGCTGGACGGCAAGCGAGACTTGGTCTTGCAGCAGCGCCTGCAGCGAAATCGTGACACAGCCGCCGGACCACTGTCCGCAGTCTGCCGGGATGTTGCGCTGACCCGCAGCGTCTACCGGACGGCTCCGAGCAAACAATAAGCGAGAACTTGGCGGTCGTGGTCTAACGGAAAGACGCTTCTTAGCTAAAGAAGAGATGGCCGTTCAAATCGGCCCGCCGCCAGACCTAAACAAAGAGAGACCGGCACTTGATGTGCCGGTCCTTTGTTTTGTGTCTTTCCCGACTTTCCCGAACCTGCCTTGCCTCAGTCGTGGGCGGTGCAGGTGTAGTAGTTGGCGTTCACATACTCCGCCTCTGCTGCGATTGGTTCCCCGCGCAGCGTCAGCTGCGGTGTTCCCTGGCGCGACAGCGTGATCTGCGGGGTGCCGGCGACAAACGGCAGGCGCAGATGCGAGGCCCCTGCCGGAACAAGCCGGGTGACGGTCGTCCCGCCGACCGAAAGCGTGATTTCGCCCGGCTCTGCCAAAAAACAGTCCAAAAAGATGTCATCGGGAATGGCGCTTGTGCCACGGCTTTGACCAAACTCCGTGTCCGTCTGCACGATCGGCCCCAGCGGGTCGGCGCTCGGGACAAGCGCGGCGGTCTGGGTGCGGTAGTAGGCGACAAGCGTGTCGTTTGCCAGGGTCGGCTGCCGGCCTGTCTTGTACCACTGAATGTAGTAGGACAGCGCTGCCTGCAGGCCGAGCTTGGACTTGTAGAAGCTCGGCACCGACGAATGCGTGAGATACGGCCAGGGACCGGTCGGGCCGAGATCGGCATTGGTGACGTTGCTGGCTTCATCCAGGTCGTTCCAGGTGCAGATTTGGACCCACTGCGGCTTCTGCACCGTGATGATGCTCTGCCAGTACGCGGCCAGGGCTTCCCCGCCGTAGTATTCCTCGTAAAACCGGTTGACGCCGTCATGTGCCGCGCTGTGGCCTGCCCCCCAATACTGAGGCATGACCGGGGCCATCCAGGTCAGGCCCGCCGCTTCCACGGCGGCGGCCTTCGTTTCGTTATAGGGAATGCCGCTTCCCGGCCCGATCGGCGCTCCGCCGTCGGCATACTGCCAGGCCCCGTCCGCAAAACCGGACAGGAGGCCACCGGCCCAGGCGGCATCATTAGCCGGCGTGTCGCTGATGTACCGGCCTGACGCATCTGTCGTGATGAAGCCGGGAACAAAATAGGGGTTGACCCCCCAGGCCCGGAGCGTCGCCAGCACCTGGCCGAAAACGCGCTTCACTTCCGCATACCCCCCGCCTTCTCCCGTGTAGGTGGAAAAGAACGGCCGGCCTAAGTAATGGTAGTATGCCGGAGCGTGTGCATACCGATCCACGATGGAGGCAATCAAAGAAGGGTTCTCAGGAAATGTCGCGCAGTCGAACGTCAGGAACAGGGTGAAAGGAGCGTCAGGGTGCTGGGCATTATACCGGTTCGCCGCCGCAAACATATTGGCGAGGGACTGAGGATACGGAGAAACATTGGCCCCGTAATCCAAAGAAAACCCGTCAATGCCGAGGCTGGCCGCTTCGGTGATGTCTTCGACATAGCCCGACACGCTGCCGATGCCGCCCGTGGGGATCGTGCCGTAATCATAACACGACATCTGAAAATGAGCGAAAACTTTGCTGCCGCTTGTTTTGCCGGAAAACGTCTTGGAAACGAACCGGCTGGAAACGGATGGATAAGCTGCCGAATGGGGATGAGCCGCAGCGGGAAGAAACGGAAGTATCATCACGAGAACGGCCAGGCAGGAGGCGTAGGACAAGAAACGCCGGGTGGAGAAACGCCGCTTGAAACCGGGCATCAAGCGCGTCTGGGAGAGAAAGTGGGTCATAAGAGAACCTTTCGGCGTAAAGGGGTTATGCAGACGGCATGTCGGAACGCGGTGACACGGGCGGAATTATACCTGAAGTGCAGCCCGCGAGGAAAGCGTTTTGGCGAAAGAAAAATGGCGAAAGAAGATAGAAAATGGCGAAAGAAGATAAAAGAGGGAAATATGCTTCTCCAGCAGACCCGGCCCGTTGACCTCGGCGGCGGGTCTGCTAAAATCATTGCACGCGGACGCGGAACCGGATGAAGCCGTAGGAACCGGTGGGGGTGCCGGGGCCGGTCGCGGCGGGCAGGCTGGACAGAACAACGGCAACGGTGGTGCTGGACGCCGTGTAGGTTCCCCGGTCGGAATCGGCGACGTTGGACAAGTAGAAAGTCGGCGCGGCCGGCAGGGCGGACGCACTCAGGGCAAGCGCGATTCCCGAAGCCGCCCCTGCCGTGCCGCCGTCGGTCGGTGTCAGACCATTATAAGAAGCATCGTCAAAGACAGTGCTGGCGGGAACGACGTCCGACAGCGTGATGTTTGTCGCCGGACCGTTGGTGTCCACAAAGTAGATCGTGTATTCCAACTCATCGCCGGGTTTGACGCCGGTGACGCTGCGGACACCGCGCAGGTAGGTGGCGGCAGGCGACGGCCAGTAAGCGCTGTTGTCCGCTGTCGTGCTTGGATCGTCATCAAAACCGGTTTCATTCACACCGTTGACGGCGGTGATTCGCTTGACCAGCAGCAGCGTCGGCGCTCCCTGGACATTGAGTGTGGAAGCCTGCGTCGTGCTGGGAAAATAGGTCCACAGATCCAAGCCTTTGGTGTCGCCGAACGAGCCGGTATTCGGGTTGTTGGTGTTGCCGCTGTTCCCGGTTTGGCCGTAAGCCCGCTGGGCGGATGACATATTAAAACCGTTGATCGGGTCGGCATTGAGGACGCTGGGCGGGTTGATGCCGCCGAGCGCGAGGCCGACATCGGACGCACTGCCGGACGCGCTGACACTGCTTTTGGTGACATTGTAGCCGCTAGCCGTCGTGTAGCCCCGGTCATCGTAGAAGCCGACCGTGTGGGCCGCGCCGCCGGGGTTAGCATGGTTCAGCAGGGTGACGTTCGGGCCGCCCTGCGTGCTGTTCTCGGCGTCGAGCAGCGGGAAATGGTACTCGCCGGCATGGATTTCGGCATGGACGCCGTAGCCGGTGCCGACCGGAAAACTTGCGCCGCTGTTGTCTTTGCCGTTCCAGACCACCGAGTTGCTGCCGGACGTGCCGACGCCGCGCAGGCGGCGGTTTCCCGGCAGCGTCGGGTCAAAGTTTGCGTTGTCGCGGCTGATGACAATATCGTAGACGGCGCTGATATTGGCGCTGAACGTGAAGGTGCCGCCGGTCCCGAACCGGCTGTTGTTGCTGCCCGCCGTGCCGGAAAAGGTCAGTGCACTCATGACCGGATCAGCCGGGGTCGTGGCAATGCCCGCCGCCGCTAATGTTTGAGTGGCCGGAGAATGAAAGAACAAAGGATAAGACGGCAGGGCCAGGCTGCACCCGCCTTCAATGCTGTCCACCTGGCCGCTCGCGCCCAGCACGTCATGGTACAGCGGCGAGTGCCCGTCACTATCGTAGAAGCCGACTTGGTTGCCGTAAATAATGAAGCCGTTCGGGTCTACCCCGTTTAGGGCGATTTGGTACTGAAAACCGTCGGTTGTCGCCGCATAAACATCGCTGTAAAGCGACAGCCCGTTGCTGCCGGTGAACAGCGCCAGATAATAAGCAAAGACGCGCCCGGTCACATCGGTTATTGAGGACGTGGAGTCGCGCACGGTGACGTCCCATGCCGCGACGCTGCTGCCCTGGCTGCTGCTGAAGTCATTGGCGCTTGCCAGCGTGATGTCGCCGACAGGGCCGCCGTTGCCGGAGTCGCTGCCGCCGGTCGTCCCGTAAAAGACGACAGAATAAATGCCCGTTACGGGCGCGAGGTAAACGGCAGGGGCGTACCCGGACGTGTTGCCGGTGCCGTCGGCGCTTCGCGGGCCGGCCAGCTCCTGAGCGCGGCTTGTGATCACGCCTTTGCCGGACTGCGACGTTGCCTTGAAGTCCGCCGTCGCCGGGATGTTCTCGGCTCCGACCGAACCGGAAACGCGGCCGGGATTGTAAATCAGCGCGTCCCCGCTATTGACCCCGACCGCCGACGAGCCGACCAAAATATACTCGCCCGCCGTGGCGTAAACATGCAGCAGCGTCCGGCGCAGCAGCAGGTTCCCGTACTGGTTGGTCCGCCACTCCAGGTTGGCTCGGGCCGCCTGGGATTTGCCTTGATCGGAAACAGGGTACAAGTCGCGGCTGCCCTCCGCCCCTGCGTGCGGCGCGGCGCACAAAGCGGCCAGCGTCAGCAGCAGCATCCAGAAATAGCGCGGTGTCATACTCGTATGCTGGTACTTTTGCGGGGTTTCTTCAGTCATGTGCTCCCCCATTGTCAGCTTCCGCCGGAGGCAGGGTGAGCGGCGCGGACGCATTGCCGGTCGGCGCGGGCTTATATGCGGCGATGGGTGCGCCGGCATCATCCAAAGCCCCGCGCTGAATGCCGAAGCCGCCGCCGATCTGATTCAGCTTCGCGGTCAGCCGCAGGAACAGGCCGCCCGACGACAGCGAGCCGGTGAAGTCCCGGTCCCCGACCCGCCCGAAGCTGTAGCCGAGGCCCAGCCGCAGATCCGGCGTCGCATAGTAGCCGACTTCCGCCACAATGCCCCGGCTGCTGTAGCCCGCTTCATGCTCTCCGATCCAGCGCAGGTCACCCACGGCGTCCATGTTCGACCGAAACCGGTAGGTCACCCGCGCCTGGGCCAGATCAATCCGGCTGCTGCCGCTGTAATCCGATGCCAGAAACGAGACCGCGTCGCGCCGGGCGAGCTTGCCATAGAACTCCCACTGCCACTCAGGGGCGTAGATGCCTTCGGCGGCGAACAGCTCTTCCCGCGAGCCGGTGCCGCTGCCGACAAGCAGCGTGTCGGGAACGACCGACGGGTTGCGCCGGGCTTCATAATGCAGCAGGCCGTTAAACGAATCCCGGTATGGGTCGCGGTACGCCAGCCCCAGCCGCAGTGTTGTGGTTCGTCCCAAACTGCTCAAAAGCTGGTTGGAAGACGCCGCTTCCTGGTACGCCAGCAGCGCCGTCAGCGCGTCCGTGATTTTGCCCGCCGCCGCGCCGGTGATCACCGTGTTGCTGCCGCCAAGCGAGGCCCGCGTCTCGTACCGAGCGCTGGCCTTGAAGTCTTTAGGCCGCGTGTATTCCAAACCCATACTTTCGCTGCCGCCGCTGGCGACGCCGAGTGAAGACGCGCTCTGCCCAACCGCATAAGGCTGGGCGTACAAGCTGCCCGCTCCGGTGCGCCCAAAGAATGCGCCGTTGACATGCTCGTAGCCGACATTCGCCGCCAGTCCCGGTGCGAGGGTCCAGCGCTTGCCCAGCCCCAGCGACTGCTGCAAATTCACGCCGCCTGCCCCGCCGGTCAAGGTCATCCGCTCGGACATCTGCATGCCGCTTGCGTCTTTGCGCTCCGCGCCGGCTTCTAAACTCGTCACCGAATGGCCGGAATACTGGCCGCGCCCGAAGAACTGCTGAGACAAGCGCACGTCCACGCCCGGTTTCGGCTTCCAAGCCAGGCCCACCAAAGTTCGGTCGGTGTACACAGCGTCGGTGCCAGACCCCAGCGACGTGTCGTTCTGCGCCTGCAAAGACAGGTTCTTTTGGAGCGGCGCGTCTATTCGCGTTTCGAGCTGGTCCGAATTGCCTCCCAAACCTGAGCCGGCAATGCGATCCGTGCGGCGGCGGTCAATGAGACCAACAGAAACCTGCGCTTTTCGGACCTGCTGGTCTACGCTGACCGAGACCGTTTGCAGGCTGTTGTTGACCGGCGTTCCTGCTGCCGGAGCGTCGCCGGGCGAGAGAATGCCGGTGAGCGTTTCCGCCGGCTGCGGGGCCAGCCCTTTGTCGTCTTCATGGTCGGCCTGCACCCGCAGCCGGGTGGTCGGCGAAAGCGGCGCGGCGATCTCGCCGCCGTAGCGGGTCTGGCCCGGCACATAGCTTTCGGCGGCGTCATTGGAAAACCCGGTGTCCGTGTGCCTGCCGTAAGCCGTGAAGGCGATGCCCCGGCCTAACGCCATGTCGGCATTGACACGGTACGCCGAGCCGCTGACCGCGCCCAGCAGGTCGGTATTTGCGGACGAATGCCCGTACTCGGCAAACAGTGTTCCAAAGCTGCCCAGCGCCAGCCGGGTGTCAATGCCGGACAAATCAAACTGGTGCAGCCCTTGATTTTGGCGCAGGTAAGTCACGCCTAATAAATGGTTTCCGCCCGCACCGCCGCCGTCCAGATGGTACTGCACCCGGCCCCCGTAAACGCTTGTCCCGCCTGCGCCGGTCTCGTACTGGTAGGTCACAATGATATGCCGCACCAGCGCCTGCCCGTCCGGCCCGACATCCGTCCGCAGCACTGGCTGATGGAACAGCAGCGTGCCACGGTCGTAGTCAATCTCATAGTCCGCGCCGCGTGCTTCCGCCGTGCGCTCCAGCACGGTGCCGGGCCGGTTGATGTCTTCCAGCTCGAAGAACACGGCTTCCGAGCCATAAACAAGCGGGCGATGGGACAGAAAGTACAGCCCGCCCGTGCCGTCGGGCGCAAGGGCGTCGCGCTGGAACCCCTGGACATTGTTGCCGTAAAAGCCGGTGGTCTGCACCGCGCCCGACTGGAAGTTTCCCTTCAGCGCATGGAACGCCCGCGTGATCGCCGTGAGCTGCTGGGACGGCCCGGAAAACTCTTCGGTGCCGTAATCGCCCCACAGAAAGTAATTTTGGTTGTGCTCCAGGCGCAGGGCCAGATTGTCCTGGGACTGGGCCAGTGCGGCGGCCGTCGAACTGTCGCCGTAGATGGGGTAGGGGTTGTCGGCGGTCTGCGTGTCTCGGCCCAGGCTGCTCGGCCCGTTCGCTGTCTGGTTCAAGGCGTGCTCGCTGTTGTAGGCACCCGTGAACAGGTAGTCACCCACTTTTCCCGTGGCGAACAGTGACGTTCGTCCATGCAGGGCAGTCCCATTGCTGACATCGGGACTGGCGAAGTCTTGAACCGGCTGGTCATAATCACTGCGGCGGCTGCCCAGACGGAGATCCACAATGCCGGTGGCGACCGACGGGCGCAGGTCTGTTGTGAACTCGACCTGCGTGAAGGCTTCCAGCGTGCCGGCGGCGGCGCGGATCGGCACTGTTCCGGCGCGTACTCCCGACCGGAGCGTCGCCGTGAACCGGCCTTTGACGGCTTTGACCTGAAAGCCGGGCTGGTCTAAATCAGCGTCCGTGCCGGTAAAATCGCCCGCGCCTGCCGTCAGTGTTACCAGAGTGCTGCGCCGGCTGATGCGGCCTTTGCTGTCCAGCAGCATGCCTTCTAAGTTCAGTGTCGCCCGGCCATTGGCGGGCAGCCGGGAGCCGAGCGCCCGCAAAGTAATCTTCACCGGCGCGGAAGCCACTTCCACATGGCGCACGGCTTCCGCCCCGGAAGCGGTTTCGGCGACGAGCGTGTTGTCCCCGTCGGCCAGCACGACACCGTACCATGTCTGTGTCTCCGTCCCCGCTGCGCTGTCTTTCTCCGTGCGCCCAATCAGCGACGGATTGGCTTGAACGCCATTGATTCTCAGTGAAGCGGCCTGCCCGGCAGGGAAGCGCAGAACAATGGCTGTCGCGGCGCTGTCCAGCACGGTATCGGGTGCGGGAGACACAATCGTGACAGGTGGCATGGTTTGTGCCGATGTGGAGGCTGCGGAAAGCAGGCACACCATTGCCAGGGCAAGAAATTGAAAGCATTTTGTCATCGCGCACCGCCTTGTGCTGCCAGAGGCTTAACGGAGACAGAGTCTGCCGGGACGACGCCGAAGTTAAGGCGGGCCATGCCGCCGGGCGTAATATGCACCATGCGGGACTGGCTGCGGCGCTCCTTGAAGCGGCTTCGGGCCAGGACATAGCCTGGCACGCTCTGCATGTCGAGAACGGCGGAATGATAGCCGGCGGGCACGGCGGCCAGTGAAAACAGGCCGTTGGCGTCGGCGACAATGCGCGTTGAGTCGTCCAGCAGCACCACCGCGCCCGGCAGGCCCGGCTCGCCGTCCTGCTGTTCGCCGTCCCGGCTGCGGTCCACCCAGACCCGGCCTAAAATTGTGCCGGTGTCGGTCAAAACGCCCTGGCGCACGCCCAGCGCGAAGACGGCGGGGCCGTCGGAAACCGGAGAAGTCATCAGGGTCCCGTTCATTGTCATTTGAGCGCTCGCGGTCACGACGGCAGAGTTCCTGCCGTCGCCGCGCAGTGCGTCCGGCGTCAGCAGCAGGGCGTATGCAAGCGACAGCGTCTGCCCCGGCGTCAGCGTCAGCGCCCCGAAATCAAAGACTGTCGCCGCGCCGGACTGGCCGAGCGTCACCGGAACGCCGGCTGTGCCGACAGCGGCACGCGGCGAGTCCGGGCGCAGGTCAAAGCCTTCCGGCAGCGTGTCCAGCACCTGAATGGCCGCCATCGGCAGCGTTGTCGTATTCGTCACGGTAATCCGGTAGACCACGGTATCGCCCGGCTCGGCGGTGGCGCGGTCGCCGGTTTTTGTGATCTGGACTTCGCGCTGCGGGCAGTCGGTGAGGCCCAGATTCATGGCCGTCAGGTTGATTGCTCCGGCGCTCGTCAGCAACAGGGAGCTTGACGCCGACATTTGGCCGTTCATGCCGCTAATCGGAGCGCCGTCCAGCGAGGTTGCCGTGTAAGTGACCTGACCGGCTTCCTGCTCGCCGAACGTCAGGCGAATGCGCCGGGTGCGGTAAGTCGAGCCGGGCGGCGGGGCAAGCACGAGAATGTAAACGCGCCCTGGGTCAATCTGGCCGCGTGAGGGGTCCAGCAGCAGGCTGAAGCGGCCGCGGTCCGCGTCCGACAGCGGAAACGGGTTCACATTGCCCGCGTTCGGCAGTGTTCCGAGGGGCAGACCCGGCGCAGCAGGCACGGCGGTCGGCGTCAGCGGCACCAGGTCTTTGATTTCGGTGCCGGTTGGGTCGGATGGGTCCGGCGTGTACAGGCCGACTTGAAAGCCCTGATAAGACGGCAGAGGCGTCCCATCACACCCCGTCACCGTGCCGCGCGGGTCCACAAGCTGGGAATGCGTGCTGAGGCCCCCCAAAAGCGCCTTGCCGCTGCCGTCCGAGTAGCTGTAAGACAATTGATTGGAAATGCCGCCGTCCTGCGCCCAAGCCGGCACTGCAAAAGCCATCAAAAGCACCCAAAGAAATCGGCGCATATCAGCGGACTTTCACCCAGTAAGTTACGTCCTGGGACATATGCGGCGGCAGGACCGGGAAGCGCCAGCGCAGAGCGGTGTAGGCTTCCGGTGAGGCGGGACGGCTGATGCTGTTCGGACCTGCCTGCACCGGCTGCGCCGAGAACTGCCTGCCGTCCAGGCTGTACGCCGGGACAAGGCCATTTTTAACAGTCTCGGCAGAATGCGCGACATAAACGGTGCCGGCAGGCACCGGCTGGGTGACAGCAAGGCCGGAGATCGGAACTGCCCCTGTGTTCTCCACCGACACGTCGTAGCGCAGCACGTCGCCGGGATGAACCGCAGTCTGCGGGTCTAAAGCCGACCAGACGGTCTCGGGCTTGCCCTGCGCGTTTGTGATTTGGGTTCTGCGCTCGGCGCGGAGATGCAGACGGACGGGGCCGCCGGCAGCCGGCGCGGCGTGGGCGCTCAGGCCGGCAAGAGCCGTAACTGTAAAAGAAGCCAGTGCAATGAGTCGTGTCATGGGTGTCTCGTGTGTTTCGTGTGGTGAAGACCGCCACGGAATAAATTCCGTGGCTTTCGGAGGTGGTGATGCGGCTCTAGTTGATCTTGCGGCGGAAGATGAACGTCAGCGAAGCGCCGGGGGGCACAGGGCCGGAAGCCGTATCCACATATTTAGTGACATCGTTTGCCGGCACGGTGCCGGTCTTATCGGTGCCGGAAGCCGGCGGGTTGCCGTTAAAGAATGTCACTGAGCCGCTGCCCGAGTCCGTGGCGGAGCCGGTGACATTGCTGGTGAGCGAGAGGCCGGTCGGTCCGGCCAGCGCCCAGTTGTTTGTGCCGGAAGTGCCGTCTTCGGTAATCGTCGCCGCGCTGGCGTTAAGAATCTGGTCGCTGACGCCGGAGCCGGTGGCAGTGGCGATATTTTGGTAGGTGATCTTGTAGTCAATAAAGCGGCCCGGCTGGATGTTGGCTGAGGTCGGACCGGCGCTGTAATCCTGGATGACCGTGGTGCCGTCGGCGGCGACAATGCGGGCGAGCTTGGTTACCTTCAGAAAGCCGGTGAAGACGCTGTCAATTGTTCTGTTGGTCGACTCGCCGGCATCCGCCACCCCGTTCCCGTTGGCGTCCACATCAGCGAGAATTGTCACTGGGAAACCCTTCAGCGTGTCCGTGGACAGAGCGGTCCCGGCGGGAAGCTGGACCGAAGCCGTATAATTGACCGAAGTCGCGGCCGGGATGCTTGGGATCGAGATGGCTGTGCCGCTTGTCAGCGTCCATTGCGTGCCGTTATAGGTGTAGGTCGCAGACGTGCCGCTGTAAGTCAAGGTAACAGTCGTGTTTGCCGGCACATCGGTTGCCGTGGCCGGCGCAGCCGGCAGCAAAAGAGTGCTGCCAGCCAGCGCGGTCGTGCCGGGATTACGAAGCGTGTTGTTGAACAGGACGGCAGCGGGCGTAATTGTTGCTCCCGGCGCGGTGCCTGCGGCAATTGGAGCCGACAAGTCCGTGAAGTCGTCGTCGGCGCTTCCGGTCGGTCCGGTCGCGCTTGGATGCCCGGCGGGTCCGTTCTGAATAATGCCGGCGGGGGAGACGACATAAATGTTGTCGCGGCCGCCGGGGTTTGTCCCGGTGCCGGAGTTGTTGTTGCCGGGATCAGTGCCGTCCGACGACGGGTTGGCGACGCCGGACGGCGCGGTAGAAGCGGTATATGTCGTGCCCTGGCTGCCGTCACTGTTGAAGTTTGACGGGTTCTGGTCACCGGACTCATCAAAGACAAGCGCGTTTGTGCTGTCGCCGACCGATTGTCCGAAGACCTGAGCAATGTTGTTGATCTGGGTCGGAGCCGTCTGGCTCGCGCCGGTGGCAGTCACCGCATAAGTGAAGCCGGAAACATCGGCGCTGCGGGCGATGGTGTTCGGGTTGATGAAACCGACACGTGTCACGGTCGAAAGGTCGCTAGGCGCGGTCGTGGTCCAGGCCGCCGCCGCCGCGTCGGTGGAAGCCGGCGTGACCGAGTAAACTGCGGTCCAGCCGGAAGGGACAGTGCCGACACTGGCAAGCGCCGTGGCCGCCGGAACGGCATCCGAAATCAGCACGCGAGACACCGAAGCGCCGTTGACTGTAACAGCGGTAGGAGCAAGGTCCGCAGGCGTCAAGGCGTGCGAGGCATTCGCGCCGGCGGGGGCGTTGCTGTTGACTTTCAGCTCTAGATTGTATGTTAAGACATCGGCGGCGGGCGTTGCGCCCGGTGTGAATCCGGTCCGGGTCAGCAGGATCAGGGCCAGCGCGACCGGCTGGGTTGCGACTGTGCCGTTCTGGAAGTAGGATGCCTCGCGCTGGCCGTTCTGTGCGGTCGTCGAGTCGGTATGCACGTCGTTTCCCGTGGCCGAGTCGGGGTAGGCGATGTTCTGGGTGTCGGCGGCGTTGTCGTTTGAGCCGGTATTGCCAAGCTGGACTTTGATCACATTGCCGGTGGCGGCGGACGCGCTGACAGTGACCGGTACGCGCACAACGATAGACCCATTGGCGGGAATGGATGCGGTTGCCGCCAGGCCGCCGGACGGAACAGAATTTGGGAACGTCGCGCCGCCGTCGGTGCTGTAAAGCAGTGTGCCGGCGGTGCCGTTGCCGGAGACTGTCGCCATACCGGGCAGGGCGAACGTGTTGGCGGCGTTGCCGATATTGGTGACAACAAAGTCGTAGTTGACGACATCGCCCGGCAGGATCATGCCGGGGTGTGCCGGGTCATTGACGGCCACGCCGCCGACCGTGATGCCGGCGACTTCCGCCACAGTCACGGTCACGGTGTTGGACGTTGCGTTCAGCGTGGTCCCGGTATTGTTGGGGTCGTTATAGGTGGCAGATGCCGTGTTGCTGATAACGGTATTAGCTGCCGTTCCCGCCGCCTGCGCCGGGGAAGCATCGGCGAGAAGACCCGCATATGCCCCACCGGAAAGCAGCGCCGCCACCAGCATCCTCCGCTTGTTCCGCTCCCTGCTGCGCTTCGATGTTCCCTGCATGATGTTCCTGTTCTCTGGGTGCCGCGCACCTGTAATAATTGCTGACAGCAAAATTATCGGCAGGAAAAAAGAAAACTTAAGAGCAGCCAGCCGCAATCATGCTGCAAAAGTTCCGCAAACGAAAAAATGTGAAAGAAGAAATTCACTTCAGAGATTTTTGTGGAAAATTTGTGTAACAATAGAAAACAGCAGCTTGCCAGGCACCTAAAACAATAGCAGGCTCTGCGGGGCGTGCTGCCTTCCGAAACCACAGCATCTGGCGCTAAAGGCCTTGACTTCTTTGAGAATAAAACTAATTCCTGCGAAGCATTTCAGCAGTGGAACTCAGCACAAGCTGCCAACAACGCGGCTGCCTGCTCTTATGGAATGGAGAATGCTCGCACAGAAAATAAAGGACCTGTAATGCAGATGACACCTGGGCTTCTACCCAAGCGCACTACCCACAGCGGTCACCACACTTCAGATCCGCGAATGGGAGCCTTAAAGATGAACCCCCGCACGAGCGCGGAAAAGCTGGGCGCGGAAAAGCTGGGCGCGGCGCGGCCGCCGCGTATTCTCTATGTTGATCATACTGCCAAGCTTGGCGGCGGCGAGATCGCTCTGCTTTCCCTGGTGACTCACGTCAGCCGGGCGGATTTCGAGCCGGTCGTCATTCTCAGCGAAGATGGGCCGCTGCGGGAAAAGCTGTGCGGGGCGGGGATCGAGACGCACATTCTGGCGCTGTCGCCAAGCGTTCGCGAGACCCGCAAAGACGCGCTTGGGCTGGGATCACTGCTGCGCCTCGCGGATGCCGGGCAGACCTTGACCTATGCGCGGCGTCTGGCGCGGTTTATCCGCGCCGAGCAGATCGCCCTGGTCCATACAAACTCGCTGAAGTCCGACCTTTTCGGGGGGCTGGCGGCGCGTCTTGCGCGGGTGCCGCTGGTCTGGCATATTCGGGACCGGATTGACGAAAACTACCTGCCGCGCTCGGTGGTGTGGAGCTTCCGCCGTTTGTGCCGCTGGCTGCCGGACTACATCATTGCGAATTCCCAGTCAACGCTGGACACGCTGATGCTTCCGGCTCTGCCGCGCTCCGGAGCTGTTCTCAGCCGCTGTGAAGCGATCTACAGCGGTCTTATGGCACGGCCGCCGCTGCCGGAAGCACAGTTGCCGGAAATCCCGGCGGGTCTGCACTGGGCGCCGGCTCCGATCCACAGCAGTGGCGTGGTCAAGATCGGCTTGATTGGCCGGATCTCGCCCTGGAAGGGCCAGCACATCTTTCTGCGGGCGGCGGCGGAAGTGCGGCGGGCGTTCCCTGAAGTCCGGTTCCAGATCATCGGGTCGGCTTTGTTTGGGGAGCAGGTCTACGAGCAGGAGATCAAGGACCTTGTCCGGCAGCTAGACTTGCAGGAATGCGTCGAGTTTCTGGGTTTTCGTGAGGATGTGCCGCGCTTAGTCGCGGATTTAGACATTGTAGTCCATGCGTCCACATCGCCGGAGCCGTTTGGGCAGGTAATCGTGGAAGGCATGATGGCGGGCAAGCCGGTAGTCGCGACAGATGCCGGCGGGCCGCGAGAGATCGTCGTTGCCGGGGAAACGGGGCTGCTGGTGCCGGTGGGGGATGCGGCGGCGATGGCGGAGGCGATTGTCTTCCTGCTGCGCTCGCCGGAAACGGCGCGGGAAATGGGGCGGCGGGGATACGCGCGTGCTTGTGCGCTGTTCGGCATCGAGAAAACGGTCGAAAAGGTCGGAGCGATTTACCGCCATTTGCTGACGGCAGCGGAGCGCTCGTAAGCGCCCCGCCGACCTGAATTCGCTGCTTTTATTTGTAGCCGGGCAAAAACTCGGCTTCAGCGTCAAACATCTCCAGTGTCATAGCCTTGATCTCCGCCGGGCTGCACACTGCCGCGCACAGCGGGTCCAAAAGCAGCGAGTAGATCGCGGCTTCTTTGCTGCGCTCCACCGCCGCCGTGGCTCCCAGCTCATACATGCCCATGTTGGACACGCACACCGCCGCCATCTGCGGCGGCAGCGCCCCGTAGCGGGTCGGGTTAATCCCGCTGCCGTCAATCATGCAGGACACTTCCACAATGCCGTTTGCCGGCAAATTGGTAATCAGCGTTCCCGCCCCGCCGCCGTCCACCGAGTTTGGGACATTGCCGTGGATGCGGACCGGCGAGTCTTTTTCGCGGGCTTCAATGATCCACGACCCGTACTCCCACGAGCGCTCCTGTTCCAAAGACTCTTCGCCGCTGAGCATCTTCAGCCGCTTCTCGTCGGCATTCCTGCGCCAGGTCGGCCAGTTGTTCGCGTAAAACGACGTTTCCCCGTCATAGCCTGAGCGCGTGTAGCGCTCAATCAGGTCTTCGCGCTTGCGGTAGTAGGGCAGGTACTCGGAGAGATGCCCGCTGCTTTCGGTAATAAACGCGCCGAAGTGGAGCATCATGTCTTTGCGGACAATGTCGGTATTATCACGGCCTTCCGCGTCTTCCGGACCATACACATCGCGCTGAGCCATCTCCATCAGCTTAGGATAAAGGTTCTCGCCCTGATGCTGAAGCTTGGTGAACCAGGCCAGATGGTTGATGCCCGCGCATTCCCAGGTCATCTCGTCGTAGGGGATGCCCGCCCGGCCCGCCAGCAGATGCCCCGTGCCCTGAACGCTGTGGCACAGGCCGACGACCGGCAGGTACGACGTCCGGCTCGCGGCCAGGCACATCATGGACATGGGGTTGGTGTAGTTCAGCACCATTGCGGACGGCGCATAGCGCTCGACATCTTTCAAGATGTTCAGCCAGACGGGGATGGTACGCAGGGACTTGAACAGGCCGCCGGGACCGATAGTGTCTCCGATGCACTGGGAAATGCCATATTTGGCGGGAATGTCGTTGTCAAAGCGGACGCAGTCGGTGCCGCTGACTTCGACGCAGCAGATGACATAGTCGCTGCCGCCCAGTACCTGCGCCCGGTCGGTAGACGATTCGACCTTCCACTCGCTCCTGCCCTGCGTGTCTAAAATCTTTTGGATCAGCCCGTGCATGGTCTGAAGCCTGCCGGCATCAATATCCACCAGCGCGATTGTGCCGCCTTGACTGCCGGGAATCTGCAGGACATCGCGCACAAGAGTAGGGGTGAACCCGGAGCCTGCCCCCATCATGGTCAGCTTGATGGGCCGGCGCATTGTCCCGGTCAGACCTTGGGCTGCGGCGGACTTGGAGTGGGCGGCATGGCCTGCCACCTCTACCGCCCCGCTTTCGGTTTCTTCAATGACATCTTCCGTTGCGTTTTCAATAGGTGCTTCCACGGTATCGGTCGGCATACGTTGTTTCTCTGCTTTCTTGGCTTCTTGAGTGATCAAGTAAGTGACGCCATTATAACAGGCGCGAGAGAACTTGTCAATCGAAATCCGCTTGACAGGCCACTGCCGGATTGCTATAATAGCATCAGAACTAAAACGTTTGGAGCCGTCTTCTCTTTGATCCGTAACAAAACCGCCGGCGAAAAGCGCATCAGCGCCCCTGCACCTGCTCCAAGTTCCGGTTCGGGGCGGGCTTTTCTTGTCGGCGTGGTCTGCGTCGCGACCTCGGTCTACTTTGTCACAGAAGCCGAAGCCGTGCTGTCTACGGTGCGGATCGGCTATCTGCAGCTTCCGCCGATTGCCGTCGCGATCCTGCTTCTCGTGCTTGCCCTCAAAAAGCTGCTGCCGTTTCTGAAGCTTTCTTCGGCGGACGTCCTGCTGGTGTACTGCATGACGCTTGTCGGTGTCATGGTTTCCTCGCACGGCGTGGTCGAGAAGCTGGTGCCGGGCCTGATTTCTTTAGACTTCTTTGCCAACGCTTCCAACAACTGGCACGGCTTGTTTGACCCGCATATTCTGCGGCGCATGGTTGCTTATGATCCCGGCGACGGGCATCCGCAGGCGGTGGCGCAGGATTACTACAATGGGCTGCCGCGAAACTCGCCCGTGCCCTGGGCGTCCTGGGCGCTGCCGGTCCTGAACTGGAGCGTCCTGGTTTTTCTGGTCCTGTTCGCGTTTCTTTGCCTCACAGCAATCCTCCGCAAGCAGTGGGTGGACAACGAGCGCCTGAGTTTCCCCCTGACCCAGCTTCCAATCGCGCTGGTGGAGGGTAGCGACAAGCCGCTGCTCCGGAACCGGCTGACCTGGCTTGGCATCGCGCTCCCCGTGGTCGTGTTCGGCGCAAAGCAGCTGCATCAGATCAGCCCGCAGGTGCCCGACATTCCCCTCTTTTTCGTGCTGAACGACTCCCTGCAGTTTCCCCTGAGCGCCGTATTCTACACGCCGGTGGCGATCTCGTTCGCCGCGATCGGCTTGTTTTACCTGCTGCCCGTGGACATCTTGTTTTCCATCTGGTTCTTTTTCCTGCTGACGCGCGTGCAGCAGCTTGTCTTTATCTCTTATGATGTTCCTATGCCGGCGATGCCGACCATGCCGACGCTGCTGTTCACCGGCTACCAGACGCTGGGCGCGTACTTCGTAATCACCGGCTACCTGGTCTGGACCGCCCGTGTCCATCTTGCTTCGGTCTGGGCGGTCGTGCGGGGCAAACAGAAGCAGGCGGACACCAATGAGATACTGCCGTACCGGGCCGCCGTGATCGGCCTCTTTGGGAGTCTGCTGGCCGGGACGGTCTGGCTATGCCTGATGGGCATGTCCTGGTGGCTGGCGCTGGGAGAGCTTTTCGTCTATGTGTTTGTGATTGCGCTGGTCATGGCCCGCTCGACCGCCGAAGCCGGGATGCTGATGACGGAAACGACGTTCCGGCCGGTAGACCTGATCCGCATGGCCGTGCCGCTGCATTCGCTTGGCCCGGCAAATTTAACGCTGCTGGCGTTCTGCGACAACTTGTTTTCGCGGGACCTGCGCGGCCTGGTGCTGACCGGAATGCTGGACAGCGCGAAAATCAGTGACGCGACCCAGGTTTCCCGGCGGCGTCTGGCGGGGCTGCTGAGCGCCGGGATTGTTCTGGCCTTCGTTCTGGCGGTTGCTCTGAATATCTGGTTTCCGTATCACGACGGCGCGAACAAGATGGATGGGTATCTGGAGCAGTACAGCCCGCTGATGTTTTGGAGCGATTACGGGCATTACATGGTCCCGTCGGGTTCCGAGAACACGCAGCAGCCCTGGCAGATGCCGGTGGGCGCGGGGCTTGGCGTGGTCGTCACGCTGCTGCTGATTGTGATGCGGTCGGCGTTCTTCTGGTGGCCGTTTCATCCGCTCGGCTATGCGCTGGCCGGCTCCTGGACAACGGTGGTGTTTTGGTTCCCCTGCTTGATTGCCTGGATTTGCAAGACGCTGTCGCTGCGGTATGGGGGGCTGTCGTTCTTTACCAAAGCCCGTCCCTTCTTTCTCGGCATGATCTTGGGCGAATTCTGCTGCGCCGTGCTGGTAGTGCTGCTGCACATGCTGTTTAAGACAACGCCCCCGGCCTTTCCCTGGGCCTGACACGCCGCTGATGAGGCAGAAAGATGAAGGAGCAGAAAGATGAAGGAGCAGAAAGACCCGTTTGATCTGGCACGCTTCCTGAAAGCACAGGAGGCAGTTTATCCGGCGGCCCTCTCGGAGCTGAAGAGCGGGCGGAAACGGACACACTGGATGTGGTACATCTTCCCGCAGATCGCCGGGCTTGGCACCAGCGCCACATCAAGGCATTATGCCATCCAAAGCCTCCGCGAAGCGCAGAGTTTTCTCGCGCATCCCGTTTTGGGTTCACGCCTGCGCGAGTGTGCGGAAGCGATTCTGGCTGTTGAGGGCCGCTCGGCCTCCGAGATTTTCGGCTTCCCAGACGACCGAAAGCTTCAGTCGTCGCTGACACTGTTCTCGAGTGCCGCAGGCGAAGACTCGATTTTCACCCGCCTGCTGGAAAAATACTTCGGTGGAACACAAGACAGTGAAACTATGCGGCGGCTGCCGCCGGCCTAAGCGCGTCTACTTTTTGCAGACCTCATTGATCTGGGCCGCTTCCCATTCTACAGTTCCATCGTCGTACCAGCTTTCGGCGAAGAGCGTCGGCACCGTGCCGGTCTCCGCCAGCGGCAGGGAGCAGCGCCGGGCAAAAGACGCGGCATACGCCTGAAAAACCGCCCGCAGTGCAGCATTGCTTTCGTCCCCGGTCAGCGAGCCGTAGGTGTGGAAGCCGACCAAGTTACCTTCCTCGCTGACGCCGATTAGCTTGCGGCCCACGACATGCCCGGCATGGTCCCGCGCATAGATCACGCGCTTGTTCAGCTCGCAGGCGTTCGCGATTGCTGAAAATGCGTTGATGCCGCCGAAGCTCAGGCAGGTGCCGAAGTGGTTGCCCATTTGCAGAACATGCAGCGGGTCTTGTTCCAGCCAGAGGTGCAGCCAGTGCCCCGGCACCGCCGGGCAGGAATAACGGCGCGGAAACTTGGACAGCCATGCGCCGATGTTCATGCCGCGCCCTGCCATGAGTTCCAAAAACGCCTGGTTGGCCGGATGCTTCTCCCGCCAGTCCTGCTCCCCAGACAAAGCGGCGCGAATGAGGCGCAGCAGCAGCTTCCGGTTCTGGGTCACGTCCACCGAAAGCAGCGTGGCGTTGATTAAATCGTCCGTCAGGATGAGGTTTGGCGGCAGCGGCCCGGCAACGGCCTCCAGGCGTGTGCGGTAGCAGGCCAGAACCTGATGCTCGATCGCGGCAGCCTGCGCCTCGGCGGCGGCTTGGGGCAGGCGCTCGCCCACTTCCGTCTGCACTTCTTCCATTAAGCGCGGCGTGTCCGCCAGCAGCGCAGAAAGCTTCGCCGCCCGCGCGGCAAGGTCCGCGCGTTCGGGAGAACTCGCGACCAGCCTGTCCAGATGGGCCAGTTCTTTTGCCGTTCGCGCCGGCTTGTCCAAAGCGCGGCGCACTCCCGGAGGCATTGCCGGAGTGCCGCCCACCAGCCACTGCGCGTGGCGGTAAGCGTCGGCAATTTCGGTGACATCCGGCATCTGCCGGTGCAGGTTCCACCATTCGGGACTCGGATGCAGCAAGACCGGAAAGCGCGTGCCGCCAGAAAGACTATGCGCCTGCTGCGGGGTAAGCGCCGTCAGCAGCGAAGAAACATCCGTGCCAAGCCGGGTCGTCAGGCCTAGCCGGACCAGAATGTCCGTGACACGCTGGGGCTGTTGCGCGAGAAGGTGCGCCAGTGGCCCGCGCAGCGCAGGAAACCGTTCCACAAATCGCAGGCCGTCTTTCACATGCGCCTGATCCTGCCGGAAGTGATGACGCGCCGCAGTCTGCACCGCCTGCTGAAACTTATCGGCATCGCCTGCCGCAAGCGCAGTCGCCAGCAGCATCCCTGTCCGAAACGACAAGTCCTGCTGATAAGTCCACTCTTTGCGTTGGGTCAAGCCAGACAAAAACGAGAGCCGCCACTCGACTCTTGCTTTTGCTTCGGTGGGAACGGCTTCGACCAAAGCCAGCGCCGCCTCGACAACTGTACCGCAGCAGCACCACTCTTCGTCTTCCCCGTCCTCTTTCTCCGCAAAACGGGCGAGGGCAGCGAGGAACGGAATGATCTTGGGAACTTTGCCGTGCAGCGCCTGCCGCGTATAGCCACTTTCGGTCCAGAGCGTGTCGAGGATATGAATGCGGGCCGCAGCCGGGACTGCCTGCAGCGGCGCAAGAATCTGCTGGAAATAAGTACGCCCTTCTTTGGCGCTGGAACAGGAGCTTAGAACATGGCGGAGCCTCCACAAGAAGTAGTGGCCTTTGTTCAAGCCGAAGCCGGCGGCAAGCGAAAGATACAGCCGGTAAAAGTCCGGGTCTGTCCATTCCTGCTCCGCCAAGTTCTGGGCGATGCCAAGATCAAAAGCATCTTCGGCCACGGCTTGGTCCTGTGTGCGTGCCAGCAGAACATGGAGCGGGATTGTGTAGTGGTTTTGGGCCACATGCAGCCAGCCGCGTACCCGGTTGTTTTCCAGGCGCGGCCTGTCTCCGAGCGTGAGAAAAGCCTGGTCCCAAAAGATTTCGTGCCGCTGCACCAAAATTTCCAAATAGGGACGCTGCATCGCGGCTGGCAATGTCAGACCTGCCTGCATGATGTTAAGCATCTGGCTTAGCACTGCCTCCGCCGCTTCAGAATGAGGCGTCATGCGGTCCGACAAGTCCAGCATCTTGTGCAGAAACGCCGTTCCCAGCCGAAGTACGGCCGGGTCTAGCGACAGGCAGGCGTAGGCTCTCTGGAAATCCGCCAGCAAATGAACTTGCTGCTGACGCTCGGTACGCCGGGCTTCGGCCAGGCGCTGGCGCTCCTGCCGGTGCCGGATGTCCGGCAGTTCTTGACGGATGTCCAGCAGCCGCTTGGCGACCGGCTCAGCCGCCTGGGCCGCTTCCGCAATCCTGGCGACGACCACCGAAGACAGGCCATCAGCGAGCATGGCTCGCAGTACCGCTGCCGAGAGGCCAAACGCGGTGTCGTTTTTAAACGCGGTGTCGTTCTTGACTGCCTGCAGGCAGCGCTCAGCTACCGTGCTGCCTTCTGTATCACCCAAAGCGAAAATGGCCGCGGCCAATGCCGGCTCATGGGAAATGCCGTGCTTCCGGCCCCACAAGTAGGCTGCTTGGAGCGGTCCGTTCAGCGAAATAGGCGACAGCGGCTGCGGCGCGAGGTCTGCTTTTTGAATTGCCCCCAGCGTAAGTGCGGCAAGAATATGGACGACTTGGGGGACTTCTTCCCGCAGCAGAGCTTGAAGCGGCGCAACGCTTGCACCGCCAAGCGCAACTAACGCCTCGCTCGGCGCGGTGGGCAAAGAATTGAAGCACAAGGCTTCGGCAATCAGAAGCTGGGACAGCTCGACGGCCACGGCCGGATTCCGGCGGCGGGCTTCCTGAGCGAGAAGGGCCACGTCCACGCCGGACAGTGTTCGCAGCCGCTTTGCCAGCGCCAGTTGCTCCTCCTGCCGCCCCAGCCATGCCGAGGCATCGCCGAGAGCAGCAGGAGCGGCATAGGAAAAGCCGCCAAGCTTGTTGAGACACTTCTGCGCCCGAGAAAGCTCTTTGGCATCAGGAACCATCGTGCCGTGTTCGGTTCGCCAGACGACCTGCCCATCCTGCCAAAAGGGATGACCCCCAAGCCATGCCGTTCGGACGGCAAGCATTCTGACGGCAAGAGTGCTTTTCGAGTTCCGGCGAACAGAGCGTTTCTTGAATTTTTCCGGCCTAAGCTGCGGCATGGTAGTTTATTCTACCACACAAGCTTCCAGAGGCGTCTTTTCGCGAGTTATGGCAGCTCCGGTACCGGAGTAATTGCGAGCGCGGTCTCAGGCCGCAGCGGGAGGGACAGCCGCAGCTTTCCCGCGTTGTCCGTGCCGACGATTTGAGCCTCCTGTGCTGCACCCAGCGCTGTATCCCAGGGCGTGATTTGATAAGAGCCGGGGCGGAGGCCGTCCAGGCTGAACGCAAGTGATGCTTCGGAGGCACTCGCTTCCGGCGGGTTGCTGTGTGCGTCCCGCAGCAGCCAGACCACGGCTTGATGGTCGTCGCGGCAGCCGAACACACGCATCTTTGCCTCACTCCCGCCTGCACTCATTCTCAGCGTTGTCTTCAGGGCGGCGGCTTGCGGCGTGAACTGTTTCCAGTCAATCAGCCGTGCGAACCGGGCCATCCCGGACAAAGAGCGGAGCATACCGGGCGTCAGCAGGTGCGGGTGGCGGGCCGGCCAGCGCATCCCGCTTCCGGCGCCGCCCGACGCCAGGTGCGCCCACATCAGGTGGCGCTCATACTCATCGTCAAACGGCTCTTCCAGCATCTGCCGCCGGTCATTGAACAGGTGGATCGGCCCGTGCTCCGTGTCCGTGAAGGGCCGGCCCGGCGCGATACGCTCGGTGGCATGGCGCACCCATTTTGCCATGGTCAGCGCGGGCGCGACGGTGTCTTGGGGGTGGTCAATCGCTCCCTGGTAAATATGGGTTGTCGCAAAGTCTAAGGCCGGATGGCGCAGGACAAGGCTCTCGTACTCTTCCGCAGGGTTTGGGCCGAAGACAGACACGGTCTGCGGGCGTGTGAACCCCCAGGAATTTTCCTCCATTTCGCGGATGCTTTCAGACAGCCGGGTGATCACGGCGGACTGCTGCGAAGGTGTGCCGCCCCAGTGCGGGTGGATCTCGTTGAAGAGGTCCCAGGCTGCCAGGGTGCCGTCGCCGCCCCAGCGCTCGATGATGAATTGGAACCGGCGCAGCGCGGCTTGGATGACGTCTTCCTGGGTGAAGAAGCCGGACGGCGCGGCGGCAGGCCCGCCGTTGGCGGCGTTGTATGGGTGCCGATGCCAGCGGCGGGCCATCCAGAAAGTGTCCCAGGGTGTCAGCAGAACGCGGATGCCGCAGCGGGCGCAGAGGGCAAACAGGTCGTCCCAGAGCCGGACCAGCACCGGGTTAAACGTGCCGAACGGCTTCTCAAAGTACCAGCCGTCACGGTGAGCGTATTCCAGCATCAGCCGCAGGACGGTGACGCCGGACTGGGCAAGGCCGGCGATGTAGGCTTCGGCGGCGGCAGGGTCGCGCCGCCGGTACAGCCCGGCCAGTCCCGGCCAGGAAATGGCGTCGTTCAGGCCGAGAAACAAGAACGGCTCTCCGCCGGCGGTTTGAAAGTAGCGGCCGCTTGGCGTGACACGGAGCGGCGATTGGGGGCAGGGCGGAGCAGTGTAAGGAAGAAGAGATTTCGACGGGCTGGTTTTTGTACGGGGGGGCGGCATGTGGCTGTCAACACAGCGCGGGTCTTGGCGGTTCCCGGCAGTTTTCGCAGCAGAGCGGCTTCTCGAAGCGCATCTCACTTATCATCGGGAAGCGGCAAAACAATGGTTGAGGAGCAGATAAACGCGCTTACTCAGTGCCCGCGAAAACTAACCAACAGAAGAAGGTGAGCCAGGTTCCCAAGACGCCCGCTTGTCACGGCGGCGGATTGAAATAGCATTATATCATCTTGGAATTTGTTTTATTGCGAGGGCCTCTGCGTGTTCAGGCAGTTTTAGTTCGCGCCGCATCGCTGTTTTGCCGGTAGTTTTGCCGGGAAGCAGGCTGCAAAGGGCAAAGGGGCGCAGTTGAACCAGCATTCATGAAGACACTGCGTTATACGAAGGCTGACAGTTGTGCTTGTCCTAGAAATCCTGTCTTGAAGGACATGGCATAGAACGAACATTTTCCTGTTTCAAGTGCGCCGAAGGCGTAGTTTTCAGCGTCTTCGCTCACTAGCCGTGCCTTTCAAGGCATGGTTCTGATCAAGGCATGGTTCTGAGTTTATGCAATCAATAAAGCCTGCACAGTGATAATCTCCACCGCGCAGGCGATGATCTCGGGGAAACTTAGGCAGAGCCAGAAGCGCGTTTCCGTGCCGCTTTCCAAGCTGTCAGCAAACCGCCCAGGGTCATCAAGATCCCTAAAGACACGGATGTAGTGGCTTCCGGCACGGCGGGAAGCGGCGGGGCATCCGGCGTGGTTGTCACGGTGAACGCCTGGGCGGTTCCCAAAATGCCGTAATCACTTGCTGTAAACCCGCCCTGGACTTGGAACGTGCCGTCATATGTTCCTAGCGGGGTGTCCTGCGGCAGGGTGATTGTAAACAGCGGCACGTCCAGAGATTGACCGGCGCCAAGCGCCGGCTGGGGCAGCGGGTTCCCGGCAGGGTCGGCCGGCAGGACAAACGTGTTGATAAACACGGAATCATCGCCCAGCAGCGCGGGGTCAACCGCAAGCAGGTCGCCATTGAAGAAAAGCGGCTGGGAAAAGGTATTGGTCAGCAGCCCGCGAAAAGTGTACGTTTGATCCGCCTGGGCGGTGTTGACAATGAGATTGGGGGTGTCGAGGGTGAGCGTTTGAGCCGCGGCGGGCATAGGAGTCGAAAGCGTCAGGATCACGGCAATTGGGACAAGGGCGGCGGAAGCCACGCGAAAGGATGCTGTCAGCAGAGTTTTCATAGGTCTTCTTTCTGTTAAGCTGCGGTAGATTTTTTCAAGTCGAAGTTTTAAGTTTTTGTGTTTCCGGGCCGGACTGCTGAGAGCAGCCCGGCCTGAGCGTGTTCTTGTCTGTGTGCTAGGGCAGGGTAACCCGCAGGCGGGACGTGAAGGCCCGGCCGCCGGCGCTGCCCTGCACGGTCAGCAGGACGATTTTGCCGGACGCGCCGAGTGTGAGTGGGAACGTGTCTATCTGCGCCGGGGTCACCGAGCCGCCCGCCGGAACTGTTCCCACAAAAATCGCCTTGCGGGGGTTCGGCAGGCTGGGGTAAATCCCGTTCCTGCCGGTGCTGTCCCCGCCTACTGTCTCCGAAAGCACCAGAACGCTGTCCGCTGAGCCGGTTTGGCTGGTATTAAAGACCGTCAGATGCGCCTCGTAGCCGTTTGCCGTGCGGATGATGTTCGGGACAAAGTAGACGCCCGCCCCGGTCGCCGGCGCTTGCCCGATGGTATAAGACAGTGTCTGCGTCAGGCCGCCGCCCGGTGACGGGTTCTGAACCTGGACCGTGAACGTGCCGGGGGCGCTGAGGTCGCTGGCAGTTAAAACCAGCTTCAGCGTCGTGGACGACACAAATGTCGTTTGCCGGGTGGATTTGGCTGTTCCATTTCCTAAAAGAACAACCGCGCCGGCGACGAAATTTTGTCCGGTCAGGGTCAAAGGGAAGCTGGTCAGGCCGGGTCCGATCTGAGTCTGGCTCAGGCTCGAAAGTGTGGGCCGCACGTTCAGAATGGGCACCGGCCGAGGTGTAGACGTGCCGCCGCCGGGGCCGGAAGTGTAGACGGTGATTTGGGCCGTGCCGGCGGCGGCGAGAAGGCTTGCGGGAACTGCCGCCGTCAGGCTTTGGGAGCTGATAAACCGGGTCACGAGCGGCTTGCCGTTCCACAAAACGACTGAGCCGGGGTAGCCGGCCCGGCTGCCGGCGGCTGCCACCGGCGGCGAGAAGCGGCTGCCGGTCGCGCGAATTGTGAAACCGGCGCTGCCGGCGGTCACCGGCGCTCCGGTGTCAATACCGTTCAGCACGGGAACCGGTGCGCTGACGGTGAACGTGAACAAGTTGGACGGGTAGAACAGGGTGCTCCCGCTGTCCTGGTTCAGCAGCGTGATCGTGTGCAGGCCCTGCGCCGTCAGCAGCGAATACGGGACCGCCGCCGTGGTCACGGCTTCGGACAGCCGGACCCAGTTCGGCAATGTTGTCTGCGGGTCGGACGGCACTCCGTCATAATCCCAGACGACGGAGCCGTAAAAGCTGGTGTGCTCCGTCGCAAGCTGGATCGGCAGAGTGGCCGACGATCCTGCGGGCTGAGTCAGGCTGAAGGCCGGCGTGACGCTGTCTATGGCCGGGCTGTCTGAAACGGTCGGAAACAGCGTGAACGACTTGCCGGTGATCTCGGACTGGAACGGCACGGCGTTCGCCGCCCCGCCGGACGAAGTGCCGGCCGGAAACTTGATTGTGGGAACATGGTAGACGGGAATGCTGCCGGCGACGGTGAGCGGGAACCCGAAAGACGGATCGGTGCTGAACGTGTCATCGTTGTAGCCGAACGAGAAGGACAGCGGGTTAATGCTCAGGCTGCCGCCGATGTTGAAGTCATCTTTGGTCTGGAACGTGCTGCTGCGGTCCAGAACGACATACGGCGTGACCGTCAGCGGCGAGCCGTCCGACGGCATGGTCAAGACCGGCGGAGAGACCAGCTTGCCGGTCGCCGGATCGAGGGCAAACGGCCCAAGCGGGTTCGGAAAGTTGGGGTCTTCCGGGCTGAGATCGAGGTAGACCTGCGGGCCGGGCGTGAAATCGTAATTGACGTCCGCGCCGAGGCTGACGCTGCCGTAGATGTCGCAGAAGTGGGTGCCCAGCTCGACGGTGTCGGACCCCAGGTTCAGCGTGTAGTCGTTGTTGAAGAACGGAATCTGGGTCAGGATGTCCAGGCCGGGGATTTCCGACAGCACTGCGTTGGTGAAGTCCGACGACAGGGAGATAAACGGGGATGAGGCGCTGCTGGTGAGGTCGTTCGGGTTGGTGCCGAACCCTGCCGCGCCGCCGGAAGTGCTGAGGTCCGGGATCGTGATGCCGAAGGTGACGTACTTGGTCAGCAGATCGCCGGCTTCTGCGCCGTCGGACGAGCCTTTGCCCGGCGTGCCGTCTCCCGGCTTGTTGACGTTGTAGCCGTTCTTCGTGCCGCCGTTCCCCTGGAAGTAGCCGGAGTAGTTGACGCCGCCGTTGACGTCGGGAACCAGCCCGCTGGCGAGAATCTCCTGAACGTCAAAGAACTTCGTGTTCGGGATGTTGATGCCCCCGCCGAAGAGCTGGCCGCTGGTCAGGGACTGGCCGAAAACGCTGGCGTCCAAATTGACCGCAAAGTTTGTTTTACATTCCAGGTCCGCCGTGAAGTTTGCGCTCGGCGAAGTCGTCTTGAGGCTGGCGCTGGTCAGGTCAGGGTAAAACGACATCGGCAGCGTGAACGTCGAGCTGGGAGCGACGCTGTACTGGGCGGGAAACAGCATGTCCAGGAACAGGGGATAAGTGATGTCTGCTGTGCCGCCGGTGGCCGTCGCGTCCACGCCGATCCCGACATTGTAGGAGACCGACGCTGAAGCGTCCAGGGTGAACACGGGACTGGCATCCAAAGTCCCATGCTTGCTGTTCAGCGTTCCGCCGCTTTTTGCGCCCCAAAAATCCGTATATTCCGCCGTGTCGCTGCCGGTGCCGAAGACGCTCTGCCCGGTCGCTGCGAATGGGAACCGGTCTTCGTAGTAGTTCGGGCCGAAGCCGGTGCCGAATGTGAGCTGGTTGCCGATGGAAAAATGCTGCAGGTACGCCGGAAAGAACTCCGTATTGCCGCTGAGCGCCGGATTGCCGCTGGTGACGCCGATCTGCGCCTTTCCACCGGCGGACACTTGCAGGGCGCTCAGGTCCACGTTGGCGACGCGCGTGATCAGCTTCGGGCCGAGATAAACATCAAGCGTGCCGAACCGGGGAATGTAGCGCACTTGCAGCGTGTTGCTGCCGGGCGCGGTCGGCTGGCTGCTGATGTCCAGGCCGGTAACATCGGCAAGCGTCGCCGGAACTCCATTGGCGTCGGTGGTAAAGACTTGAACTTCTTTGTAGTGCCGGTCGTTGTTGTTGCTGGCGCTTTGCTTGTACGTAATAAAAGCGATGTCCAGCGTGTTCTTCAGGCCGGTCGCCGTTTGTGTAGAGGCATCAAAGCTGATCGCGCCGAGGCCATAAACCGATCCCGCCGGCGGCTCCGGCGGATAAACGGCGCCGGCTGGGGTCGGCGGAACGCGCAGATAGTCGGTCGAGTTCGGGTTCTTGATGACAATGGCTTCGCCATTTGCGCCGTTGCCTTCCAGCGCCACGCGGGCCACAAATCCCTGGGAAACATCTACGGCGTCCGGCGCATACGCGGCGGCGTAGCTGGTGACGAACTGGCCTGGCGCTCCCAGCTCTACTTCTCCGCCGGTAATCGGGGTCGTGTTCCCAAAGTAGTGCATCGGCGGGTTGTAATCCGAGACATAATCCGTGTCGCTGCCATAAACAAGTGTGGAGGTCTGGGCGTGGGCCGGTGGTGCCAGCCACAGAGCGCCGGCTGCAAGCAGCGGCAGGCAATGCCGCAAAAGCGGGGGCGTGAGGCGTAAGTGTTTGGAAAACAGGTGCATGACGATTCGTTCCTTTTCTGACCTTCTCAGGTGATTTTGCTGCTTGGCTTTCATCTTTGAATAAGCCGCGTTTTTCAGTGAAAGCCGCTCGCGGGCGGCTCCGCGCTGGAATGCAGTCACTATAACCGGCAGTTCCTAACGAATTCCTAACGAAATTCCTAATTTTTGCCGGTTTTTAGAAGCAGGGCATCTCCGCGCCGGGCCAGGCATGTTATAATCGAGTCATTGCTGCATTTTATCATTGCTGCATTTTATCACCGCATGAGAACTGCGCTTCAGAGGCACAGCATTGTCGAGGCAAGCTGAAAGAAAGCAGAACAAGCAAGAAACGGGGGACGCTGCTCATGGACCCACGCTGCCGCATTGAACTTCTCGGTCCCCTGCGTCTCCTGCGGGGCGAGCAGGTCCAGACCCGCTTCGGGACCCAGAAAGCTGAAGCCCTGCTGGCGTATCTTGCCCTGCGCCTCGGACCCCATTCGCGTGAACATCTCCTTGACGTGTTCTGGCCGGAGATGGACCTGCCCGAAGGCCGCAACAATCTCAGCACCCTGCTGAGCGGCCTGCGGCGTCAGCTTGAGCCGCCCGGCGTTCCTAAAGGTGCGGTGCTGGCCGCGACCCATGCCCACGTCGGCCTCCATCCCGCCGCCGTCACCACCGACCTCGCGGATTTCGAGCGGCTTCTGGGACACGCCGCGAAAGCCGGTGCGCCGGAAAAGCGTGCCGCACTTCTGACCCAGGCGCTGGCGCTGCATCGCGGCGGCTTCCAGTCCGGCAGCTATCAAGACTGGGCCGTGCTCGAAGCCGAGCGCCTGGAAGCCTGCCGGATTGATGCGCTGGACACGCTGGCGGGTGATTTGGAGACGCTGGGGCGCTTCACTGAAGCAATCTCGGTGACCCAGCAGCGGCTGTCCGCCGACGCTTACGCGGAACCGGCACAGGTGGGCTTGATCCGGCGGCAAATCCGCGCAGGGCGTGTCGCAGACGCCCGCAAGAGCGTCCAGCGGTATGAGCAGATGCTGGAGCAGGAGTTCGGCGCGGGACCGGACGCCGCGACGCGGCGCAGAATCAAGGCGCTTTTCACGGACGACGCGCTTTTTACGGACGACGCGCTTTTTACTGGTGACGCGCTTTTTACTGGTGACGCGCTTTCCATTTGCGAGCAAACCCCTGCCGCTCCAGCTTCGGTTCCGCACCAGCTTCTGCCGGCGTCTTCCCTGCCGGCTCAGCCGGAACGTGCGGCGATCCCCTACTGGTTAAGCCGCTTTTTCGGGCGGGAAGCGGAAATGGCTCAGCTTGCGGAAATGCTGTTTCCGGCGCAGAAGGGGCCGGGCCAGCCGATCCGGCTGGTCACTCTGATTGGGCCGGGCGGTGCGGGGAAGACGCGCACGGTCTCGGAGTTTGGCCGCCTCGCCGCCGAGCGTCTTGGCGTCTGGTGCGGCTTTGTTCCGCTGGCGGACATCACGGAGCCGGATCAGATCCCTGCCCGCATCGCTCAGTCTTTAGGTCTGCCGCCGGTGTCCCCTTTTTCGCCTTTAGCCCAGATCAAGGCGTTCTTCGCCGACCGAAACTCGGCGCTGCACACGGCTCCCGCGCTGCTGATATTGGATAACCTGGAGCATCTGCTCGCGCCCGGCAGCTCCGCGCGGGACGCGGGGGCGGCAGTGCCGGGGATCGTGCGGGCGCTGCTGGACCCCGCGCTGGGCCTCTCGGTGCTGTGTACGTCGAGGCATCGGCTGCGGATTGGCGGGGAGCGGCTGCTGCCGCTGGAGCCGCTTCCTGTTCCCGAGGCTAAGGCGCCGGAAGCAGAAACTTCAGAAGCCGACTTGTCCCGTCTGGTCCGGAACCCCAGCGTCCAGCTTTATCTGGACCGTGCCCAGGCCGTGCGGCCTGATTTCGGTCTCACCGCCGCCAATGCGCCTGCGGTCGCCGGCCTCTGCCGGGCGCTGGAAGGCAGCCCGCTGGCTCTGGAACTGGCGGCGTCCTGGGTGCGTCTGCTGCCGCCGCGCCGAATGTGGGAACGTCTTCAAGACAGGCAGGGGGTGCTGGAAGGCCGGCAGACAGACCTGCCGGAGCGTCACCGGAGCGTGGCGGCCGCGCTGGAATGGAGCTGGCGGCTTTTGACCGAAAGGCAGCAGCGGCTGCTCGCCCGGCTTTCCGTGTTTCGGGGCGGGTGGACTGAAGATGCGGCGGCGTCGGTATGCGCGGAGCCGCAGGCGCTGGAGCTGCTGGCGGACCTTGCCGATGCTTCTTTGATCAGCAGCGCGGTAGAAGCTGAGGGCGGCACACGCTTCCGGCTGCTGGAAAGGGTGCGGGACTTCAGCCTAGCGAAATTGACGGAGCCGGGTGAATGGGAGCAGCTTCAGGAAAGGCATGCGGAAGTTTGCCGAACGCTGGCGGCGAAGGCTGCCCTGGAAATGCACGGGCCGCAGCAGACGCAGTGGCTCGACGCGCTGGAAGCCGATCATGATAACCTGCGTGCGGCTTTAGACTGGCATCTTCTCGCGTCCGGCGGCTTTTCGTCGGCGGACCCGGATGCCGGACTGCGCTTCGCGGCGGCGCTGGTGCCGTTCTGGCGTGCCCGCGGTTATTTGCGGGAAGGACAGCAGCGCTGCCTGGCATTTTTAGCCCGGTCCGGCGCGGACCGCCGCACGGCCGCTCGTGCGGATGCCCTCAGCGGCGCAGGCGAGCTGACGACTCTTTTGACCTGCTACGCGGAGGCCGAGCGGCTGTACGCCGAAGCGCTGTCCATCGCGCGGGAGCTTTCCTGCACTTCTCGGATGGCGGACGCACTGCTCGGCCTCGGCACCGTCTGCTACTGGCGTCAGGACTACACCGCCGCCGCCTTGCTGCTGGAAGAAAGCCGAACGCTTTGGCAGCAGCCGGAGACAGGGAACGAGGGGGAATGTGCCGAGCGGCACCGGATGTCGCGCGAAGGAGCCGCGTGTCACAGTCTCGGGAACCTTGCTCTGCGTTTGGCCCGGCATGATGAGGCGCAGGGATACTACGCTCAGGCGCTGGCTTTGCGGCGTGCTCTCGGCGACACGCTGGCGGTTGCGGGGACAGTCGGCGGTCTCGGGCAGGCGGCGCGGGCGGCGGGGAACTCTGCGGCAGCCGCAGGCTATTTCAGCGAAGCGCTGCGCTTGTTTGACGGGGCGGGGCAGCGCTGGACTGCGGCCCTGTGCTTATCCGATCTGAGCCGGCTGGCGGAAGCCGAGAACCGGCTGCCGCGGGCGGTACGGCTGCTGGGCGCAGCGGCGGCGCTGCGTGAGCAGTTTCATTTTCCTGCCCCGCCGCTGGAACAGGAAGGGAATATGGCACACCTTTGTTCCCTGCGTGACCGTCTGGGATGCGCTAAGTTTGAGGCGGCCTGGAACGAAGGCCGCCAGCTATCCTGGGAGCAGGTCCTCGCGTACACCTTGACGGCGGAGCCTGCGTGATCATGTTCGCCGTGATCATGTCTGCTATTTCGGGCCGTAGGCCGTCACTTCGGCAGCGCTGCAAAAGCCGCCGTGCGTTTCGACTGCCTCCAGGTGAATATAGCGGGTCAGCACCGGGGTTTGGTCTGCCGAAGTCAGGTCTGCCGACTTAAGGGCGACGCTGTCCGCCCAAGCGGCAGACGGGGCGTTTCTATCGGAGGCAGGAGGATTGATGCTGTTCCGGCCCGGCACGCAGCATGACTATGGTGTCGCCGCAGGCCGGGAGCACTGGAAGCTGCTCTGGACCCACTTTCATCCTCGGCCGGATTGGATGCCCTGCCTGCGCTGCGAATGCGGGTCTTTGCCCGCTTTGCCGAAGTGCATCATCTGGCAACGAGCGCGTTGCAGTACCGGGAAACGTTCGCGATGAACGCGCTGGAAGAAGTGCTGCTTTGGTGCGACACGCAGAACCCGCTTTCCGAGCAGGCGCGAATGGATAAACGGATCGCCGATACGATGGACTATCTGGTCCGGCACCTTGCGGAGCCGGTTTCCTTGAATGATCTGGCAGCCGCCTGCGGGCTGTCGGTTTCCCGCCTGGCACATCTGTTTCGCCTCCAGGTGGGGATGACCCCGCAGCAGTTTCTGGAACGTCAGCGGCTGCACCGCGCCCGGCAGCTGCTGGAACTGACCCCGCGCCCAATCAGCGCCATTGCTGCGGAAGTCGGCTATTAAAACCCGTTTTATTTCACCCAGCGCTTCAAGCGGGCGACCGGCCTCAGCCCACGCGACTATCGCTGCAAACACACTCCCCGGTGAAGCGCCACGCACAAAAAGTGAGGCTTCTCGTCTCACTGTCAGCTTCTGCTGAGGCGATCCTCCCGAGCGTCCAGTCCAAGCTTCATCATATCTTGCAAATACCCTTTCATCGTTATCGGAGAAATCTTTGATTTTACTTATACTATTCGCTTTGGGAACAAATACTTGTTGATTTTAGCTGAACGTGAAGAGTATTTCGCTCATCCTATCTAGTGCATTATCAGGAATCTCCATCAGTTTTCAGCCATTGCACGAAATCCGCCGGTTTTCGTGCCCCATATACCGATTTCGCAGCGTCAGTGCTGCAAAAATCAACGAACAACAAGAAGGAAAAATAGTATAAGTGCGCTAATATAAGCTCTACGCGAGATAATCAAGCCTTAGCCGCGTGACCAGTACCTCAAGCAGCAGGAAAGAACTCCTTATGAGTGTCCGCACCGCCATGCCCGAAGATGCCCAAACCACGCCCATCCCCCGCTCCTGGCAGCAGCTTGCCGCCCTGCTCGGCCCGTTCCTCGGCCTCGCCCTGGTCGTCCTCCTCTTCGCCGCCCAGCCCGCCATCCGTGCCACCTTCCTGTTCCTGGACGGTTTCCGCCAAGTCGCTACCCAAACCGTCATCGTCGGCCTGGGCGCACTGGGCATGACACTGATCATCATCAGCGGCGGCATTGACCAGGACGCTGCTTCGGAACGGGTCTCAGCAGATGGGCTGGCCGGCGTATGTGCAGCAGATCATCATCGGCTTGGTCATCATCGCCGCTGTGGCTTTGGACCGACTGCGACATCGAGGCACGGGCAAATAGCCTGCTGCTTCCCTCACCGATCCTTGATTCCGACCGTGGATTAGTCCGCGAAAATGATTAGTCCGCGAAAATGAAAGGTATTCCATGTTCTCA
>CAXSZN010000016.1:0-75820 GCA_964241935.1 uncultured Armatimonadales bacterium
TTGTACACCGTCACCTTCATCGGCCCCGGAGTTGCTCCTGTCAATTACGGAGGATGCGATGTTCCACCGAACTCCCCAGCAGGATTGACACCCATAGGCATCAACAACTACGGGCAAATCGTCGCATCCTACGGAACAACACCTCCTAACAACATAGTTCCTAGTACAAGTCATGACGGCAGGATCACTCTTTGGACGCCTACAAAGCGCAATGGATCAACTGGAACCTTCGCTTCGTTTAGGTATCCAGGCGTCACGCCTCAAGGAGGCTTGATCTACACTGAACCGTGTGCAATCAACGACAGTGGTACGATAGTTGGCAGGGTTGAACCTAGCCTCATGGGGGAGGCCCCTTTCATGTGGACCCCGAGCTCTCCAAACGGTAGCACTGGACAGTTCACTGATCTTGCGCCAGCCATGACTCCAGGGGGCGGAGGTGGAAGAGCCTACGCTGTCAACAATAACGGCCAGGCTGCCGGATATAGTTTTTTTTATGATGCAAAGGCTAAAGTTAGTGGATTCGAGGAAGGATATCCGGTGGCTTCCGCTTTGTTTGGTGCTGGTGGTGCTCAGATGATCCAGTCAGTTTATGATGACGCCTGTGGCTCAACAGGTGTCCTACCCATAGCTTACGGGATAAACGATCAAGGAGACACAGTAGGATGTGGCCCGGTGAAAATCAATGGCAGTTATCCTGGAAGTTATATCAACGGCGTTTTCTATGGAGATGAACACCCCGTCAAAAATGGACAGGATTTGGGATTGCTGCCAAATGGTATCAGCGGTTTCGCTTCGCTTATCAACAACAATGGGATGATTGCTGGTCTTTTATCGACTACTAATAATCCGGATTCCCAAGTTGGATTTGTCTGGACACCTACCTCTCTCATGCAACCTCTGCCGCCTGTAACATTGTTTGGATGGGATGGTTTGGAATACCACGACATTATCAATCCAACAGGTATTAACGACCATGGAAGTATAGTCGGCATCCTCGGCAGCAGCTATGGAGCATTGGTAACCTACAACACCCTCACTGGTAAGTTCACGCCCTGTTATCTGCTAAATAACCATAAAGCTCTTTCCCTTCAGCCGGTTGGCATCAATGACAAAGGCCAGATCGCTGCAGCCGGACAAACTGTAAGCTCAGTACCTAGCGATTATTCAACATCTGGCGGGTATTTATTGTCTCCCGTGGGGAGGTTTTTGATCACGGACCTGGGCACGCTCGGCGGCAACGCCAGCGAAGCCTACGGAATCAACGACTCCGCGCAGGTAGTCGGCGAGTCCCAAACCAGTGCCGGCCTGATGCACGCCTTCTTGTACACCCCCGCCAGCAGCACCGCAGCCAGCTCCCTGGCGGACCTCGGCACCCTGCCTGCAAATCAAGGTGGCTCGGCTCCTAATCAGGAAAGTGCTGCATTTGCGATCAACCCTTATGGCCTGGTGGTCGGTGCTTCCTACGACTCCAACCAGCAGCCCCATGCCTTCCTCTGGGACACGGGTACGATGACGGACCTTCATGCTTTTGGCGGCAGTTTCAGCGCCGCCTATGGCATCGACGCGGAGGGGACAATCTACGGCAAGATGCAGGACGCCAGCGAGCTTTATCATGCCTTTCAGTGCGATAGTCAAACTTTTCAAGCTATTGACGAACAGGCAGGAGGTTATTTCTTGTCTTCCAGCTTGGAAGATAGTGTTGATTATGGGGGTACTGCAATTGATTTAGGTTTCTCCAACGGCACAACCACTGCCAGTTCAGGCGTACTTCCGGGAGGCACTTTTAGTTATGCCTTTGGTTCTCTCGATCTATTTCCCGTGAGATCATATCTCACCAATTCTACCAGTGTCGGTTTGTCCGATACAGCAACAGGCGATGTGCATGCGTGTCAGTGGATAGAAGCGGGTACGCCTTATCGTTCTGTAGGTGATGGGAATGACCTTAATCCCAATGATCTTGGTGTGCTTTCCAGCAGTGGGTTTTCTTACTCTGCTGCAAATGCCACAAACACTTTTGAGCAAGTCGTTGGCACTTCCTACACGGATGCTGGTTATCATGCCTTTGTCTCGTGGCACGGGCAGATGACGGACCTGAACACATTGATCTCGCCGACTTCCGGCTGGACGCTGGAAGCTGCCACCGGCATCAACAACCACAGCCAGATCACGGGGTACGGATTGATCAACGGTCAGGAACATGCTTTCTTGCTGGACCCGGACATCAATTCTCCATCAGTCCCTTAAACCTTAATTCCGAAAAGCCTTAATTTCAACAATCGAATTTGTCAATTTCTGAATTGGTAGTGTCTAAATACAAGTTGTTGTGGTAGACTGTCTTCATGGTCACCCAGACAGTCTCTTGTTACCATTGCAGCAGCACGGACTTGATCCGCTTCGGCTTCCAAAACGGCAGGCAGCGCTATCGCTGCCGCACCTGCGGCAAGACCAGCCGTGAAAACAAAGGCAGCAACGCCTACGACGAAACCATCAAAGCCCAAATCCTGGCCGCCTACCATGAGCGCGGCTCGTTGCGGGCGATGAAGCGCATCTTTGGCGTGTCGCCGAACACCGTCATGGCCTGGCTAAAAAAAAGCCATGAACCTGCCGCCCTTGAAGAAGACGCTGGCAAAAGCCAAAAAACGTGACGTTCTGGAACTGGACGAACTTTGGTCTTTCGTCCAGCGCCGCAGGAACAAGCGCTGGGTTTGGCTGGCCCAGTGCCGCCGCACACGGCAGATCGTGGCTTATGCCATTGGAGACAGAAGCGAAGCCACCTGCCGTGTGTTGTGGAACCGCATCCCCAAGCGCTACAAAAAGTGCGTGTGCTACACCGATTTTTGGTCTGCCTATGCCCAGGTGCTGCCAGCCAAGCAGCACCACGCGACAGGCAAAGGCGCAGGACAGACCTGCCACATCGAGCGCTTCAACAACACGCTGCGGCAAAGATTAGGCCGCTTTGTCCGCAAGACGCTTTCGTTTTCCAAGACGGACGCGATGCACGAGAACTGTCTGAGGCTGTTTCTGCACGAGTACAACAAACAGCGTCTAACAACTTAAATAAAGACAATACCTCTGAATTATCTGGCGTATAATGTTATGCGCTAGTTGGCGTGTCTTTTCCAAATGATCTCGCAAGAATGGTTTAGGAAACGAGCGAGACTCCTCATGTGCCTGCTATTGCCACTCTGTCGCCTCTTGCTAGTCTGCCTGAAGAGAACCGTCAGACTGCTTTGGAGCGCTTCCGCCTGATCCAGCCGCATCTGGAAGAAGGCCATTTGCTGACTCAAGTGGCCCAGCAAACCGGCATCCCGTACCGCACGGCGCAGCGCTGGGTGGCGTTTGTACCGCCGCTTTGGGCTGGTAGCCCTAGCCCGCAAGGGCCGCAGCGATAGCGGCAGCCGACGTACTCTTTCGCCACAAATGCAGGCTTTGGTCGAGGAGAAGGCGGAGCCGCCGCCGAGCTACGCTGTTGTTTATGATATTGTGCGCTGGCTTCCGGCGGACCTGGTTATGCTGGCACACAAGGGAACAAAAGCCTACGAGGATACGTTTGAAATAATCTACCGCCGGGAGGCTGAACGCCCGAACGCCATCTGGCAGGCAGATCACACGCTGCTGGACATTCTGCTGGTGCGTGGGGACGATACAAAAGCTCGCGAGGGTAGCACAACAGCCAGCAAAACTCCTCAGTCCTCCACAATATCTCAGTTCTCTACACTGGCCAAGCCCTGGCTGACGATCATTATTAAAGTCTGGTAATTGGTCAACTCTAATATTTGTTTAATGCATCACGCCCAATAGCACAGAAGAAACTGCGCCAGATAATGTGCAAGGTCATACTCCCCGATTACTCCCTCTGCCCATTTCTGGTTTCCGATAAGCTTTCATTATCGGAAGCTAGAAGGAAACCGGGCAGGGGACGGCGAATGAGGCAAAATGAGCCTTATTCTACTGTCGGCTGGAACGGATGATCCGCTTCGTGACCAGCCCCGTTCCATGCCGTTAAATAGCAACGCGGAACCTTTAAGCAGCAACGCGGACTTTGACGAAAACATTGTGAGCAACGCGGATGAAAAGCAGGCTGACGGTGACAGCTTCGGCCAGCAACAGAACCAACAAAATAGCGAGCAGCAAGCCGAATTGCTTAACCTGCCGGTCAGCCTTGCCGGCTACCGGAACCAGGCCACAGATTATGCGCGACAAGCCAAGTCCAAAAACACACGCCGCGCTTACGCTTCCGATTGGGACGACTTCGCCCGCTGGTGTCAGCCCTACGGCTTCGTCCCGCTGCCCGCACGCCCGGAGACCGTCGCCCTCTACCTCACAGCCCTCGCCGATGCCCTTAAACCCAGCACCCTCGGACGGCGCCTCGCCACCATCTCCCAGGTTCACCAAGCGGCGGGGCATGAAACCCCGACCACCGCTGCGTCAGTCCGCCTCGTCTGGGCCGGCATTCGCCGCGCCAAAGGAACCGAGCAGCATGGCAAAGCGCCGGCAGTGACCCCTGAGCTGCGCCGCATGGTGGACACTCTCGACGAGCGACTAATTGGATCGCGGGACCGGGCGCTGCTGCTTTTGGGCTTCGCCGGGGCTTTCCGACGCTCGGAGCTGGTCGGGCTGGACGTTGCTGATGTTCACGCCGCGCATGATGGCTTGACGGTCATCATCCGCAAAAGCAAGACGGATCAGGAAGGGCAGGGAAGGAAAGTAGGCATTCCTTACGGCTCTCATCCTCATACCTGCCCAGTGCGAGCGCATCTGGCATGGCTGGAGAAAAGCAGGCTGACCGAAGGGCCGCTCTTCCGGTCCGTCAACCGCCACGGCAAGCTTCATCCGGAGCGGCTTTCCGACAGAGCCGTGGCGCTGATCGTCAAGCGGGCCGCAGAGAAGGCGGGGCTGAATCCGGACAAGTATGCGGGGCATTCTTTGCGGGCAGGTCTTGCGACGAGCGCGGCGCAAGCGGGGGTCTCGGAGCGTGCGATCATGGCGCAGACGGGGCACAAGAGCGTGATGGTGGCCCGGCGCTATATTCGCGACGGGTCCTTGTTCCGCGACAACGCGGCGGCGCAAGTCGGACTTTAAAGATTGATGTCCACATTGGCAGGTAAAAACATCCCGCCTCTTTATTATCTGACTTTTTGATCACCTATCCTGTTTTCCCATACGTTCCACATTATGAAAGGCAAGAGACGGTTCCTTAATACAAAGGCCGCTTCTTGCGCTGAAGCTTTTTAGCCCTGAAAGCCTCTATTAAGAAAAGAAGTATTTCCTTGACCCACTTGACAATTTTACTAATTTGTTCTATTATGTATATATTATCCGACCAGGAGAGGTAGATGGAACAAAAAAACAGTTTAGGAAGCTTCGAGGAAACGATCCTGCTGGCGCTCCTCGCGCTTAGGGAGAATGCTTACGGCGTGACGATCCGGCAGGCAGTGGAGAGGGCAACAGGACGAGACACGTCGATTGGAGCAGTCTACGCAACGCTAGATCGGCTAGAAGACAAGGGCTATGTCAGCTCCCGCCAGGGAGAGGCGACGGCCGAGCGCGGCGGGCGGGCGAAGCGCTACTTCAAGATTGAGGGAAGCGGGGAGACTGCATTGAAGGAAGCTGAGGCAGTCCGGCGGCGGCTGCGGCAAGGCACTGGGCTGGGCTTACCATTGGGAGGTTTGGCATGAACAACAAGCTCGACGCCTTTGCAGGCCGCATCTTCGATTATTGCGTGAAGAAGATTGGCCTTGCTCGTACTCGCTCCCTGGTCTTCGGCGTCGCTGTCGCCTATGTTCTGGGTGTAATCAAGTTAATTTGGTGGCTTTGGATTGCTCATGGCCCTGTAGTGGCCATTGTCAGCATCGTGCTGGGGCTAGCTCTCCACCTTGCGACATCTTTGCGACAACAACCTCGAAGGGAAATCAACGATATGGATGGAGGTTACTCTCAGCGCCACCCCGACTCGGCATTGTTGTCAGCCGAGCGCTTGCTTTATTTTTTTCTGCCGAAGGAAGTCAGGGAAAATCTTCTGGGAGATCTCCAAGAAGAGTATCCAGAGATGCGCCGCAAGCTGGGCAGTCGGTCTGCAAAATGGTGGCTTTACAAACAGGTTATGACATCGCTCTGGCCGATGCTGCAAACAGCAGGCAGGGACCTTGCCAAGTGGGGCCTGATTGGCTGGTTCGAAGAGTTCATTCGTCGTATTGCTCATTGAAAGTGTTGCTCATTAAAAGATGAGCAGGGCCGAACGCGATTATCTAGAGGAGCTTCGTATGGAAAAGTTCGATCATGAGAAACGCGGCGCGCGGGACGCTGCGGAAAACTTTTTTGTCGTTACGGATCTTGTTTCACCCTTGCAAAAGCAGTTGCTGGAGCAAAAAGTCCTGCTGTCGAACATGCCTGCCGAATCGAAAGACCGGGCCAACTCAAAGGACCAAGCCAAACTGGACCGCGAGATGCAAGTGTTGCATGTACTGGAACATCTGGTAGAAGCTGAAAAGCAGCAGCAGCAGCAGCAACCGCATTATGCTGTGGGCAGATTGATTGCGGTTGATACGGCGCCTGGAAGTATCTTGAGTTTAGGAGGCAAGATTGAGGCAGGGGACAGTGCAGACGAACAGCCAGGCAAAGTTATAGCCCTGGCCCGCGACCTTGGCCGTGTATTTGACCTAGGCGCACCCTTCGCGGATCTGCTCGAAGAGCGAACGAGCAAAGCTGCTGAGGCCGGCACGTTTGCTGCACAATGGTGGTATCTCAAGCAAGTGCTGAAGTCTGTCCCACCAATGCTCATGCGGGTTGGCCGAAATATCGCCAAACGTCTTTTCCCAAGCGTTCTCGAGGGGTTAAATAGAAGCATCATCGAGACAATCGTCATTGATGTGCTAGCCACTTTGATAGCCGCCTCGTTGCTGGGGCTGATCCGGCATATCGTTCGTTGAGCAAGCGTACCGAAGAGCCAGCTTCGAGACCAGAAGCGGGACATAATTTTAGCTAATGCTCCCGTAAAGGCGCATTATCGGGAAAGTATTCGAGCAGGCAAGCGCAAGGTATACTGAAAGCAAATCGCTCTTTCGGAATAGCTTTCCAGAAGATGCGGTACCAGAAACAGAGTTACAAGCAACACGCGATGAGGGGATTTTGCCCGTGAACCATTTCATTCTCTCGGGACAGCCATTGGCAGAGGGTGTCGCGCTAAGTTGGCCGCGCGTGGCGAACGCAGTACGCTACGAAGTGCGGCGGCGGGAGCCACTTGCCCAGGTCACAGTAGTCGGGACGACCGAGAAAACCGTTTATTTTGACGAAGAGACATTCAACGATGCTGATTATCTGTACCGAGTTCGTGCCATCTTGGAAGACGGGGAGAGCTTAGACTCACTGATGCTCGACATCGCGGCCTGCGGACCACGAACAGCAACGCGCATCACTTTTGGGGGAGCAACGGGCATTAATCGTGAGTGAAGCAAGCTCAGAACAAAGCAAGCCTGGTGCAAATGTCTGATGCGGAGAGCTAAAGAAAAAACAAAGAAAGGGAAGAGAAGCCATGAGGCCCCAAACCGTCCGCAATACCAAGGGGCCAATAAACGACCTTTCTACGCCGTGAATTTCTAGATTACGACCGGGCCGCTGCCTTGGTCGCTAAACGGGCGGTGGAAAAAGCGGGGCTGAACCCGAAGAATTACGCGGGGCATTCTCTCAGAGCAGATCTTGCCACAAGCGCAGCGTAGGCAGGAGTATCTGAGCACTCTATCATGGCCCAGACGGGCCACAAAAGCGTTACCGTCGCCCGGTGCTACATCCGAGACGGCTCACTCGCTGTTAAGCGACAACGCTGCGGCACAAGTCGGGTTGTAAAGATAGGTTGGATTGTGATTGCTGATAAAGAAGTAAAAAACAAGACGGTAATATACAGAATCAGTCCTTCAAGAATCAGTCCTTCAAGAGTTAGTTCTTCAACAGAAACTTATCTCGATTTCCTTGACTTCTGCTTGAGTTCACTGCTGGCTCATTGTTTATGGAAGGCAAATCAGTGGCTGCACTCGGCATATGTGCTCTTTGCGGCTCTTCCAGCCCACTTCTTAATAGCCATCTCATCCCAAAGTTCGCTATAGAGTGGCTGAAGAGAACATCCGCCACAGGATATCTACGGATGAATATCAGTCCTAACCTTCGCAGGCAGGACGGTCCGACTAAGCGCCTGCTCTGCGCCAGCTGCGAGGAACTCTTTTCCGCAGATGAGACAAAGTTCGCCCAAAAGTTCTGGATGCCTTATCAGGAGAGGAAGGCAACAACATTCGAGTATGACGAATGGCTGCGGCGGTTCGCCATCTCCCTGGCTTGGCGAACGGTTATTACGCAAATCGAAGACTTCCGTAGAAACGACCCTGAGAGGAGCAAGCTGATTGCGGCGGTAGATGAAGCCCTCTTGTTATGGAAGGACTACCTGCTGGGTCACAGTGCAAACCCCGGTCCGCACGAGCATCACCTACTTCTGGTGAACAATATCATCGTACCTGATGACGAACGGACTTTGTTTCCCGAAAGAGGGTTGCATTATTTGCGCCGGGCCTTCGACCTGACGCTCGCGGGTAACTCTGTTCTCATCTCAGCCTATACAAAATTGCCGGGCATTATATTCTACTCGGCCATACGTCCCACTAAGCCTGTCGGCTGGCAAGGGACGCGCATCGCCAAGAAGGGCACGATAACTTCTCGCCAGGTGGGCGGGACCGAGCGCTTCGGAGCCTTCATCGGCGGCCGCGTGAACATGGTTGCGGACATAAACATCTCCGAGAAGCAACGAGAACGCATCAACACAGATATGATGATCGATCCTGACCGAACAGCGCTCTCAGACTCTTTCCAGACCCATCTGTTAGAACAGGAACTCAGAGGACAGCTCGATTTGAACAACTTAGTTCTGAATGACACATCTGAGTATTTTGAATAAAAATTATCTCAACCTGACTAGAAGTTGTCTTATAAGTACCGCAGCAAAAAAATGATGCAACCAAGCTAAACAAACCAAGGGGATTTCTGCTCATGATGCTGTTGTGTTGGCTCTAAATGCGCTGACACCGTTTCACAGAGTGCAGGCAGTGTGCCATGCCGTCCATGTCGGACTGTTGCCGGGAGCGGCGGATATCTAATCACAGTTTGCGCGATTATGAATATATGATTATAAAGGTGAGGGAACACGCCAAGCAAAAACTCCTGCATCACCGTCGTAGACAAACTCAATGACATTCAAGAAGTCGCGTCCCAGGATGCATTGGATAGATTCTGAAAGAGGCGCAACAATAACCTTTGAATTGCGCTCCAAAAGGTAAGGGGTTAGCTCAGGTACACCGATATAAACGTGTGTTCCTAGCCGCAACTCAGTGCCTAGGAGAGGAAAATATATTTCCTCCAACCCGTACTCACCCGGGGCGTAATCCAAGCGGATCCTCTCGCTGATGACCGTATTTTCTATACCGGGATCAATCAAGGCTGCATAGGATCTACGTTCTTCAAAGTCTCTGCCAGATACCCTCCTTCTTTCTTCTTCAGCAAAAGAAAGCCCAATAGTTACTGTTACTATTGGGCCAAGATTAGAATCCAAAATGTGCCTAATAAAATCCAATCTATATCTCCTTAATGTTTGACCGATGGCATCGGCACAGGACATAATTTGGTATAAAAACGGTATACCTTTCACATCCCCTGTCATGTATTCAGATAAGCATCGATCTGCTTCTCATTAATTGCGCCAACGAAAAATAGATCATTCGCATACTGGATATAGCCTTGTTCGAGAGCGCTGTCTAGACTTGAATGGATTTCTAAATTCTCACCATTGATCAAAAAGTAATGGTGCGTGAGATCAGGGTCGCTTAGGAGCGTTTTCTTGTATTTTGCGAGTGTTTTGTACTCTGGGTCCAGCAAACGGCGAAGTTCCTGAATATCGGGCAACGAGGTTCCATTCATTTTCCGCGCAAAAAGTCGCCGATTAGTCATTGGCAAAGCATCCTCAGCAGGAAAAGAAGTAGATGAACCACCATTTGTCAAACCATTTTCAGGTAGTGTTGAGCTTATTCGAGCGGCTGAATCCAATTTGCTCATTGTTTTCTTTTTGTTCATATCTTTCTCTCACAACCTACCTCGTTGAAGAACGCCTCTTTCCATCTAAAATTTGACAACAGTGTTCAACCAGAAAGCTCTCAGGTTTCAGGCAGTTCTTATCAGGCAGTTCTTATGTTGAAGCACTGACAAAGTAAGACACATATGCCAATGATTTGGCACACCCGGCGCGGTGCTCTCGCGTCTAAACACAGTTAAGTTTGGTTGGAAAATGGGGTGAGGCAGATGTTTGAAGAGCAGTAGTGTCCTGTTTGTCAGGGAACGCTCACGCAGGAGACAGCCCTTAGTGTAGCCTGTGCCACGCTGATGTCAAGCGTGATCTCATCAGGAACATACCCAGCAAGCGCGATAAGTTTAGCGCATGCTCGACGCAGGTAGCCTATTCTACCATATAATCGTCCTTACTAACCACTTTCACTCACCACTGCTTTCTTTTCAGCTTCATTACTTGCAAGTAATATCTCATTCAAGAAACAGTCATGGAGCGCAACTTTTGGTCCTGGTCCCACCCTCCGATACTAAGGTCTCTCTTTTTTATGTGCCACAAGCGAAATAAGTGTTTTGTTGGTCTAGCAAGGCGGCTTATTCTCCATCTTTCTATTGCTCGGCCTACTTTACGAGCCATAGAAGCGGCCTAATGCGGCACGAGTGGCCTGAGCACGGTGGCTCCCGGCTTCCGCCAGCATTCTGCAGAGAGGTTCGGCACCGTCAGTACGCCAAAATCGGAGAGCCAGCATCGAGTGGCGATTGATCCAACCTGATCCGTTCCGCTTTGCTTCCTAATGAAGCCAGCAAGTAGGTCGCGCCGCTTGGCATCAGGCGTCAGCACAAGAACCCGTGCGTTGACGTAGCCGGTCACATCTGGCAATTTCCCACTCGCAAACAGCATCCCGTAAGCTGCTAACTTCTCGCCCCAACGTCGGTCACCGCGCTCCGTTCCCCGGTCTACTTCCACCAACCCGACCAGCACGTTCAGTCCCAACCGCAACACGAACCAGGCATCAGGCCGAACCGTGAACGGTGGCTGATCTTGGTCCAAGTTCATCGCCGCCGCTTCGCCGGCCCGCCATTGCTCCAGCTCGTATCCACCTTCCCTTGCTACCAGCTCTAGCCAGACCCGCACATCGCGCACCACCAGCTCATGCGCCAGAAATAGGCTGTTCCTCGGACCGTAAGACCGCTTTTTCCGTGTGGCATCTGAATTTTCCATCAGCCCTGCGCGGGAGAGCGTTTCCAGCCCAAGCACCGTGAGTGCATAGATGTTGGGGGCAGAGCCGTACAGCAAGGAAGCATCATTCGGCAGACCTGCAGGGGACAGAGCGGCGCGGGACACGGGAATGACATCCACGAGGCCAGCATCAAACAGCACCCGCATCTGCCGCCGGGCGCTCTTCTCAGCCAACTCCTGCCTGGGTGACGGGCAGCAGAGCCGGGCGATCTGGGGCAGAGACAAAAACCGCAGCTCTGCCAGGAAGCGCAGGATGTCCAGCCGAACCGGCGTCAGAGACGCGCAAAGCGCTTCCGCAGGGGAGCGGGCATAGCGACGCCGGCGAGTGATAGCAGCTTCTTCGGAAGAGGGTTTGGCTACTTCGGAAATGGCTTTCGCCGTGGCGTGGTTCTTAGGCAAGGCTGCCGTCCTCCGCGATTAAAGGTTTATCAGCAGAAGGTTTGTCTTTAGGAGAAGCTGTATTTGTCATCGTGGCCGCAAGGCTCTCGCTCCTCACCGTATCGTTCCTCGGCTCAAGATCCTGAGAAGTTTGCATCCTTTCTCCCCTGGGTGGTCTTGATTTGCTTGAAGAACTTGGCACGCTTAGTGCCCGTGGCTGTGAACCCTCTGCTGGCTTGTTCCCACCAGCGACCCGCTCCACTTCTTCACGCCGCCAGACCTGTGCTTGTTCCACTTCCCGTGACGACTGCCCGTTGCCCACCACTGCCGCCGACAGGAACTGCTCGAACCCCGCCGGGGCCGCAGGATCAGCGACGTTCATCACCTGCACTTCGCCGGTTTGCCCACTCGAAAGCCGAAGCACCGCCCGCTGCACCGGCAGCTCCGTGAGAGTCTTGATCCACCCCTGGCCCCTTTCCGTTTCTGTCTCGCGGGACAGCACCGAGAGCCGTGGGCGGGGGAAGTTCACTACTAGCCGCACGGGCCCGGTCCCTGACAAGTAGTAATCTTCTGCCGCCAGCATCTTCACATAGCGCGAAAGCTCCACCGGCTTCTTGGTGTCCGCCGCATGAACGTAAAGCCGGTCAATCCCGGACACACGCGAAAGCTGCTTTAGTCCTGCCACCTGTGCTGCTCCGTTGGCTTTCTTTGCCAGGTGCCAGAACGCTTGCGCGGCGGCAGGGGAGAGGCAGACCGGCTCGCCCCGCCCGTCCCGGATCGTATGCGCCGTCTCCGCCCAGGTTTCCGGGCAGCCGTCCGCATCCCGTTTCGCCACGTCAGCCGCGATCCGCGTAACCTTCTCTCCCGTGCCGGCAGACAGCGCCGCCGCCACAAGCTTTGCATCTGCGTACCCCAAGCGAAAGAAGGCTCGCACCGCCGTGTTCGCGAGAAGCGCCGTTCGCAGATCACCCGAGAGCTGGTCCAGGTGCTGGCAGGCCACCAAAAGCCGCAGGCCCCGCGAGCGGGCAATCGCCAGGATTTTAGCCGCCGCCCCGCCGACAAACTCTTCAGAAACACCCATCTCGTCCAGGGCCAGCACGACGGGCACCGGCCCTTCCGCCCGCATGGCTGTTCGCAGGAGCTGATGCGCCAGCAGTCCACCCAATAGCCGGACCCCTTCATCGCCCAGAGCCGCTGCATCGAGATGAACGAGGACAAGGCCGGGGCGGTGCCACAGAGCGCCCAGATGCAGAGTGGTCCGCCGGGCACAAAGAAGTGAGCGCAGGAAGGGAGTGCGGAGCAGTTCGCGAAACTTGTTGAGGACGGGCGCGACGGCGCCCGCCCGCTCGGACTTGCTCCAGGCAGCGAACTCGGTCAGGAAGAAGTCTCGCGCTTCCTCATACGCCACTCCACCCGCATAGGCGACGTCATTGCCTGCCCCGTCGTAAGGCGAAGGCAGCCGAAGCAGTCGTTCCCGGTAGTCGTCGCGCTGGAGCAGGCGGGCCAGCTCAAACAGGGACAGCCCATGGGAGGCAACGACAATCAGGGCGTTGGTCAGGAGGTCCCCCATGCGCGGCCCCCAGGAGCTGGTGCTCTTTTCCAAAACGGAAACCACGTCCGCCGCCGCCTGGGCGGGGGAAATACCTGACGCCTTCCCGTCCAGCGGGTTCCAGCCCGGTGCTCCTGCTCCCGACAGGTGGGGCGACAGGACCGTGACCTGGTCCGGCGCCATGCCCAGCGAATGCGCCAGCGAAAGCAAATGACGGATAGTCTCGATCTTGGGGTCGAGCATGACGACCGAGCAGCCGGCCTTGATCTGTTCCGCCAGCAGGTGCAGGGCGAGGCGGGTCTTGCCGCTGCCTGTGGCTCCGAAGACGCAGGCATGCCGCGCAAGCAGGTCGGCTCCCACCCGCGCGGCCCCGGCGGGAACATCCGCCCCCTCCATGGCCACGAGCGGGATGTCCAGTCGCTCGGACGCATAAGCGCGGAACCAGGGCTGGCCGACGTGCCGCTCTAGCTCCGGGGCGTCGCACAGGAACCGCAGCGCTCCGCCGCCTGCTCCCGCCATGGCAATGTACCGGCCGATTTCTATGGAGGTTTCCATGGCTTACACTCCCACTTAATTACACCCCACTTGTCACACCCCGACCTGCGCTTGCCGGTTGAGCCGCCACAGTTCCCTGAGCCGCTGGCCGACTTCCTCGACCGCGTAGGGAGCCAGATGCTGGCCAAGCTCGGCCCGGTACACCAGCCAGTCTTCTTCGGTCTCCACGCCTTGTAGGAATCCCCGAAGCGCGACCACTTCCACCTGCTCGTCCGTGACGTGCGTGCTGACGGGCGGCGGAGCCGAAGGAGCGGCGGCAGCCGGGCCGGGGGAAAGCGTGATCATGCCCAATGAATGCAGTTCGCCGGCGAGGCGCTGGCGGTTGACCTCGTTCCACTCGATGCGGTGGCGCTGGGCGCCGACTTCCCCGGACTGGACGGTGGCTTTGAGGCGGATCTCGGCTTCGGCGGTCTTGCGCTGCTCTTCGAGAAGCTCCTGACGGGCCTGCATCTTGGCGATGGCCGGACCCTTCATCTTGTCTTCCAGCCAGGCTTCGTACCGCAGCTGCATCAGGCCCAGGATGCCCCGGCTCCGTGCGGCGTCCATCTCCGCTTCCATGCGGGCGATGCGCGGCTCGATCTGGCGTTCGGCGTCCCGGCCTCCGTGCCCGAATCCTGCCTGGCTGCTCACGCGCACGGCCAGGTCGGTTCCAGCCTCTGTCGTCTCATAATCTTTTGCTCCATAATTCGTTGGTCTTTGGTCTGCTGCCATCGGGATGGCTCCTTTCGTGAGGGAATTGTGCAATCAGAATCAGTGCAATGAGTAGCTGTACCAAAAAATACGGCCACGGACGTCCGTGCAGAAGTGTTCACGTCGCACGGACGAACCATGGAAACAGGCAGACCTCCGGCAGGGAGGCATGCGGGAGAATAGGAAGGAGCGTCTGTACAGCAATAGGCGCTTCCAGGCCGGCAATGGCTTGGAAAGGATCTGGACGCGTGAGACTCTTGCTCAGTGCATAAACCGTGCCAAGTATGCTTGCCAGGATTTATATTTAATGCTTGCCAGGAGTTTTATTTTTGCAATGGGTTTTGATCGTGCCGCCGTTCAAGGTTTTGTGCCGGTCGGCGGGGAAGATAATCCTAAACAGTTGCGGCCGGTACTGTGGCTTTGAGCGAGATCGGAAGATCAAGGGAAAAGAAGAAAGTAGTTACAGGACAATCACGGCGCAGAAAAGGGCTTTCGCTTCTCACGGCAGTGGACATCGGAGTGGACAATGGCCGGGCTTCCCATTGTCCACTCCGATGTCCATCTGATTGACCATTCTTAACCGCGTATGGCGCCTTTTTATATGATCTGCGTAACAGCCTATAGGCCATAACTGGACTAATTTGGGAGCAAGGCTGGGAGACTGTTTACGGGACGCAGATTTTCAACACGGTTGTCACATTGCTGACAGCGTTCGTCATCTGATCCATACGCTGAGCAATGTCTTTCAGAGAGGCCAGCGCAGATTGGATGTCCTGATCTGCTTTCTGGACTTTCACACTGATTTGCTGGATCATGGCTTCATCTCGCCCTAGAAGCGCATTCTGCGCGTCGGTTAGATTGACTAGAGCCTGGTTAACGGCATCGGCATACTGGGTTTTCTGAACAAGGCTGCATCCCGACGCCGGGTCTAAGAAGGCGGGCCGCTTCGCATCAAGTGCCTCATATTGCCGCTGAAGGCTATCTAAAATAGATTGTTCCTGATCTGTCATTCTGACGCCTCCCTTTTCAATTCTTTGATTTACGCTGCCACCATTGCTTTGGCAGCTTTGTTGGTTTTTCAGTTCGCCTGTTCCCATCAGCGCGTGGCGTGTGCAAGCGCTTCTTGGCGAGCGATCTGGGCGGCAAGGGCGGATTGAAGGTCTGAAGGCTCCGTGCCGGCTTCGGCATGTGCCTCCCGGTAGCTTTCTTCCACGTCGAACGTCGTCAGGATCTGGCCGACGTTCGCGACGTCATGCGGGTTTGATTGACCAGGCTGAAGGGCATAGGGAGCCAGCAGGTCATGAAGGGGGGACGAAGTGCCAAAAGCATCTTGGTTAGCGCCAGCGGCAAAACTGGCTTTCGTCATGGCTGTGGCAAGGCTATGCCCTTCGTCTGCGAAGACACCGGCGTCTTCAGCGTACAAGGGCTGTTCCTCGTCCACGATTCCCTTGAGCTGGATGAGGATGCTGAGCGTGTCGGCGTTTGCGTCCCGGAGCTTTTTGGACTTCTGCAGATCAAAGAGAAAGCCGACCACTTTGTCAAAATGCTGCTGGATCAGGCCGGTGTCAACGCGCCGGCCATGAAGAGACGCGCCAAATTGATGTTCTCGGTTCAGCCCAACGACAGCAGATTGCAGGCGTGATGCTGCCCCGATCACGTCGTCCGGCTTGTCCTCGGCCAGGTTGCCCAGCTCGTCATACACGGTTTTCAAGCTGCGAGCCATGGCCTCGCGGGCCGCGTAGTGGTCCGCCTGCACATGGTACGCTTGCGTCAGTGCGGCTGTATTCTCCGGCAGGACCATGTGCGCCGCGAGCGCGTCTTCGATGACGCGGGCCTGCGGCATCCCTGCCGCAGAGCCGGCCATGCGGTGATAATAGTCGGCCAGTGCCTCGGCAGTCTGACTGCCCTGCCGCGCCGTGGCTGCCGCCTCGCGGGCATGCGAGTTGCTGCATCCTGCGAGCACGCAGCTAAACGCGCATAGCAGCGACAGCAAAGTTAAATGCAAGAGGCCCGCAAAACGGCAGCAACGTCGTGGCAGTGCAGGCATAGTTTGGGCCAGATTGAAATTGAGATTCATGACTGCCTTTTCGCACCCAGGCGCTCGGCGAAGCGTTCGGCGAGGGCCGCGATCGTGAAGCTCGGATTGGCACCAACAGGGCCGGGGAGAACTGAGCCGTCGGCGATAACGAAGCCCGGATAGCCGAAGACCTCGCCGTAAGAATCAACGACCCCTTCCGCAGCGGACCGGCCCATGGGGCAGCCGCCGAGAGGGTGCGCCGTGATGAAGCGGTGGATATGCGTCATCGGGTCCTCATCGTAGACCGCGCCCATCGCTTCCGCCACCCGCCGCGCCGTCCCAATGATTTCCTGGTAGTAAGACCGTGACTTGACGTCATGCCAGTCCAGTTCCAAAAACGGCTCCGGCGAATGGGCGACGCTTCGCAGGGAAAACACGCCGTCTGGCCGGTCCCGCCCCATTCCCAGCAGCGGCATCGACGTGGAAGACAGCGTGCAGGGACCCAGCAGCCGGGTCATCTCCTGGCCGACTTCTGTCTGCGGGCTGCGTCCGGCCCAGGTCAGCAGCCGCTCTTCCAGAAACTTGCCCATCCGCTGCACGAGGGCGCTGGCCTGGGTTGCTTCCAGCATCCAGCTGATGAACTCCGGGTATCCCGCGTCCTGCAGATAGAAACCGCGCCCGCTGCCTCCGTCCGCAGCATCCGGAACGCGAATGGTGCTGGTAATCACGGGGCCGTGACTGGCATTGATATGGCGCGGCGCGGCGGCGTGCCCCTCGCCTTGCTTGGCGTGCATGGCAAACGCGATCAGGTCGCCGTTGCCGCAGAAGCGCGTCCCCAGCATCGGGCTGAGACCGGGGAATGCCGCCCGGTTTTTGAACAGCAGGTAGGTCGATCCCAACGTCCCTGCCGCAAGCACCAGCCTGTCAGCCGTGATTGCATGACGGGGCAACGCGTGCGTGTCCGTCTGACGGCCTTCGTTCTCCGGTTCGTGCCGGATATATTCCACCGTATACCCGCCGCCAGGCCGCGGCGCGAACGACTTGACCTCGGAGCGGGGGCGCAAGTCGGCCCCGGCAATCTTGGCGAGACTAAGGTAATTGTAATCCAGCGTGTTCTTGCTGCCGTAGTTGCAGCCCAGATCGCATTCGCCGCACAGCCGGCAGGTGCTGCGCTGGCGTCCGTGCAGGTTGGGATAGGTTTCTTTAATCAGCTCGCCCGGCACCGGCACGGCGTCGTCGTTTGCAAAGGTGACGGCCAGGTGAGGCAAGAACCACTCCAAGCCAAGCCGTTCGGCCGCCTCTTTAAGCGCCAATGTCTTGGTGGTAGCGCTGTAGGGCGGCTGGTCGAGCGGATAGCGCTGGGGGCGCAGGACTTGCTCGGCACGGTCGTAGAACGGATCCAGGTCGGCCCGCGTCACGGGCCAGTACTCGTAAGCGTCCTTGCCCGCTTCTTCCCGGACAAACCACTTCTCGTCCTTGCGAAGCAGGACATTGGCGTAGATCAGGGAGCCGCCCCCGAGGCCGCTGGAGATGACTGCCTCCATGTCCCGGAAGGACCAGACATCGAACAACCCTTGGCAGCCCCCGCTGGGATCCCAGAAGTTCGCGCCGACGCCCTGGGGGCTACGCGGAAAGGACCCCGGCGGGTAGGCCTTGCCGCGCTCTAGAAGGCAGACGCGCTGGCCTGCCTCCGCCAGGCGCAAAGCGGAGACCGAACCGCCGAAGCCTGATCCGATGATGACTGTATCGAAATGTTCGCTCATAGAACCGCTTCCTATTGCTCCGTTCCACTTGGGGCCAGCATGCTGGCCCCAAGTGGAAGTTTCAGACCGTGCCTACTGCCGGCACTTCTCCTGCTGCCAGCGCTTTGAGTGTCGCAAGCGACGGCGCAAAAGCGTAGACCGCTCCTGTTGTTTGGACAAAACGCTGCAACGTGAGTTTAATAGCAGGAAGACCGTTATCTCTCGGGAGCGTATGAGTCGGTTGACTTGCGTCCGGAACCCCAATGATCGGATCATGCCCGCCTGCCGGAAAGGGACCGTTGGCCCACGTCGACTGGAGAAACTCGAACTGGTTCTCGATGCTTGCCATAAATGCCATGAACAGCAGGCCGCGATCGGCATCCACGCCTTGACCGCGTCCAGCCGCCGGATCGAAAGGCAAACCGAAGGGAACGCCGCGCCGGATGATGCGGCGCGATGCTTCTCCGCCGTTCCGCGGGTTCATCTTGCGGATGTGCGCGTCTACGGGGCAGCGCAGTCCTGCATCTTGGATAGATGGTGCGATGCCTGGCACATCCAGGCTGCCATCTGCAGCCCGACCGCTGAAATTGAAATCATTGTCGTCCTGCGGGTCACGGGCAGAGCGGTCGTCAGCGTTCGGCGCGGCGTCAACGGGCGTACCGCTGCGCCAGCGGCCCATTAGTCTCGCTGCCAGCTGGTCTTCCGTTGCAGGATCGGTGGGCGGCAGCGCAGGATTCTGTGCTTGAAGCTGGGATGTTACCTGAGACCAGAAGCCAGGCACGTCCTGCTCCAAGCGGCGCCAGACCTGAAACGAGCCGTCCGTCATCCAGGGAGGGCACGCCTGCACCCCTCCACCCTCGCGCGGGTATCCCAAGACAAACTCACCGGCAGCGACCAGCTTCGTTCCCGTGCTGTCCGCAACTTCGTCGTTGCGATTTGGCCCACCTGAGCTGCTGGCTGATCCCGGCGCGTCAAACCCTATGACGCCGGGCTGGCTGATGCCGTCCTTGAAGCCGAAGTGCTCATGTCCGGCCCGCTCGCCGGGGAGAGTATTGCCCCGCTGCTCAAACACCGTGACAACCCCATATTTGGTCGCCGACGCTCGCAGCTTCTCCATTTCCACAAGCAGATCGTCAGGATCATCGGCAGCGACTGTCAGAACGGCGTCAACTGCCGGCTGTCCGGGCCCTCCCACCAGCCAGTGCGCCGGATCACTGCCAGGAGCAACATCACCAAGCGAAATCGCTCGACTTGCCGCACCGGCAACGAACGATGGAAACTCCTGCGTGATCGTGCCAGCCAAATCTGCCGCGACTTGCGGGATGCCCAGACAGGTGAGACCGCTGGCCGTCAGGCCGACATTTACCCAGTTCGATTGCAAGTTTTCCGGGTCGTCACCGCCGTTCAAACGGCGTGCGGCACTGAAGCGGTCATTGAATGCCGCGACTTCTTTCGTCGCGGCGATGCTCGGCAAGAGATCTTTCAGCCAATCTCGTGCCAGCGCCGGAGTGTCCGAGAGCTTGAGGAACACAAAAATTTGGTGGTCTTTGCGAAATCCCGCCAAAACATTGCCTTGAATGTTCGACGATGTCCTTAGGGGGAGCGAGCCTTCGACTTGAACTGAACCGGGTGTGGTTGGCATAGACGAAGCACTTTCTGGTTGGGCAGTACCGCTCGGTTGGTCGGGCATATTCTACTCTCTTTCGGATTCTTCCTATGAGCCGAAAATCGCTACTGAAGCTGGCAGCGGGGCTTTTCAATAACAGACTATACCATGATTCCGAGCGGAAATGCGTCTTCTGGAAACTTAGTTTTGCTTAGTTTGTGGTACAAACTAAGCCAGAGTTTGTGGTACAAACTATAAAATCGGTGGTATGATGACAAAGAACGCAAATTACGGAGGCAAAAACACGAGCTTTGGAGAGATCAGAATTGGAAAAAGAGGATAATTTTTATCGGGATGTCGGGCAGCGTGTCCGAAATGCCCGCAAGAAAAGCGGTATGACTCAGAAATCTCTCGCATCTAAGGTGCTGCTCAGCCGGGCGTCAATCACGAATTTGGAGATGGGGCGTCAGAAACTGATGCTGCACACCCTCGTAGATATTGCTTCAGAATTGCATGTACCGCCAGATGACCTCATCCCAAAACCGCATCGACTCCTCCCGCCTGCCCTAAATCAGCTGTTGAAGCATCTTCCCCAGTCGGAACAGGAATGGATAGGTTCAGCCCTGATTTCTTTCCTGCCAGAAGTTGACGCCCTTCCATGATTCCAAATACAAATTTTGACGGTAAGGAGTGCAACCAGATCTAATGCCAGTTCGCCGCAAACATATACGTTCGCTTGTCGAACAGCTCCTTGTAGCGCATGGCGTCCGTAGCGCGGCTGTAGACGTTGAAGTCATAGCCGCTGTTTTAGGGGTCCAGATACATAATGAGGTTGCCGCAGACAATCTGTCCGGGTTTCTGATACGAGACGTTGAAAGTAAGCGCGCTATGATAGGTGTCAACAGCTCTCATTCACCGGCGCGTAAGCGGTTCACGATCGCCCACGAAATTGCCCATTTCCTGCTGCATGAAGGCGATGTGCTGCACGTGGATCAGCGGGAGGGCGTAGATTTAGGCCTGCGGATGAAGCGACGCGACCCTGGATCAAGTTTGGGGATTGACGATGAAGAGAAGGAAGCCAATTTATTTGCGGCGGAACTTTTGATGCCAACGTTGTTCCTAGAGACTGATCTCTTGGAAATGAAGGCAAACGCACCGCAGGATGAGGATGAGGACATCGTAGAAGCGCTGGCAAAGCGGTACGACGTCAGCATTCAAGCCATGACCTTCCGCCTCACAAACCTTGGCTTGCTTCACTTGTAGCTTTCTGCACTGGCATCCTATCCTGTCATGAAAAAGAGCATTGAATATTGCTGAAAGTTTCAATGCTCTAGCACTTAATGCTATAATTTCTGGCGCTCTTTTGCTTCAAGCGTGTCTAAGCCCCCAGCTTGTGTCTGTGCCCCCAGCTCAATGTGGCGTGAGCACCAGTGGCTGCACTCCTTGTGGTACGCTGGGAGCCGCGATTACCGCCCGTTGCGTACTAGCTTGTTCGATCTGGCGCATCATCTGCGCGTTGGCCTTGTTCAGGGCGACGATCATTGCAGGGATAAGCACGAACGCCACTAGGGCTGCCCTGAGCAATACTTCACCGATTTTCATTAGCATCCTGGGGTCCTTTCGTCCGGCGGTTTATGCCGGCTAGGCGTTAGTTTCGGATCTGCTGTTCGTCTCGGCACTAATCCTGCCTAGAGTCTCATTATACAGTAATTTCCGCTAGTTCGGACTGAACCTGCTGAACTTTTTTTGCGAGCTGCTCCTGCGATACCTCACGGCCCCATTTTTCCCAAAGAAATTCCTGATACCGCTTAATATCTGCGGCGGCATCATATACACTCGATTTTCCAAAGCCCAGCTTCATCAGGCGCTTGACCATTTGCTCCTTCGTTTGTCCACCTGTCGCCCCAAATAATACCATCCACCCAAACATCTGCATGACGCGCTGCTTGGGGAAGACCTGCCGCATGTCTGAGAGCATTTCTATGAACCCATAGCGGTTCCACTGCGCTTCCCAATTTTGGTCGGCATTCTGGGCGGTGATAGTACCCCGTGACTCGCCGTCCTGTCTGACTTGTTCGTCTAGCGGCTTCTTTTGCATACCCACATTGTTCGTAACGCCCTCCCGGTAATCCTGCATTGTAGTTGTTTTCTCATGGTCCGCAATGTTTGTGCCGTGTTTGATCCTCGTTGCACTAAGGAAAATTACATCAACAAAAAACCCGCCTGTCGAAGTTAGTGACAGGCGGGAGGGGAGAGAGAAGCTTGAATGCTGCCCTCAGAAGTTGTGACTGCCCGGCCGCTGCCGGCCTTGCACAGGCTAATCCTCAGCGCACGCACTGAGTCGCTGGCTATCCAAGCAAGCGGCCGGGACTTTGCCCGCAGAGTGCAATGCTCTCTGTGGGCGGCTGCCATCCCTGGCGGCCTGTGGCAATGCTAATCTTCTGCCGAGTAAGCTCAACGAGCGTTGCGTGAACGGTGTGCCCCGTTGCCTACTGGTCACTTTTTCACTGGTCGCGGAAGGGGTCGTCCTGCTCGAACTGAAGCCGGCGGTACGCCGTCCCGGCCTTATGCCGACGCGCTTCCTCGACAAATATGCGCGTCACCACGTCGCTCGGCACATGGCCGTCCCGCCTGAGCTTTGCGGCGTAGCGGGTGAAGTTCATCGTGCCTGCCTGCGAGAGCGTGTGGGCAAAGGTCTGCCCGCTTTCTTCTTCTCGCCAGGCGATCCACCAGCGCGGGAAGCAGCAGCCGTTCCGGTCTTCGCAGAAGCCGCACTCGCGCCCCGGCCTTCCCACGTCGGCGGTCTGCCGATTGGAGGAAGCGCAGAACACGCCACCGTCTTTATCCCTCTCATCCTTGTCTTTCATCACGCGCACGACGCGGCTTTCCACGATCGTACCGACGAACTCGCTCACTTCCATATCAAGGTTCTTGCAAACCAGCAGGCCGCGCGGGGCGTTTAATGACACCCAGGCAAGCTGCGGCCCGAGTTCTTCCAGGCCGTCAAGTTCCGGCGCGTGGCTTGAAACGGACAACAGACTTTCCTGCATCGCATCTTTCTTCATCGCATCTGCATGAACCGTATCGTCTGACAGAGCGCTTTCGGGCATCCCGATGGCAGTGCTCCGGCAGAGCGACGATGGCATCGGAATGAACGGGTCATCCTCCATAAATGGGTTTTCTGTGGAAGGATCTGCGATGATACGGCTTTCTGTAGGGTGTTCGATGCGGGCTTCTCTCAAGTCACGGTTCGGCGCGGCAGGGGGCCGCGGCTGTGTTCTCATCTATTCATTCCTCTCATCTTCTCGGTTCCTCTCTTTCTATCCCTCGTTCGTTTCAGTTCCTTATTTGGACATCTCAAGGGACTAAATTTGGACAGATGAAGGAACTAATTGGCGTAAGCGGAATGATCCGCCCCGTTGTGCAGGATCGCTTGCTGCAAAGCGGTCAGCAGTTCGCCTGCCTCATCTTTGTTCAGCTCGCGCTGCTCCTTCTTGCCGAACCGCTCCCAAAGCAGCTTCCGCAGCTCCCAGTCGGCGACGCCGTGGCGGGTGCAGTGGGACTGGATAGCCATCTGCTGAGTCTTGGTGATCGGCGGAACATAAGCCGGGTAGCCTGATGCACCATTTTTTGATGCGCCATGTGTCATTGGTGCTTTGCTTCCGTTCTGATCGGGAGCTGCCTGACCGGAGCCTGCGGCTGGATAGGTACGTGCCGCTTGATTACTATGCTGCTGAGGGCTGGGTTGTTGCTGATGTCTAGGTTCAGGTGTGTGACCGTTCCCGTTTTCAGTAGACTTTAGCCCGTTGGATTTTGGTTCACTGTTGAGGCGTGGCACTGCTTGAGTATCATAATCCTTTTCAGAGTCATAACTCTTCTCGGTGTTATAACTCTTCTCGTCGCAACCCGTTTCGGGATAGTGACGCCTCTGAACCGTCCGAACGGCCTGCCCAAGCGCTCGCTCGGCTTCTTCGGCCAAGATGGAGGCCATCAATGTCAGATCCTGCTCTTCTTCCGTCAGCCGCCATGTCACGCTCAGGCGCGTTTCGCGCCCTTCGATCTTCTCGTCGCTGCCTTCTTCGCCGCTCTGGTCGCCGCCGTACACGGTCCGTCCCAGCGCAAGCGTCATCTCGGTTACCGTTGCCATTTCTCGCTTCTCCTGTTCTCGTATCTCCTGATCGTCCGCTTTCTTAGGTGCGGGCGAAAGAGGGAAGGCCAGGCACAAGATCGTGCCCGGCCCTTAGGTCATGTTCAAGTCAGTGCTTGATCTTACGTCAGTGCTCAGTCTCACGTCAATGTTCACTATCGCGTGAATGGGCGTTGGTATGGCTGGTGTTGTACCGGCAGCGCGGCGACCGCGCGGATGTAGCAAGGCGCTTGCGCTTCACTTCGTCCGCCAGGTGACGCTTCTCCGGCGGCAACAGCCGCCGCACCACTTCGATGGCTCCTTTCTTGTAAACCGCCGTGACAACTAAAGCGCCCAGGGCGTCTTGGACAGCCCAGAAGCGGCCCCGCCGAATGAGGCGGAAGTCGCCGATCTCAACCGTGCAAGTGCTCGCGGGTCTGACGGCTGCGCAAGGTAAAGAAGTCGTTCGGAGTGTCGTCATGGCGCTATCCTCCTTGCGTCTGCCCGCTGCCTGTCATTCGTCCGTTCTGCTGGCGGCGAATGATGGCATCCGCTTTAAGCGGAGCCGGCAGCCCTTCGTCCAGCAGGCGTCCCGCCAGCACTTCCAGGTCGTACCGGTCGTCCGGCGCGAGGCTCTGAGCCGTATAGGTCAGGGCCTGCACCAGGCCGTACACCCGCTCCTGCTGAGGCGGCGGAGTGGACAGAAGCGCCTGCTTCACCCGGTCCTGAACGGACTGGGTCAGCATGGCCTGCTGTGCGATGGCCCGGATCACGCCCTCCACGTCCGGCACGGGTTCCCGCGTGGCCGCTTGCAAGCGGTCGATCAGGCCCGCGCCGGCAGTCACGGCCTCGCAGACGGCGCGGTTCAGGGCGTCCGCAAAGCGCGGACGGTCCCACGAAACATGCCGCTGGCGCAGCAGGCTCTTTCCGCGCACCAGGCGTACCATGCCGTTCAAGCATACTAATCGCCATACCAGGGCATCGACGGTAACTGAACGTCTGCCTGTTTCGCTGTTGGCGACGTGAACGCCGACCATCAGCCGGTCGTTTGGCAGCACCTCACGGGCAAGCCGTGGGTCCACCAGCCGCAAGTGGAAGCTCTCCGGGGTCAGGGCGATGCCCCGCACTTCGAAGCGGTCTTCCAGGATCGGGATCAGCGTCCCGACGAGGTCCGCGTTGTCCAGCGGACGATAGCGGTCAGACAGCACCGCCCGGACAGTCTGCGCCTTACAGCGCAGCAGCCAGGGACGGTGAGCGCCAGGCTTGCCGTCCTGTTCCTCATCCGGATCTTCTCCCATCTGCCAGGCCCAGTGGTTGAACTGAGCATCTTGCAGGGGAGCGGAGCAGCGAACGAAGTACGGGGCGGGGATGCAAAGCCGCTGGCAGACCTGAGATGTGGCCCAGGGCGAGAGCGCGAGGAACTCGGGATGCTCGTCCTGGTGCTCTTCCGGCAGGACGAGCTGGCCGCGCGACAGGATCAGGCGGTCTTTCGGGATAGTGAGGTCCCACTTGCCGGCATCGTCCTGTGCGATTTGGCGCTTCAGCTCGCTGAGGCCATGCCGCGTCGGCAGGTCCAGGGTAGGCTGAAACTGTGCCCAGTTCGGCGCAGGCTCTTGGGAAGCCGGAACCGGTGCCGTGATAGTCGCCGCTGCCGTGGTTGCAGCGGGGTTCGGGTCAAAGCCCGGCGAGTTGTAGTCAGCCGAGACGATCGGCGGACGTCGGTCCTCCCGCGTGGGGAGGGTGAGGGTGTCGGGATGCATTTGCTGCTCTCCTGGCCCCAAACATGATCGGATCGATGTGCTCAGAAAAAGTATCTCTAAGTTCATCTTTACAGAGTGCATGTCAAAGGGCGGGTGAAGAGGGGGATTTGCCGCAAGCCTTTTGGGTTGTCGACGCTCTTCAGGAAGCAGCGTAGAGGGTGCGCTGGCGGGGAACAACCGGTGGTGCGCGGAACGCCATTTGTGTGCTGCGCGGAACGCCATTTGTGTGCTGCGCGGAACGCCAATCGCGGGTCTCGGCGAAGGGCAACAGGATCTAGCGATAAAGAAAAGCTTGCTATAAAAAGGCTTGATATAAGAAAAATCTCCGCGCAGGGTGCAGCGCGGAGCAGGTAGTGAAAACCGGTAGCAACAGGTCAGAGTCGTCAGAGGTGCAGTCTTCCGCCTAATACTCGGCGGGGAGCAGCAGCGTCGTTGCGGAGCGGTCCGCCTCCGTGATGATCCAGAGCCGCGTGCCGTCCGGCAGCGAGTAGGCAGACAGCAGCCGGTCTCCCTCAAGGAGTGCCCGTTCGTTCTCCCGGCAATCGTGTTCGTCGAGGTCCCCCCAATCGCCGTGAATATGGCGTTCCACCAGAGACCAGGGCGAAACCCTGAGGCTAACCAGCACCGACAGCGCCGTGGGCGTCGCCACGAGCTGGCCGGTACTGAAACGTGCGGGTGCAGTGCAGTCCGGCGCATTCCAAGGTTTTGATTCATCTGGCGACATCGTCGGCCTCCGTTTCCTGGGCGCAGTCATGGTTTATTGCCTCAGAGGGATTTGGTCTGTCATCCAGATCCGCCCACACCTTTAGCAGCATCAGCGTCACCAGGCGGCGCATGGACTGCTGCCGGCACAGCAGGGTTCTGTAGCCTAGGATATGCTTGCAGGCATGGCGGCCGGAGTTCTTCTGAAAGAACAGGCAGTCGCACGTCTCCATGCCAATATCCAGCCGGTAAACCGTCTTGCCGGGGCTGCGGACTGCCAGCACGGATCCATTGATCCAGTGGGCGCGGTAGCCGTCCTCGAACAAGCGCAGCGCCCGTGAGTTCACGTTCGCCATTAGCCGGGCTTCATCAAATGTCATAGTCCCTCCTTTTGAGTGGTTGATGGATCAACTCTCTAGGAAAGCCTATCGGAGTCGAGAGGCATGGGCAATCAAAGATGCGTAGATGCAGCAGGACTTCTTGTGCAAATGAGAAGCGCTATTTATTGAGTAAATTGCGCTTCGGCAACGAGATTTTAAGTTGCGTTTGGAAGTCCGTGAGATATACTGAGAAATAATCAGCGTAAAGATCTACAGCCTGACACTGGTTGCATGTGGTCATACATACCACGTTGCGGACCGATTTCGACAAGAGGAGCAATCAAAGAGGAGTAATGAAATGAGTCAGCAAAAAACGTTCCTCGTGTTTGGTGGTACGGGACAGACGGGTCAGCACTTTGTCTCACTGGCGTTGAAAGAGGGGCACAAGGTCAGGGCTTTGGTCAGAAATCCGGCGAAATTTTCCTTTGATAGTCCAGACTTAAAGGTCCATCCGGGAGTTGTTTCCGACATTCCTAATCTCGATGAACTAGTGCAGGCCGCTGATTTTGTGGTTTCCATGCTGGGCGATGTGGAGCTTCAGAAACACACCAAGATCAACACGGCATTCGTGCAGAGTCTGGTCCCGGCCATGCGCCGGCACGGAGTCAAGCGGTTCCTCTATCAAGCAGGCGCCCTAAGTAAGCCCCCAAACCAACAGCTTCCCCCGGTTCTGTGGGCGATCAAAAACACGCTGGCCCGCGGGTACCTTGGCCAACACGAGGACAATGAAGCCGTCATGGAGTATCTGGTAAAAGAAGCTGATGATCTGGAATGGATGGTGCACCGTGCCGGCATCGGCTCGAACGGCCCGTCAAAAGGCGTCTTGCAGCGATCAAGTAGTAAGCCGAGTATCGCTACGTTTATAGATTGCGCGGCGTACAACTACCGCACGGTTATGGAGGACTCGTCCGCTATTCATACGTGTGATCTGAGTCTTTATCAAAAAGGTTAGGTCAAGGTTGAGAACACGGTGAAGAGGTGGATTCGCCTAAGACGTTAGAATGACTTGAGCCGCTCTTCAGGGAAACAGGATTTGGCTGGAGATCACACTGCACGGCGGGGTGCACAGAATCAACTAAAGGCAAAAACGAAATCTATATCAAAACTGGTATCATCAACTTTGCCAAAATCTAACGTCCATATCCCTGCTGTGAACAACAATGACAACTTCTCAAAATCCAATTGACTTTACGGAGATGGTGAGTGCAGTCAAAGGTGAGGGTTTAGAACAGTTATCTCGTCTGTTGGGTGAAAAACTGGGTCTACAGCCCGACTGGAGTGGGAGGGGTGCTGATGGTGGCAGGGATCTGATCTTCACATCTTACTTCGATAAACCCTTATGCATTCATGTTCGCTGGCTCGTCAGCTGCAAAGATTTTGCACAAAGCGGCAACTCAGTGAAAGAGGAAGATATTCCAAATCCCGAAGCCAAGATGCGACAGCATAACGCCAAGGGCTATCTGGTTGTCACGACGACTACCATAAGTACCGGAGCGAAAGCCATGCTTGACGGCATATCAAAATCTGGCGAGTGGTTCACAGATGTCTGGGACGGCGCTCGCCTAACTCAGTGGTTGCTCGACCCACAGTATGACGGTTTACTTAAGCAGTTCTTTCCATTAAGCCACGCAGCACTGGTAGAACGCGATGGTAATGGAGCAGACACTGTCGGCACGATTAGTGATCGATTTGCCCAAACTACGCACCGGCATTCACGATCCTTGCTGATTATCGGCATCAATGATCCATTGCCGCGTAGCGAAGTTTCGCATATCGAGGATGCTCTGGGGGAAGGAAAATCTATTCTTGTGACGGGCGATTCGGGTACAGGAAAGAGCGGAATTGCCCACGCCTTATGCGGACCTCGATCCAACCCAGACCGGCCGGTTCTATTGTTGGATGCCCGCAGTTACACCAATCTCAGCAGTATCAGCGATTTGGCTGGTCGTATAAGCCTAGCTGGGCCGGTGCTGTCAGGCATCAAGCGGTTAGGCGGCCGGACCGGGTGCCGGCTGATCATTGATCAGCTGGACAGCGTAGCGAATTCACCGGCAGGCATGGCGTTCGCCGACCTGGCAATTCAAGCCTCACAACTGCCAGGCGTTGAAGTCGTGGTACTCTCCCGAAGGAAGGAAGCATTTGAAACGTCACTGCTCAGCCATCTGACGCAGTCTGGCTTCGTAGAACTTGAGTGCAATGAACTTACTGAAGGGGCAGTCAGGGCGGCGCTCGCACAGATTGGACTGGCATGCCCTCCTGATGATCTTGTTCAGATGGCAAAGAACCTGTTAAACCTGTCCCTTGTCGCTCAGATAAAGATGGAGTTGCCTGATTTCAACTTCGAGACAATGTTGGATGAAGTAGCTCTTTGGCGCGGCTATGTCGACGTTCTACAAGTCAGTGAAAGCGGCGGTCCCTTTCCGGACTTAGGAGAACGCATCATTGGGGAAGCATACCGTCTGGCCCGTGAAGGTCTTCAAGCAGAAAATCGCGCCTGCGTGATCGTTGCCCCGAAATCTGTTGAACAACGCCGGCTGGAAAGCTGGGGCATCATCTTTCAGGAAGAGGGATACTCATACCAGTTCAAGCACGAAAACCTACAAGATTTTCTTTACGCTCAACACGCAACCAAGTGCGGTTACATGGTTGCCGATGTGTTGAAGGAGATTGCCAGCCATCGCACCCGAAACATTTTTGCCTGGATGAACAAGCTTTACCAAGCTACCAATTCATCGCACCGTGTACCTTTCATGAAGGAGGTTTTGGGTGTCTGATAATCAAGTTGCATTCTTTGCACAAGCCGCTTTGCTCGATCAGTTCATCCACAACAGTAACCCAGGGGCAGACGCTGACACTGCACTGGTCATTGTTCAGGCACTGCTAAACCATTTGGATTTGCGGCGCTACTTCTTTCAAAACCGGCCCGATCCCGGCTGGCTGCCACTGCTTCACGACCATGGTTTCTTTAATGAGCCGCCTCCACCTGTGCAGACCGGGCAGGGGTTGATGTTGCCTGCTTGGGATGTTCAGGATTACTTGGCATCTGTCAGCTCTGAAGCACCGCAGTTCGTTGTCAAACATATCGAGAACATAGACGGTCACCCTGTTTATATTTCACGGGCGATTCGATGTATGCTTGGTCCTTCCTACAGCACGGTCGCGCTTGCCATTCCACTTGAAGATGTCAAAAGGATCATTCCCCGTCTGCTGCAGTGGCTGGCAGAATACTCAGTCGGGTGCCAGATAGCAGATGACGTGTGGGATGTGACAAGGCTGCTGGCAGAGGCGAGGGAAAAGGAAGCCTTGCTTCTTTTTTCGGCACTGATGCGTCCATTTCCAAATCCTCAATATGTCCGAGTTCAGGATCACCCATATAACGACGAGGCCATCTCTCTTGTGAGGGATAGTCAGTATGAACAGGACAAAGTTCAGGAAGTCATGCGACTGTTGCAGGCTATCAACTCCTTAGACGTGGTACATGTCCTTGAAGAGCAACTGCTTTTGTCGCTTCAAGTCGAGGCCGATGCCGCCGGCTCAGAAATACCCCCGTCAACTTGGTGGCGACCAGCGATCGAGCCATCCGAACAGAACTATCACCACTACTACAAAGACAATTTACTGGATTTTCTTCGGGATGCCGCTGAAGCCCATGCAGCGCAGCATCCTCTCGAAACTCAGCAACTTATTGAACGCTACTTAAGAGAACCATGCTTCGGTGTTGCACTAAGGCGTCTTGGTTTACACCTCCTTCGTCTTCATGCAGGGTCGCATCCCGACTTACTGGCGCAGGAATTGTTGAACGATAGAAATTACAATGATGCAGCCTGTCATCACGAATTCTTACGGCTTTTAGAAGATGCCTACAGCGTGCTTCCCGCTGAAGCCCGAAGAGATGTCGTGACTATCATTCTCAACGGTCCGCCATCAGAAGAAGTCGAGCGAATGGCTGAATGGGCTTCGGAGGATGGGGCGGTTGCAAAGCAAGAGTACATAGATGACTATCGCAGGCACTGGACAAAGACCCTCCTTTGGATGATCAAGGACCATCTCACTGAGAATGACGCTGAAGTATTGCAAGCCATCGTCGCCGAACATGGGGAGCCGCAACACCCAACGCATTTGACATGGAGTTCCGGTGCTTTTCATGTGGCGCAAGTAAGTCCACTTACTTTGGAGCAGATTACCGAACTAACGCCAGTGCAACTGCTAGACTACTTGCACGAATGGCAGCCCGCAGACCGTCCTTTTGGACCGGAGGAGATCACTCGCGAAGGTTTGGGCCAGGTTGTGGCCGCCGCTACCCTCGCTGATCTTCCAGAATATTCCGTCGTTCTCAGCGAAGTATGCGCGACACATCCTGATTACGCTTGGCGCGTGCTGTGGCAAGCATCTGAACGTAGTAAAGCCGTTAAGTTTACATGGGAAGAGAACAACATTCTGCTTGGGGTGTGCGAGGAATTACTTCAGCGTCCAGATATTGCAGAGGCCATGACTCGAACGTCGCGTAGCAGCTGGCGTGATGTCCGGCAGCAGATCATTCAAGTCTTGGATCAAGTTCTGGAAGCTGAAGAAGATGTAAGACAGCTCGCTCGTATCCGGGATCTTCTCATTGGCTTGTGCGATGATCCCGATCCCGACCTTGAGGCAGACCGACCTAAGGCGGAATGGGTTGGTCATGGCGATCCCCAATCAGTGGCAATTAATCACGTCCGACCGTCATCTGTTGCATCGCTCATTATATACGCACACAAATGTGCAGGATTCAGGGACAATGGCCCTGGGCCTAACCGGATAGAGCCGACCGTTCTTGAAGTATTGACCCGGAAACTCCAAGATGAGAGCCTGGCCGTTCATTCTGTATACGGACGGTATCTGATGCTGCTGTATTGGCTCGACAAATCCTGGCTGGAAGAGCACTTAGAAGACATATTTCCCAAAGAGAATGATGATCTTTCACTCTGGAGATATACAGCGGCCTGGGACTCTTATGTTATCTTCAATCAATCACTGAATCCCAAGCTTTTTGCTCAATTGCACTCTTACTATGTTAGGGCTATCGAGATTTTGCGGCTCGGGTACACGACAAAAACGCATCTTCAGCCTGTTCGCGGGCTGTCGGCCCATTTGATCTACGACTTCGTTCAGCAGTCGCGATCAGGACAAGTGCCGCGTAGTGGAACCCTTCTGCACGCCTTGATGGACTCCGCCAGTGGCGAGGAGCGTGGTCAGATCGCCTGGATGATGTGGCGTCAGCTCAAGGATGAATATGAGAAGGATAAGCAAGAAAAGGTCGAACGGGACACTTCTAAAGAGGATTGGAAAGATCTGACCAATTCCATGAATGGGGTCTCTTTGATCAACTCAGAACTATGGCCCGTTGCCCGAACGCTATGGCAAAGCCGACTGGAAGAGGCGGTGAGCCAAAACTTCCCGGCTGATTTCGACAAGGAAGTAGGGTGGTTCACTGCACTTCTTGAGTTTATTCCTGGCGAAGAAACAATCGAGTCTTTGTGGCCGCTTCTCCAAATGACTCTGCCATATGTATCTTCAACCGGTTACAGGCACCAAACTTGGGAAGCGCTGGAAACCTTCCTCGTTCAACAAGTCCATCGTGATCCAGAACGGGTCATCGAGTTCTACACGCAGATGTATGAACGTGTTCCCGAAAGGATATGGAAAGACACCGCCGCACGACAAATTTTGTCCGCTACCGTTGCGATGCCTGCCACCCGCGACCTGGCACTCACGCTCATAGACTCGATCGCCAGAAAGGGCGATTTAAGGTTCAGAGACATTTATGATCGTTATGCCTCTTAGGGGAGTGTCAATTAAAGCTTGAAACCTTTCGACACCTCGTTGCCTCATACGCTTCATCCTGCCACCTTCTGACGAGCAAATAACTCAGCGATGCCAACGCGCCTCGGATGGCCTTGTGCCGCCAAGAGGCAGATTTCCGCATTGGAGTGGGTCCAGTAGCCGCGCCCAAGGAAATAGCCAGGGTCCTTCGGTGTACGCTTGACCCAGGTGAAGGCCACGGTCCTGTAGGCGAAGCCCCACGCCCGGATCACGTCTAGCGCGTCCGGCAGATGCGAAGAGACGGCCCATAGGAACAGGAGGCAGTCTGTATCGACGATGTCCCGGACTGGCAGGGCGCAGATGTCCGGCGTCCGCATCATCGGGTAGGGCATGGAGACGCCGCCCTTCAGAAGCCACGGCGGGTCCGCATAGACCACGCCGAAGCGGGGCCGGTCCGGCCGGCTCTCAGGAACGGATGGGTAAAAGGAGTGGAGGCGAGAGGATGCGGTCATGCCCTCTAGCAAGACGCACGGCTTGTAAGAGGACAATCTGCGTTGCATAGGTGGATGCTTCTCCCGAGCAGGAACATTTTTCCTCGACGGTTTATCAGGTGCCTCGCGCCTCTTTGGGCGCTTGAAAGGCCGTCGGATCCTGAGAGCCTCACGTACTGGAAGCGAACTTCCTATTCCGAAAAATCTGCATGGTGCGCTCACTAGAGCCAAGCGGACCTTGCTGGTGTGGTCGCCGTCACCTGTTTTGCAACCAAGTTTCCGCAGAGGTTTCGGGTGTCTCCTGCTGACGACGAGTGTACAGGCCGCTTGGCAAATGAGTGGCTACTTGCGCTTGATCAACCCGATTACCCGGTCCCATAGCCTTCGCAGCATGCTGGGCTGTCTGGTCTGCAAGCCCCGGTAGTAGGCAAGTCGGCGTTCCTCTTCAGCTCGCCTGCCCGCTAGCACTTCCTCCAATGTCCATTCGCCTGACCAGATGATCTCTCCGTCTTCGATCCAGTAGTGAGACCGGCACGGGAGCTGCCAGTTGCCGACGGAAGGACAAAGGGTAGGGCCGTGTGTTGTCTCTTCCACGGCCCATTCTGTAACGCCTAGGGGCGTCCGGACTTTGGACCCGCAGCCGCAAGCGCAGAGATGTGCTGCGGTCCCGAATTCTTCTGACAGGTACAGCACGCCCGGCTCAAGCTGGGACGGCATGTAATGGACCCGTTGCATCTTGATTCTCATCAGGTCAGTTCTCGTCAGGCCAAGCCACGTCCGAAACCTTCAGATCGCCGATCCGGAAGAGGTAGTGGTATGCCGGGTCGTTCTCAAGATAAAAGCCGCGCAGCTGCTTATAGCGGATGACGGCCATGCAGGCGTTGAGGGCGTTCAGCTCTCCGATCTGGATGTTTGCCCGGTAAAGGTTTTCCGGATCCTCGGAAAGCTCCGCCAATTGCATGTCCCGCGTCTCCTGGCCGCGTTGGGCAGAGTAGTAAGTAGCACGCAGCATGCCGCCGAGAGGGCCGTGCTTGCGGTTGAGTCCCATACCGACATCTATGAAGGGGATGCGTCTGGCCAGAAGCACGTCGAAGATGCCCGCGCGGGACGATCCCTTGTCGACGCACACGAACGCGAAGGTGACGCCGTCCAGGTCCTCGGCGCATTCGGCGTCGATGAACTTGGGTGTAATCTTAAGCCCGTGACGGAAGTTCTCGTAGCGGGCCCGGTACACTTCGGCTTTCGGCGTGCCGAGTTCCGCCAGCTCCAGCTTGCCAGGCGACCGGAAGGCGTTGTGGACGTGGAACTGGTCCAGGTCGAACGCCCGGATCTCGCGGACAGGCGTCTTGACCAGAAAATCCAGAAGGTACGCTCCAGTGCCGCCCAAGCCGATGACCGCCACGATGTCCTGGTTGAACTTAGCCGAGAGTTCCGATATTTCGGCCCTGCTCGTCAGCGTGTCATGGATCTTGAAGATCTCGTCCGTGGGCCCGGCGTCTGATGAGCGGAACGTGTACGGATTCGCATCGAACCGTTCAATCGCAGGTCCGGATATGATGTTCGTATAGCTTTCGATCTTCTCGAAGAAGTCAAGGAATCGTCCGGCGGCGGTCGGCTTGTTGGAGAACGACCGCTCCACTACGACGTCGGCGCAATCAGCGCTCAGGCTGAGCTGTGTCAGGCCTCCCGCAAGATTCGGAATCGGACTGCCATTGAGGCCGTAGGGGACGGAACCGGCAAAGAAGATCTGATGGTCGTCCTGGACTACGTGCTCCAGGTCCGTGAACACGAGTTTCGCGACGATCGCGCCCCAGCGCAGGCCGAGCCCGTTGTCCAGGTACGGGATGTCCCGGACAACGAGGCACTTGCTGTCGACCGCGACGGCGTAGCCCTTCTCGACTAGGCGGCGAATGTCGTCGTTATGGCTGACAAGTAGTTGAAGCATTAGGATTGACCGGTCTCCGAGACGTTGAAGACCATGCTTTCCTTGACCTTGACGGAAGCGCCCGGGACAAGCACCCCTTCGGGCTTGTTGCCCTGGCCGTTCTTGTACGTGACCGAGTAGGTGATCCCGGACTGCTGCGCGTAGCCTGGCACCTCAAGCGTCACGACTTGGGCATAGGTGATCGGTTCGTTCTTCGGCCATTCGTGGGGCGTGCCTTCGACGACGATGGTGACATATTCTTCTCGGAGCGAGCCGTAAAAGTGCTCGTCTTCTGTGAGGTGGATCTCCTGCTGGTCATTGCGAATCACCTTGTCCTCGTGGTCGCCCTCGACTTCCCGGAAAAGGACGTATCCGGGGAGCAGGCGGCCTAGCACATACAGAGCCGCGCCCGTTGTCGGGTTCGGCGATTCATGGCGTGCGCGGTCGATATGGATCCGCATGTCGCGGTAACGTGATTCCGAGCTTTGTTCGTTCATAGCGTTCTCTTTCTGGCTCGTTGGACGAACCGGCGGTTGACGGTTGATATTTGGTCTGGAAGCTACGTGTAGTATCCCGATCAAGGAGATACATGTCAACCCGTATGTTACACAAGCACGTTTACACAGCAAACACGTTTGTGGTATAATCAAATGCAACAAACTATAGGCAGAATGTGCATAATGGGTACAGAAGAGATGAGGCTGTATGAAGTGGTCGGGGAACGGATCCGACACATGCGTGAGCTCACCGCGCCGAAAACCAGTCAGGCCGCTTTGGCACGCAAGCTCGGCGTCAGCCGAGCCTCGGTCGTAAATATCGAAGCGGGCCGCCAGCATGCGCCGCTGTATCTGCTGTGGCGCATAGCCGAAATGCTCGGTGCCGAGCTTTCCGCGCTGATCCCCAATCAAGACGAATTCCTGGAAAGCATTGAACCTATGAAGCTTGATGCCGGAGCCGTAGCGCAGATCGAAGCGGCGGCCGAGGGCGATCCGGGAACCCGGCGGCTTCTGACCCGCTTCATTTCCAGTAAAAAATCTCAGGCAGAGGCAAACCGATGACCAACAAAACCTCCGCGCAGATCGAAGCGGAAGCCAAAGCCATCCTGGATCGGACCCACAGCTTCAAAGCACCCGTGCCGGTCGAAACGGTCGCGCGCCGTCTTGGGCTGAAGCTGGAAAGCGCCGTGCTAGGCGACGATGTGTCAGGCGTGCTCGTGATTGCCGACGGCCAAGGCTTCATAGGCTACAACGCGGACCAATCCCCTGTGCGGCAACGGTTCACCATAGCTCACGAATGCGGCCACTTCATGCTGCATTCAGCGACCTCGGAACTGTTCATAGACAAGCGCTACATGGCGCTTTTCAGGCGGGACCGCACCTCTTCTACCGGTGACAACAATCAGGAAGTCCAGGCCAACAGGTTCGCAGCCGCGCTCCTGATGCCGGCAGAACTTATCAAAAGAGAAGTAGCTTCCACGGACTTTGATCTCGGCGATGAGGAAGCCATTACGGAACTGGCTGAGAAGTTCCAAGTCAGCAAGCAGGCTATGTCGCTACGCCTGGCAAGCTTGGGTATATTTGAAGATGCTGCTTGAGATTAAGAATTTTTTAGATATGTATGTTATCATAGCCTATCAGTGAGCTATGATACATAAAAGTGTGCCAGATGATCTTTAGTTTATTCCGCAAAAGCGTTCATGGTTAAAGGCCATATAGGCTGGTAAACCAGACAATAATTCCTGTAGCCACGCCTTATTTCTACCTAACCTGAGACATCGAAATTTTATCGGCTCCTTTTGTTAAAGTTCAAATATGGAACAACCACACCGTAGCGAACAGCCAGCCACCGCTCCCGCAGAGTGGGAACCGGGAATCGCCATCGCCGAGGCAGCTCCTGAGGACTCTATGGAGATATCGCGCATCATTAAGGATGGGTGGCTAACAACGTATCCCAACGAAGAACTAGCTATCACCGCTGAGGACATTCTCAGCAAAGATTTCGATAGTCCGGAAAGGGTGGCTTTGCGAGCGGAGCGGATCAGGACACAGGAGGATGCGAAGGTATGGGTAGCGAGGGAATCCGGGAAGGTCATCGGAATTTGCATCGCGGACCGAAAAGACCAGAAGAATGAGCTTTCCGGCCTTTATATAAGCTCGGACCACCGCGGCAAGGGCATCGGCAAGCGCCTTATGGACCAAGCAGTGGGCTGGCTCGGCAGGGAAAAGGACATCGCCCTCAGTGTAGTATCCTACAACCAGAATGCCATCTCGTTCTACGAGCGATACGGCTTCCAAAAAATTGGCCCCGTAGTTAATGGAGGTCCGCATTTTCCTACGGGAAGGTCGCTTCCGGAAATCGAAATGCTACTGCCTTCGGAAGAAGGATAGGTCTCCATTGTCCTTGGGAGTTCTCAGGCGTACCGTTGGGACGTGGGCCTGACGCAGCGTATTTCATCCGAGAACGCGGCTTCCCAGAGTGAGGTTAGAAAATCCGAAGGACCAGGCAACCAAATGTTGCGCGTAATCAATATTTCATATCTTACGTTCAACTATCAGAGTAAAGAGTCTCAGAAATGAGGCTCTTTACTCTTTTCATCGGGTTGTAGTCCCGCATAGGTCCTTCAAAGGATATTGAAAACTCGATCGTCCGAGGATCTTATTCTAAGCACACCAAAACATCCAAAAGCCAAGGTAAAGAACTTTGCAGATTAAGAGTCTTAACTGTTGAAGGGGGATAGCATCAAGTCAAGATGGTCGCGTTGCCTTGCTCTCTCGCCTCCCTCGTCAGTTCCAAAAACGCTTCCAGCGCCATTGAGCCGACATCCCCAGTCTCCCGGCTTCGTACCGAGACGGTCCCATTGTCTTTCTCCTTGTTTCCAACGACCAGCACGTAAGGAATCTTTTCCATCTGCGCTTCACGGATCTTCCCTGACATACGGCCGTCGCCGCCGTTCACCTCAGACCGCATGCCGGCCCGCTTCAACTCATCGGACACGGCAAACGCATACTCCAGATGCGCGTCAGTGACCGGGACGAGGGACACCTGGGTCGGTGCTAGCCACAACGGGAACGCGCCGCCATAATGCTCCACGAGCATGGCGAAGAAGCGCTCGGCGCTCCCGAACAGGGCACGATGGACCATATACGGCCGATGAGGCTGGCTGTCCGCCCCGGTATATTGCAGGTCGAAGCGGCCCGGCAGGTTGAAGTCAAATTGGATCGTGCTGAGCTGCCACTCCCGGCCCAGCGAGTCCTGCACCTTCAGGTCTATCTTCGGCCCGTAGAACGCGCCGCCGCCTTCGTCAATCTCATACGGCAGTCCCTCTTGTACCACCGCCTCCTGAAGTTGCCCTGTTGCCCGGTCCCACTCTGCCGGCGTCCCGATCGACTTCTTCTCGGGCCGGGTCGAGATGTATGCCTTGAAGTCCTTCAGCCCGAACGTCCGAAGGACGTACAGCGAGAATCTCAGGGCGTGTCGGATCTCGGCGTCGATCTGCTCCGGCAGACAAAACGTGTGAGCGTCATCCTGGCAGAAACCGCGCACGCGCGTCATACCGTTCAGCGTGCCGCTCAGCTCGTACCGGTAAACTTGCGCGTACTCAGCGTAGCGGACCGGAAGATCCCGGTAAGACCGCGGCCTGCTCTTGTAAATTTCCGCATGAAACGGGCAGCTCATTGGCTTGAGGTAGTACTCATCGCCGTCAATCTCGATCGGGCTGTACATTGAGTCCTTGTAGAAGTCCAGGTGACCGGAGGTTTGCCATAAGCCGGCTCGACCGATGTGTGGAGTGTATACCCAATCGTACCCGTTCAGCAGGTGAGCCTGCTGGCTGAACCGTTCCGCGAGAAAGCGGACCATCGCGCCTTTCGGGTGCCACAAGATCAGACCCGGACCGACGGCTTCGGATGTGCTGAAGAAGTCCAGGTTCCGGCTAAGAACGCGGTGATCGCGTTTTTTTGCGTCTTCCAGCCTCTGCAGGTATGCTTCAAGGTCAGCGGCACTTCTCCAGGCCGTTCCGTAGATCCGTTGGAGCATGGGCCGGGACGCGTCGCCGCGCCAGTAAGCTCCCGCCGTGTGCAGGAGCTTGACGGCGTCCGGGTCGATGTCTCTGGTATTGCCGACATGCGGTCCTCGGCAAAGATCCTCGAAGGTGCTTTGCGTGTACGTGCTGAGGATTGGGTTCTCACCCTCTGCATTGTCGCCTCCTGCATCCGCATGCCGCTCAGAGATCGTCCGCATCAGTTCAAGCTTGTAAGGCTGCTGAGCGAACTTCTGGCGCATCGAAGTACTCTCCGGCTCGTGCCTGACGAAGTCCAGCTCTTCCTTGATAAGCTCCTTCATGGTCGCCTCTATGGCAGTCAGATCCTCTGGGGTGAGCGGCGTCGGCAACTCGAAATCGTAATAGAAACCGTCCTCAACCGGGGGACCAATGCCCAACTTCGCGTCAGGGTATTGCGCTAAGACTGCCTGCGCCAGGAGATGGGCGCAGCTGTGTCGGATGCGATACAATTCCGCATCGTAGCCGTTCGGGATGTTGCTTTCTGCAGAGTCGGTCGATACGGCAGCGTGCTTGATGATGGCGTCCATGTTAATTCCTTATTGTTACTTGTCTGTCTATCGCGGATCTGGGTTTAAAAAACAAAAAGACCTGTCTCCAGCAAACGCCAAAAGGCGCTGGCCGAAGACAGGTCTTTTTGACCTGCGGTTCCACTTCGGTTCCTTGGCCGCCGTAGCAGCCAAGACACTCGTTGACTCGTGACGTGAGTCAATCGCTCACACTCCCAGGGTAGTCCTTCGAAGAGATATGCGTGAGGAAGCTTTCAGCCGGTGGCTCCCTCTCTCTGCTCGCACTTACTCCTCCTTCTTGTCCCTGGTACAGACGTGTGAGGAAATCGGATTGTGACCGTAGTATACCGCATGAAAGCGACTTACGCAATCCTCTCTCGCTTTGGATCGGCTGGCTGTTAGAAGGTGAGCACAAGCAGTTTCTCGCGCGTGCTTACGACGACGTAGCATGAAACTTGAGCCACACCTACCTTTGTTGCGATCGCCCAAGTGTTTCCAACAGGCGTCGTCTCTTGCGAGCATGCGAGACTGGTACGCGCTCATAGAGTCTTAGGCGATAATTCTGAATTCAGCTTAAGGTCATAGGAGTTACCCGGAAGTAGCCTGCGCATCCGGTTCCAGTACGCGCCATCCCAGAGTAAAGTTAGAAAATCCGAAGGACTGGGCACCCAAATAGGATTAGAACCTATTTCTTCGAGAAGGATAACTTCCCAATTTACTTTTGTATTGTTGTTCAAGAGAACGTTAGAAACCAAAAACGGGGGTAACGTGGCCCCTAAACAGTTTCTCAATCAAAGCTATTGCTTCCGCACACCGGTTCTTGCTGTCTGCCGGTCCGCATGGTTTGATCGAAGTGTGATCATTTATAACATGCGTTCCAAGAGCTGTGTGAGTATCTGTAAAGAATCTTTCCGATCTCATCTGTTTTCTTAGAACTGTTCACGCAAAAGATCTGGTGTGACAATGGCAAAACTTTGCCAGCTGTTCGCACTTAAACCGAACATAGTCCGAACATCATCCAGCAGGGGGAGCCACTCTTAATTTTCCATGCCTCTTGCACATTGATTAGAGCTGGAAGCAACTAGCGCAACCAGTTTTATTATGCAGCTTGCGTGCATATGACAGTCGGAGTTTCTGAAATCTTTAAGATGCTGGGGGAACACTGTCGTGCGATTTTTTTGCTTCCATCTCGAAGTTATCTGCTATCCAGCGGCAATCGTCTCTCAACACTTTGAGCATGTTCTCCCGGTTTGCCGGCGGGTTGTCAATCCAGGTCTGGAACGTGCGAACAAGACCCTGTTGTTCGGGGAAGTACCGTAAAAAAAGCTCGGCCTGCTCGCTTAGTTTTGTCGTCCACACCTGCGCCCTGCTCATGACCATCATGTAGCAAGTACGGATGAGTTTGCGGGCGATACCTGCGGCGGCTTTGGCGGCTTCTTCGTCCGTGTTTGCATCGGCGATCTTTTGAATGGCGCTTCGTATGGCTTCACTTGCGTCGCAGTTGAAACCGACCGCTATGTCGGGCGATACCTTGAAGTTGTCAAAGCGCTCCGCAAGGTCTTCGCCGTACACGCAGACGCAAAGAATTTTGAGGTACGCGCCCCAGCCGTGCTTGTTCGCCGGGTCTGTCATTTCGCCGTAAGTGCAGGTGGCATCGGCTATGCCGACCTCGCGCACCAATGCCTTATGGCAGTCGGACAGTGCTTCTTGCAGGGCATTCAATGCGTGACGCTCCCGTTCAGTGAGCTGTCGCTTGAGAACAACCAGCAGATCAAGGTCGGATTTCCCTCTCACGGCATTTCCCCGGGCGACGCTGCCATAGGCGTAAACGCTGTGAACGACGCCGGGCAGGGATGCTTCGAGCGCAGCGACGCTAACGTCGATGACGCTCCGGTGTTCAGGCGATATTTTGTCTTGGCTTACTTCCGAGAGGATGAAGCCACTAGAATCGAGGCCGAAGTTATCCATTCTTTAAGTATATCTTATCCGATTGGATCGAAGCTCATTTGCATGCGAAAGAGTCCAATATCGGTGCGTAAACGTTTTCCGTTTTCGATCAATTATTTCATCGGTTGAGATTTACAAGAAACTTCTGCGAGATGAATTGCTGTTTCCGAACGCATGTTGGGTAGAATTAAATTATGCCTCTACCTTTCATACAGCATGTCCAAGTCGTTAGCTTCGCTGAAGACAAGGTAAATCTGAAAACCGAGCATGTTAAAGCTTATCGTGACCAAGTCAACCGCTTGAGAGATAATCTGGCGAAACATATCAACGAACACCCAGACTATGGCCTCGTAAAAATGTTGCACTCCGGCAGCGTCATTAAAGGAACCGCGCTCAGAACCATTAATGACATGGACGTCGCAGTGTACGTCAAGATCGCCAATGCCCCTACAGACGAGGCGGCATTGCATGCCTGGCTCATCGAGCAACTTCAGAAGGCCTATCCTAACTTGCAGCGTGACCAGTTCATACCCCAAAGTCATTGCGTCACCGTTTCATTTCGCGGCAGTGGCTTGAGCGTAGATGTCGTGCCCGTACTTTACGACGGAGGTGCAGACGACCGGGGATACCTGATCACGAAGGACACTGGCGACCGCGTGCTGACAAGCATTCCTCTGCATCTGAAATTCATTCGAGCCCGGAAAGATGCCCAGCCCCATCACTTTCGCCAGGTAGTACGCTTGATGAAGTGGTGGATTAAGCAGCGCAAGGCGGAAGATTCAGGTTTCAGATTTAAATCATTCATGGCGGAGCTGCTATGCGCCCATTTGGCTGATCAGGGTATGGATATGTCCGATTATCCTCGGGCGTTGGAAGGAATATTCACCTACATCGTCAAATCGGGGCTGTCGCAGCGAATCAGTTTCGTTGACTATTACGATGCGCGGAAATTGCCACCACCTTCGGGAGCGGCGATAGAGATCTTCGATCCCGTCAATCCCGAGAACAACGTAGCTTCCCGCTACTCGTCATACGACAGGGACCGCATCGTCGAGGCCGCCCACGACGCGCTGGATGCTTTAGGCGAAGCCCATTACGCCACTACTAAGGGTCGTGCCGTAGATCTTTGGCAGACTGTTTTCGGACTGTCTTTCACAGCGTGAGATTAAATGACAAACACTTACACCGCAAGCGCGACCTTCACTCGAACTCACGCAGCCTACATAGCGTCGAAGGTTGCCGCTGACCTTCGCCAGATGCAGCGATTCTACGGCAAGCCGAGCGACGCGGAGATAGCAGCCTATATCGAGGAGTTGGTTGAATTGCTTGTTGGCGGATACCTGGCATCGGTAGATTACGGTTTCCGGTCAAACAACAAATGGGTGGTGGCGCTCAGTTACACCGCTTACGGCAACAGCATCATCTCTACCGACGACCGTTCAGGGCACGTGCCAGTCGGCGTTGACGTCAGCGGCGCGTCATGGGGGTCGTATCTGCGAAAAAACGACGCCTTCAACAACTTGCTGACGGCAGATCAGCAGCGAATAGAAGCAAATTTACCTATTAAGCGCTCTACCACGGAGGAGCCTCAGCCCAGCAACGGTATATGGACGTCGGACCGAGCCTATTCCAGCAACGGTACGGCCCTTCAGCGCAGGACCTACAAGCCTTTCTAATTATGCAAACCGATATCATCTTCGAAGGTAGCACCGAGTTCCCGGATCCAGACGCCCAGCGCAGATTTGCTCAACTGGTCGGTTTGGATGAGGTCAAAAGCCGCTTAGTTAAGGAGGCTCGCCTACTCCTAAATCCGCAACTTCTAGAGGATTGGAGCCGGAAATACCATCAAGGCGCCGTCGCTGCTACACAAAGATTTAGGGATCGCGCGCCTCTTTTCCTGCTCGCAGGCGACGTAGGGACAGGTAAAACCGAACTTGCGGAAAGTTTTGGCGACGCTATAGCGCGCGCCGAAAATCTTCCAGTCACGCTATTTCGTCTTAGCCTTAACTCCCGAGGGTCAGGAGCAGTCGGAGAAATGACCCGGCTTCTGTCAACGGCTTTCCAAGAGGTGCTCCAATTTGGGAAGCGGGGCATGAGTAAAGGCGGAAAAACCGCCTCTGCCGCAGTCCTTCTCATCGATGAAGCGGACGCGATAGCTCAGTCACGTGAATCCGCTCAGATGCACCATGAGGACCGGGCCGGCGTTAACGCGATGATCCGCGGAATCAGCGCCCTCGCCTCGGCCAACGTTCCCGTTCTGGTCATTATGTGCACTAACCGGCTTGATGCCCTGGATCCAGCCATCAGGCGCCGTGCTGCTGCTACGTTCACCTTTGCTCGACCGGACGATCAACAGCGCTACGCGGTGCTGTCGGAAGCGATGAAGGGTACAGGCTTCAGTGAAACCCAGATCTCTGCGATAGCCGCGCTGACAGGCCCGACGAGTGGGCGTCCTTATGGTTTTACATATTCTGATCTGACCCAGCGGCTGATACCCGCCATCGTTCTCGATGCTTTTCCTGACAAGCCAATAATGTTTGACCGGGCGGCTGAACTGGCGCAGCAGTTGCTTCCAACTCCACCGTTCCTACGACAGTCGGAGGTTTAGATGGCGAATCAAGTCGCGGCACGTCTAAGCGGGGACGACTACCAGCACCTTTACGCATGGCTGACTATATTAGAGTTGAAAATGCCGCGTGAAGAAGTTGCTCATGTCACGGTCGAGGACGAGACAACGGGATCCGTTGATGACGTGACCGTCATCCATGAAGCCGCATCTAATAAGCCGGACAAGCTTTACCAGATCAAGTACCATGTCGATCAAAGAAGCCAGTATTCGACGGACGTACTTCTTGAGGCGAAGGGTAATGAGACTAGTCTCCTGCAAAAATTCTGGCGTACATGGGAATCACTCCGATTGAAAAGGCCGGACAGGCCAATGGAATTGCATCTGATCAGTAACTGGACGTGGGATGCGCAAGACAAAGTCAGCTCTTGCATTGGTGGGCGCAACAGTGCGATCTCTGATGATTTTCTTAACGCATCCCCCAGAAGTGATATCGGCAAATTAAGGAAACGATGGCAAGAACATCTGAGAGCGTCTGACGAAGATTTCGTTCAATTCATAGGGACTCTGCGCTTTCGGCTAGGATTTGACTGTGCGGACCAATTGGAGCAGCGAACAATTGAACGTATGGAATGGATGGGGTTGAGATCGGATAGCGCGGCGTTGCTTGTTGCGACTGGCATCGTGCGGACATGGGTTAAGGAAGGAAAGCAGGAACTCCTCTCAAAAGACCTAGAACGTATACTGCTGACCCATGACCTTTACCTGCCTGCATCCACCGAGAAGGGCATTGTTGTCTATCTAAGCACCATCAAGAAGCAGCAATTCGATTTAGAACCAGACTACCATCTGGATTGGCGGGAACATTTTGAGGGGGCACCTATTCGCGGCGGCCACCAACTGCTCAAACCAAATGAATGGAATGCTACGCTTCTTCCACAGCTCTACACTCTAGAAACGACTATTAGTAATGGCACAGCCTCCCGCCTTATCCATGCCCGCGGACTATCACGCTTGTCGGCTTGGTTCGCATTTGGCTACGCGTTTTCAGATGTGGCACGATATACGATTGAGATTGATCAGAACAGCAGCCTTTGGCGGACTGATGCAATTCCTACTGAAAGCTTCAAAATGATTACGTCTACCAGCGAGGCGGCAGTTGGCGAAGAAGGCTTGCAAGGAGATATCGCAACAGTAGCGGTTGGCATCAGCGTCACGGGTTCGCTAGATGAGGACGTGCGTGCGTACCTTAAACAAAATTCACATCTTGCAGGAGCGCTGCTGCTGTTGCGTCCAGAACGGGAAGTTGGGCCCGACTGCCTGAGGAATGCGAATGATGTCGTTGCGCTGGCAACGCAAGCCAAAGTTCACATAAGATCGTTCGTTAAAGCACACAAAGCGACCAATCTTCTTCTTTTCTACTTTGGTCCTATTAGTGGTGCCTGCTTCATTGGGCACCGGCTAAATGCTGTATGTCGCCAGATCCAGATCATGGAAAACCAGCAGCCGGGCTACGCTCCTTCATTCTTGTTAGAGTGATCGCTCTAGGATCGATAAGTGTGCTGCCGCAGATTATTATAACCTTGTGCCTTGACGGCTCTAGCTGTTGAGCAGATTTGTTCGTGATGGAGTCATTTGATTGCGAATATCTTCAACTCTCACATATGTTGAATAAAGTTTTCATATTCCTACTTCCGACGCCGACGGAAGACGAGATAGAACGCTTCATCACGCTCTACCACACTAAGTACGGGATTGACCTTGATCCAGTGGAAGCCACTCGAATGCTTGGCGGTTTGGTACGCTGGATCTACTTGACTCAAGTCAGTCCACCGGCTGAAGCTCAGTCGCAGGAACTGTATCATGCGACGCAACTGACTGCGCGAAAGTCAGGGCGGTCCCGGAAGAAACAATAGAGCTGCTTCGTTGCTTCATCGCATTTACACTGTGCAGCTTTACTCTGTTCGGTTTCTGAACGGGTACCGTCAGCACTACCAAACGGAATTGTCGCTGTCAAAGCGGCTTTTTTATTGCTTCCAGAGCCAATAATCGTTGTTTCGAACCCTCGTAATTTGGCCCGTTCCAACAGAGAGCCAGTTCCTGCCAGACCCTTCATGGAACGCCGAGATTTTTGTTTAGCAGAGCGAGTGGGCGCCGCTGCACTTAATGACACCACGCCTGATGACGCTGTGCTTGATGACGCTGTGCTTGATGACGCTGTGCTTGATGACGCTGTGCTTGATGACGCTGCACTTGAGAGTTGCTTCAGCATTTCAAGCAGCAGATGCGGCATAAGGGCCGGATGCTGCTCAATCGTGACGACTCCCTGATCAAACTTGTAACTGACGCCAAGTGCCTGCGCGATCTCACGTTTCTCATAGACATTCCCAACTAAGAATTTTTCATGTGCCCCGCCTAGAAACCGCACTGCATTGATAGCTGAGGTTCGCGCTCGAACCAGTTCGTCTTCCGTTTGGTTCAGTCCCTCTTCAAGCTGAGAGATCTGCCCCTCCAGCACGTTTTGCTTCTGCTGAAATAGGGCATCCGAAATCATCCCACGCAGTTTCAAGGTCAGCAGTGCATCGAGCTGGCGCTCGGCCTCCGCTTTGGCTGTACGCTGCTGAACATGAAGCTGCTCCTCGCCACTGAATTGCCCCTTTTGCCAGCGGTTTATCACGCTCAAAGCATACTCCACGACCTCCTGGTCAATCGTAAGTCGTGACAGGTGATTTTCAATCTGCGCTTCCAGCACATCTTCCCGAACGCTCGACCGGTCACAGCCGCCTTTTCTCCCGGTGCAGTGATAGTAGACGTACCGCCCCACTCCGCGCCGGCCAGTTTTCATTTCTGCCGTTACCAGGCAGTCGCACTGAAAGCAGCGAATGAAGCCAGTGTAGGCGTAGGTATGCTTCTTTGGCTGCTGTCTTCCTTCCCGCGCCAGGTAGTTCTGCACCAGACTGAACTCCTTTGCAGACACCATCGGTGGATGCATTCCCTTGTAAGTAATCCCTCTCTCCACAAAATAGCCTGTATAATATGGGCTGTGGAACATACGGTACGCCGCGCTCAGCGATAAAGGACTGCCGCCTCGTTTGGGCGTCTTCCGGGTCAGATACCCCCATTGATCATTCATCGTATTCACCACCTCGCGCACCGTGTGCGTTTCCCGCAGCATCAGGTCCCAGGCGAGGCGCACGACCTCAAACCGGTCCGGGTCAGCAATTACCGTGCGCGTGGCGACATCGTTCTTGTAGCCTTCAGGTGCATGATGGGGACACCAGCCTTTCTCAGCCTTGCTCTGCATGCCGCGCTTCACGTCCCGCGCCAGCTTGGACGAATAGTACTGGCTTTGAGACAGGGCCATCTGGAGCATCATCATGCCTTCGGGGGAGTTGTCGAAGGAGTACGTGACGAACTTCAGGTCGCGCAGCTTCCCCTTGCGGATCAGGTATGTCAGGGCGGCGGCATCCACTTCATTTCGGGAGAGACGATCGGGATGCCAGGCTAGAATGCCTTCGATCTTCCTGCCCCCGATATGCCCCTTCTCGATCATGCTGAGCAGGCGGGCAAAGCCAGGACGCTGATACGGCTCTTTAGCAGATTTGCTCTCGGTGATCTCGTCTAGAATGGTCAATCCCTGCGACTTGGCAAACTCGCGGCAGCGGTGAAGCTGATCCTCGATGGACTGGATTTGGCGCTCTTCGCTCTCTTGAGATTTGCGGGCGTAAAGTAGGTAAGGCATAGGGAAGATTATGAAAGAAGATTATGCAGTCGCGGGCCAAGCGTCCTAGTAAGCGCTCAATAACCTGTACTCCGTAAGTTGTTAGGACGAATATTCAAAGTTGTGCGGAAGATCTAAAAATGTCAGAGCGATATTTTGTGAGCGGGTGATGCTGTGCGCGTGAGATAGAGAAAGCGCACTAGGCCAGACAGCACCCGCAGCGCTTGAGCGGAGTCGAGCGTAGCACCATATTTGCGCTCGTACAACTCAATAAAGCCAGTGACTTCCTCGGTCGTGGGGGTTGGCAGTAGGCCCAGTGGAGATGATCCTTCGGTAGTGTCTTCACGATTGCCAGTGTCTTCATGAGACGCGACCTCATGAGGAACAGCTTCGTGTGATGGAAATTGTCTCTGGGATGAAGAAGGCTGGTTCTTGGAGTCCTCTGATTGAACATCCATTACCTGTAAATCCATTGCTTGAACATCTGGCGGCGTGTTCGACAGGGGGTGGGACATAGAGATGGATTAACTCGGAATAATACGGCTTGACCTGCAACATGATGAATACCAAGCAGACGAGCAAGCCAGGGTGCACCCGTGCAGCACCGAGTGCTGTTAAGCATTAGCAAAATGGATGTTGCGGCATATGTCATAACCGTTGCAGCACCCGTGCAACATTGGTTGCTCTTTCGGTATTTGTTCGGCTAAAGTATGTCCATGCCGCGAACAGCTGCGTGGCTTAGCAAACAGTAACCTATCGAAAGGAACCAGATGCCAGCCACCTCAACCCAAGCCACCACAACCGACCAGTCGGTCCCTCGTTCACGTCCTGGTAAGCCTATAGTCTCTCGTCCGGGAAGCCATGCCACGCAGGGAAATTCTGTTGCAGACGTTAGGCGCATCCCAAAACTCCAGCCTATTCAAAACCGGGTGGAAGTGCTGCTGGTGCATATCCCCAAGCTGTCCATCCGGGGACAAGCGAGGCTCGCCGCTGAGGTGGGCGTCTCCCGCTCAACCATCAGCCGCCTGGTCAACGGCCACATCAACCCTTCATACCGCCTCGCGCGGGGCGTCACGACGGCCCTGGAGCGCCTGCTGGGCTTTCCGCTGGACATGCGCGACGTGTTCTCTACCGACGGTACATACTTGACTCCTTCCGGGTGCGGGCTCTGCCGCTGCGTAGGGGGCTGCTTGCCGGACCGGGCCTATGATCCCGAAGGGAATCTCCGTCCAGAATGGCAGGGACAACGCCCAGGTGACTGGTCCATGACCCGTCCTGCGGAAGCTGGCTCGCTCGCTATAACTGACAGTGAGCCAGCTACGGCCAGCGGTTCTAATTCAATTATTTCTAGTTCCGAGGTCTCTAATTCAAAGGAGGTTCGATGAGAAACAGAAACCCCATAAGCAGTAAGAATGTGATGAATGATAGTGGACAGAGGAGTCTGAGCCGCTTTACCCCCACCCCAGGAACCATTGCGGACCAGCTCCGCCAGCGTCTGCTCGCCCTCAGCTACCCGGCGTTCGCCCAGTGCCTCTGCGTGCTGCTGGAAGCTCTCGGCTACGAGGAAGCCCAGCCGGCAGGACGCCAAGAGTGGAAGGGGTACAACCGGCCCGGCGGAGGTGGCTATGACCTGGAAGCAGTTCTGCCCGGCGGCCTTGCACCGCGCCGCATTGTCGCACAGATCAAGCAGTATGATGGCCTGAACGTGCATCAGCGGTCGGTAGACGAGCTGCGCGGGGCGTGCCTTCGGTGCGGTGCGGCGGAAGCAATTCTTATGACCACATCGGCCTTTTCCAAAGTTGTTCTCAAACACGCAGCAACGCTGGATGCTTCGGGTTCACCACTTGCTCCCGTTCGTCTGATTGATGGGAAGGAGCTGCTCGGTTTGATGATCAATCATCGCATAGGGACTAGAGAGACGGCGCATGGCGGGGTGTACCGCCTGGAACTTGACGAAGCATTTTTCCGGCACCTAAGTGTGACTGGACCAGGAGTTGATCTGCGTGCGGCCACAAAGTCACCACAGAAGGCCAATAAGTTGCAACGGACCATGAACTCGAATGAGGACTTACTGTGGAAGATGACAATCTACCTTTCAGGAAATAGTGGACATGCAGGAGAGAAAACAGTGAAAAGACCATTGAAGAGAGGAGGACGCTGACATGGCCGACACACGCCGCCGGCGGTATCGCGTCCCTCTGGCTGCTGGCGTTCGTTCCCAGCAGCCTCATCGGCATGGCAGGCACCTGGACAACTCCCATCTTGACCAGCTCGATTATAACCAGCCAGACCATCGGTTCGCTGACGGTTCTCGCCGCCGGAGCCGCCCTGCTACCCGACCTCGACGCCCAGCGCTCCAAAATCCGTTCCTTGAAGTTTGGGCCAATCCGCCCGTTTGATCCGCTCGGAGCGCTTGTCTATAGCGCGTGGGGACACCGGGGACCACTCCACTCGCTGCCGGGCCTTGCGGTGTTCAGCCTGATCGCCGCGCTGCCGCTCTCCCTGACCTGGGGCTGGCAATACGGGGCAGCGGCGGTGCTTGGGTACGGCTCGCATCTGGCACTTGACGCCATGACACGCCATGGTATCCCACTGCTGCTAGAGCGGGGACGGAATGGGCAATGGGGCTTCCGGCACCGCCGACATCTACTGCCGCCGCGCCTGCGGTTCGTCACCGGCTCGGCTGCCGAAGACGTACTCCAAGCTTTCCTATTCGGCTTGTCCTTGCTGCTGGTGCTCAGGTATCTGCTTACCTAGAAGACTAGAGAAGCAGAATGGTTAAGGCGCGTAGGTACGGCAAAATATGTGGGCACGACAAAAGCCGCGACCGCCGCAAGCCCGTCCCGCAAGGAGATCGAGTCGTCGGACAGTATCGCGGCCTTCCCCGGCCACCCGGCGCTCACAAGGGGAAGAACCCCACCCTGGTGAGCCGATGCGCTGGATCACTGTACAGCGAGCCTCTTCGAGCTGCACTTTCAGATGCATTGGCGCATCGTGGACCGTCGATGCTCGGGGTAAAATCCAATTTTTCTAAGCAAAGCCATAGTATTAGAAAGGAGAAATATGCACGACGATCTTCATACTCAGACCGATTTCCCTACTCAGAACCAGCCAGTCCCGGCATCCCCGGAATGTTGGGAAGAAGCACCCTTCATCATCGAGCATCGGCAGGAAGACAGCACCGGCAGTTCTTTCAGGCCGAGTGCGCGACTCATCCTGACTCAGCGCGTCCGCACCTCTGGCCTGTGGCGTTCCCTCACGCCCGAAGACTTCGCCAACTTGACCCTGATTTTGTCCTTTGTCACACCTAATGGCTGGTGCCGCCCCACCCTGCCGGAGCTGGCCGACGCCATGGGAGTGCCCTCAGCCAAAGCCAAGAGCCGCTTGGACCGGCTGCTGCGTGGGACATGGCAGGAGCAGCCCCTCGTGGAGCTGCTGGCACGCCCGGACGGGCTGGACGCTTACCTGCCAGGCCGCCAGCTTGTAGCTCATGAAAATGAGACACCTGCAGAGCCAGTTCAGGCCACGCCCATGCGAACTCCAGGCCGGGAAGCGGTCATCGCCTACAGCCGCGCCCGGTATGCCAAAACCAGGGAAGAAGTAGAGCGGCAGATTGGGGAGATGATGGGCTGGGGTCCGCCCGCGTTTGCCAGGGACGATCCCGCCGTCGCCGATGGCAAGCGCCAGGCATTCCAATCTATGACGGGCTTCGGGATGCCCAAAGAGCAGGCGCTGGACCTGCTCGGGCGCTTTGACCTGGCAGCCGTCGAGAGCCAGCTTGCTTGGCTGCCCCAGCGCAATGCCAAGAACCCGGCTCGCTTCCTGGCGGCGGCGATTGAAGGCGGTTATGACCCTCCACCAGCATTCAGGCGACAGGCACAAGGTCAAGTACGTGAAGAGGCTGCGCCATATACAGAAATGCCACCGGAAGAAAAATTAACGACAGACGAGCGTAAACGTGACGAACATGAGTAAGGCCGAGGCTTGGTTTCCCGTTCAGATCCAGTTAGTTGATGAGGTGATGCCACGCTTGAAAGATACAGAATGGCGAGTGCTCCTAGTGGTTCTTCGGCAGACGGCTGGGAGGCAAGCGGGTACGGTAAGCACGGTCCAGGATCATCAGGCCGAAAGGACGCCGACCAAGCCTAAGCATCAGCCGACCAAGCGCCGAGACTGGATCTCGCACAGCCAGCTCTGCCGGCGCACGGGACGCGGCAGCGGGGCCGTGTCGGCAGCGGTAGCTTCCCTGACGGCTTCGGGCTTGATTGTCGTCGAAGATGCGGCAGGCACGGCGCTTGCAACCCCGGAAGAGCGGCGGCGCTGCCTGGGTCGCCTCTACTTTCGTCCTGGGGACAAGTTTGCACCCTCTGTGGAAAACAAGTCCGCGCCCCCTGTGGATAAGTGGATAACTCAAGATTTTTCCCATCCGGGAAAACCGAAAACAACAACATACTAGTTATAACAATAGAGAGCTGGTCTTTGAAATTATTTATCCTGATGCCCATTCCCATGCAGGAGTTCAAATAGGACACGTCGAAAGATAAAACGTAAAATCGTAAAAGCGTGTTTCTGGGAAGCTGTAAATCCTGAAAAGCGCAAAGCCTGAAAATCGGAGACCGTATGATCGTATCAGTCTTGAACCAGAAAGGCGGCGTCGGAAAAACGACGCTTGCCGTCCACATCGCAACGGCGTTCGCCCAACAGGGAAATCGCGTCCTGCTTGTGGACGCGGATCCTCAAGGCAGCGCCCTGGATTGGTCCGCCAGTCGGACTGGCACCCCACTGTTTCCGGTCATCGGTTTGCCAAAAGCCAGCTTGCACCGCGAGATCCCGATCCTTGCGGTCGACTACCAGATGGTGGTAATCGATGGGCCGCCGCGTGTATACGAGGTAGCGCGATCTGCGATCCTCGCCAGCGACGTAGTTCTCATCCCGGTTCAGCCCTCACCTTACGACGTATGGGCCGCCAAGGAGATCGTGGACCTGCTGGCGGAGGCGGTATCCTTCAATGAAAACCTGAAAAGCGCATTTGTGATTAATCGCAAAATCGTAAATACGGCGATTGGCCGTGACGTTGCTGAGGCACTGGCGGAATACCGATTGCCAGTATTAAAGGCACAAGTCTGCCAGCGTGTCAGTTTCGCTGAAAGCGCGACGCTGGGCCAGACCGTTTTGGAGACCGATCCGCACAGCCTTGCCAGCCAGGAAATCGAAGCCCTAGTGGATGAAGTAACGAAGATTGCAGCATGAAGACGGAGTTATCAGCATGAAGAAAGTTCCCTTTGCCGCCAAGCCGCAGCAGGCGACGGCCGATGATTGGGTCAATTCGCGCCCCACCCTATCCGCTCCCCAGCCGGAGGAGCCGTCCCGGAACGAAACAATGAAGCGGCTGACCATTGACGTCTCAGCCAGCCTGCACCGCCGCATCAAGATCCACTGTGCTCAGCGCGAGATCAAAATTGCAGACGAAGTACGCCGTCTTCTGGAACAGCATTTCCCAGACGGAGTAGAGGATGAGGAGTAATTACGATTAGTCGTAAAACCTTGAATGTGCTTTTACGTAAACACGATTAATCGTGATATTTCCGGCTATGGCAATCCCTGGCCGCGTAGATTGAGGAGACGCATTCCTTTGATGCGCACTTTGGGGAGACAAAATGCGTAGATTAGGGAGACGATGCGCGCAGTTTGAGGAGACAGATTGCGTACTTTCGGGAGACAGCACTTGGTGCATTAGGCCCGTGTTCCCATCGAGAAAAGCGTTGATTTCTCGCAAATTTGCTGGCTCGACTCTCTTAGACTCTTTTAGACAAACAACGACAACAGAGCAGCCTTGCTGTTGTTGCTGAAGCGTTGTCGCGAAAGTACTCATGCCGCCACCTGATGAACCAATCAGCCTAGATGCCCTGACCGCCATCCGCACGGAAACCGCGCTGTCACGATACCCGATTCATCGGCTCGCCAAAAAAGGTGAGATCACGATCGATATTCAGAAAATCGGCATGGACAATGCGACAGCGCTTCTCTGGGAGGTCTCCTACAACAGCAAGTATGGACAGCCCGGTCCGCTCGCCTACAAGCTTGACACGATCATCGTCAATCGCCGCATCGAGGAGGCGATTGAGCGGGGTGGGGGAGCACTCGGGAACGTGATCAAGCTTGGCAGCCTGCGCGACATCTGCCGGGAACTAGGCAACAGCGAAGGGGGAGAAAGCGTGCAGTCCGTCAAGCGCGCGCTTCTGCAAAACGCTAGCGCGTTCATCAATGCCAAGATCACCTATAAAACAAAGGACCCCAAGGCTGGGACTGCCGGTCAGTCAGAGCGCAGCCTGGAAGCGGCCTTCACCCGCTACAGCGTCATTTTCACCGGGGAAAGCTTACCCGATGGGCGAAAGGCTGACGCCGTCTATTTGATCCTGGCCGATGTCTACCGCGACGTTCTTGCTCAGGCCGTGATGCGCCCCCTTGACTATGATTACCTTAAATCGTTGCCACCGTCCGCCCAGCGCTTCTACGAAGTGGTCAGCTACCAGGTTTATGCGGCGCTTCGCTATAACAATCCGCGTGCCAAGCTGTCCTATGCCGAGTACTGCCTGCTTTCGACCCAGACCCGTTATCTGGACTGGGACCATGTCAAGAAGCAGATGTACAAGGTTCACCTACCGCACCTGAGGGCCGGGTACATTGCCAAGATTGAATATGAAGAGGCTACGGATGCAGAGGGTCAGCCTGACTGGATCATGTACTACACGCCTGGTCCAAATGCGGCAGCGGAATATCGCGCGTTCATGGGCGGGGGCAACCGAGCCGTGCAGCGCCTTACAAAGCCCCCTGAACGGCCTAGGACGCTCCCTCTGGCATTTTCTGAGGCTCCGGCCCTACCGGCCCCGGACCAGGCTAGAAGAGCGGGTTCCCAGCCATATCTGGCTGCTGACGACAATGCTACGGGTATCGGCACGAGAATTGACACGGAAGTCGAAACTGGGACCGATGTCGGACCGGAAGGGGTGCTTGTCGCAGCGCTGGTCGCACAGGGGGTAGGGCGGACAGCGGCGCAAAAGCTCGCTGTGGAAAAGCCCGAAGTTTGCTGGCTGCATTTAGATCTCTACATGCCTTATCTGGACGCTCTGGCCACGCGTGGCGAGTTTGTGTACCGCAACGGCAAAGGAGCGTACCTCTACGATGCGATCCGCAGCGAATACGGTCCGCCGAAAGGATATGACGCGGCGCATCAGCGAGAGCAGGACAAGCAAGCACGCTCGCAGCAGGCGGTCCGGCAGCAAGCACGGATCAACCATGCAGAAGCCTTCCGTACCGCGTATGAGGCTTATCTGGAGGATATACTATCTCTGATGCCACAAAGCCAGCCTGATGCCTTTGCAAGCTTTTTGGCCCAGGAAGAAACGGAGCGTGAAAAGTTGAAGCGCATTGGCTTCTCCTTGAAAAAGTTTGACACCCAGGGGCAGCGGCTGGTGAGGTTTCGGCAGTTCTTTACCGGGCAGGGTGTACTTGAGTTTTGGGATTGGGACCGAGATCTCAACCCCGAAAAACTGGCCATAGAATAGCTTTCTTCAGAACTCACTTCATAACGTCATCAAATATAGAGGCGAGCTATTTATACCGCCAGTGGCCTAACTCGACGGTTCCGCAATGAAGTTGTCCTTCGTTGGTGTCCTTGCTGATCCAACTTTTATTTTACTGGTTACGGTAACGGATTCACTTAACTCAACAAAGCATCAGAAAAACACTATTGAACGGATTATTTAGCCTCGAAATCTGAGATGCTCTCGTCTTCCTGGATCGCAACCTCATCCAGCGCTTGGCCTTTACGATCTAGTAGCTCCCACAAGTCCGCATAGAAGAAGTGATCAATGGTTTTAATGTACTGTGAAAGCATAGCGTCCGAAACCATATTGGGACGAATATCACAATAGTAAACCCCATCCAGTGGGTTGAGCTTGATTGCATATGCCTTGAAGTGGCCGGGTAAGAAAGTAGCGCTTACGCCGTATTCATTCACTCGCTTAGTTTTCTTGCGCTGAACGTCATTAAGGAAAATAGCAATGTGAGGGAGAGCGGTCTCGGTGAGGCGGCTGTAGAGAAACTTGTCCATAAAAACCTTGTCGATCCGGTCTTTGCTTGAAGTTTTCACGGAACCTATAATTTTCAGCTCCCCATTTTTGCTCATCAGCAAATCATGCTGATAGCTGGCTTTGAAAAGCTCAGTCCCTTCCGCATCTTTCACTGGAACCTGCACAGTCCCAGCAACGCAATCCACGTCAAGCGAGGCAATGAGCAAGCAGATAAGCCGCTCGAAAAGATCCCCATTTACCTTCCGGGCTTGGTTTGACATACCGGCGGGCAAGCCGTCAAGCGCCGCGCCGATACTCTGTTGAAGCGTGTAGATGGTCCGGAGCATATTCTCGCGTAGCTCGTCTGGCGGACTCTGCGCATCTTTCAACTGCTCTATGGTCTGGCGGAACTGCTGAGCGGCTTCTGGAAAGCTCTCCGCACTATACATGAGCCGGGAATTGACCGGACGGGTTATGTTATAGCTGCCTTCTTCCCGGTATTGGAAAAACTCATAATGCGTTTCATTCTGCGATACGATCCGGGCTTGCAATCCATTTTCGATATATTCAAGATACTGGCTGCAAAAATCAATATAGTCCGTGAGTGTGTGAAACCGCTCTTTGTCGGTGGCGTGGCTTACTAGATCAGAAAGCGTCATCGTATAGACTCCCTTCGCTCGGCTGTCTTTCGGTCATAGGCGATCCACTCGTCTTTCGTCATGCGCTGGACGTTTTGCAGCCGATCTATTGCCCATTCGTTGTAAGTGGAATCTAGATCACAAGCCATCCAACGCCGCTGTAATTGTTCGGCAACAACAGCGGTGGTTCCTGAGCCGGAAAACGGGTCCAAGATCAAGTCACCCTCATTCGAAGAGGCCAATACAAACTTGCGCAGCAGTTCTTCAGGCTTCTGCGTGGGGTGGGGGGTTTTTTCGCCCATGCCGTTACAGGTGGTCGGAATATCGATCACGTCTTTGGGCTTCGCACCTTTAGGATGAGGCGTCCAGTCGTCTCGTTCTTTGGGTGCGCCCTGCCCGAAGATGCTTGTATCCGCCTGTGGGTGGGCTGGATATTTCAGCGTATGCGCTCCATAGGGGGTCCGGACATCATCAATATTAAGCTTTGTGGTGTCGGTCTTCCTAAAATGAATGATGCTTTCATGGGACCGGCCCCAATCGCTGCCCAGATTGCCTTTGTTCTTATAATGCCATATGAGCCACCGACAATGCTTAAAATACTTTGAAGCAGGGTGCTTCAGATCTGCAAGGATTTCAGAAAATCCGCACACGTAAAGTGAGCCGGCGGGCTTTAAAATGCGTGAGGCTTGCTCGATCCACTGGATAGACCATTTGATGTACTCCTCTTGGTTCTCAAAGGTATCCCAATCGGCTTTTTTGATGTTATAGGGCGGATCCGCGAAAACAAGATCAGCACTGGCGGTGGGGAGTGAAGTAAGCCAATCAATCGAATTGCCCTGGTAAATCCGCCCGTTTGGGTGCTGATATTGCAGTTGAAAACCTGTCGTAACAGGCTCGAAGCTCGGCACTGGTTCAATGCTTGGCACTGGTTCAATGACTGGTGATTCCAGCGCTATCTCTAACATCATCTGCGGCTTGATTGTAGCCCTTTTTACGCTGGGCGCTGTCGGCACTCTCTGTGGTGTTCTGTTGACCATTTCTATCTCTGCCATATTCTTTTAAACCTTACTGATAGCAGTATGTGCTTGCCTCTGTATATGGGCAAGCGGTGATTTCACCATTTTAGCATACCATGGTTTACCGCGTGGAGTGAGAATAGCGAGCCGGTTCGATACGTGGGTAATCTCGCGCAAATTCCTTCCGACACAATAATGACTGCCGATACTATAGTTGTCTTAAACTGACTATTTGGATCTGTCGCCTGTGTAACGATACAAGGTTGCCCGGCTGATACCCAGCGTTTTGCAAATATCTTCGTTTTTGAGAATCGGGAAATTGGGAAGAAACGGTCTCTTGTTGGCGCAACATTTCTGATGAGCTTTGTTGCAGATCCCGGAAAAATGCGTCTGGAATCCAGCATTTCAGAAGTCTATTTGTCAGCATACTGCAACACTTGCGGCAAATTCTGGTGCAGTCGCTGACAAGAAACTGCGGAACCTGGGAAAGTTGGCATGATTTTTGCAGGACAGAGCATATGCAAGCAACCACGACGCTGCACAGTGATGTCGCAGCCAGCCCAATTCGGCCTCGTCTCGACTATTTAGATGGTGTACGCGGCTTGGCGGCTTTGTTCGTGGTCGCCATCATCTGTGGCGAGCTTATACGGAGACTGCCCTTTCCGGCCTGCGGGGCCTTGCCACAAACTGGCTTCTCTACGGCCACCTGGCGGTAGATGTGTTCATCGTCTTGTCCGGGGCCTGCCTGATGCTGCCGGTATCCCGTTCCCGGTCGCTCCGGGGCGGGTGGCAAACCTTCTACAAGAGCCGCGCCCGGCGGATACTGCCTCCTCTTTATGCGGCCATCGCGTTTGGCCTCGCCATCACTGTCGCTCACGGGGTTGCCCACGGAACTTTGCCGTCTTTCAAGACGGTTCTCTTTAACCTGCTGCTGCTGCAAGACCTGGTGCAAAGCTGCAACGTACTGGACAGCCCGCTATGGAGCGTGGCGCTGGAATGGAAGATTTATTTCCTGTTTCCCGTGTTTGTCTGGCTCTGGCTGCGCTTCGGCTCGCGGGCAGTGCTGCTGGTCAGCGCCGTCATCGGCTATGGCTTGACAGGGATTTTAAGTGCGGTTTATCCTTCGCTCTACCTGCCCCTGTCCTGTCCCTGGTACGTTTTTCTGTTTGGGATGGGCATGGCGGCGACTGACTTCGCAGTTCGCGGCAGCCGGATAGACTCAGCGCAACCGCCTCAATGGCTGGTTCCAGCCTTGTTCTGGGCTTCGCTAGCCTGCCTGGCAATGATGCTGCACCACTGGCCGGTCACCTCTGCTGGGGAAAGCGTGCTGTATGTCCCGCATCTGCCGATCATTGATACTGCTGCCGGAGCAGCGGCGGCATTTGCTTTGGTGATGCTCAGCCGCAAAGCGATGCGACAGGAACGCAGCCTGCCGATTACCCTGCTGTCCTGGCCGCCCCTGGTTTTTGTGGGGACCATCGGCTACAGCGTCTACCCCATCCACATCCTTATCATTTACCGGATCAGGAATTTTCTGCTTGCCCATCTTCCCGTTCATCAGGCTTTGGTTGTTATCGTGCTTGACCTGGTGATCACGGTGGGGGCGGCTTATCTGTTTCACCGTGTCTTCGAGCGCCCGTTCATGTCCAAGCCCGGCAGGCCTGCTCCGCGCACCGAACAAGAAGCCGAAGCCGCCGCCGTGGAAAGCCCCGCCCCATAGAAGTTCAACCAAATAGAAGTTCAACCCCATTGCTTTTTATTCCCCTTTATTCTGCTGCACCTGAGAAAAGTGAAAAAAGAGTGGAAAATAATTTGCTCTTCTCTTGACAGCCTCCCAAAGCTGTGTTAGAATTGATCATTCGCCGCCAAGTGTATGGTTGATCGGCTATCGCGCCGTTGCACTACACACTTAATCCGCCCCTTTAGCGCCAGCAAAGATCGTAAAATAACCTAAGTTGTGTTTCTAAAGCGTTGCGGTCAAAGTGTAGGCCAGCACGGTCAGAAAGGTCTTCAACTCGAAGCCGCGCGGCGTGACGGCATGAACCTGACGTCCTAATGCTGCCGTGATCTGGCTGAACACCGTTTCGATGCGCTTGCGCTCGTGTTTGGCGATGTAGCTCATCCAGGGCGGCAGCGGCGTTTTGCTGTTCTTGCGGCGCGGAACGACCAGCCGCAGTCCCGCATCCGCCAGCAGTGCTTCTTCATGATCCGCCAGCAGTGCTTCTTCATGCTGGTCAAGATACGCGGCATCCGCAAAGACATGAGCTTCAGGCGGCAGCCCTAACTGCAAGCGGCGAAAAGCCGAGATGTCGGCTTCCGCACCAGGGGCGAGCATGACTTCCACAGGCAGGCCGCTTGTTGTTACTACCAAATGCACACGCAGGCCGTAGAAGTAGCGCTTCTTGCTGGCGATGAAGCCTCGGAACGCCTCGCCCCATCTGCGGCGTGGATACAAGCGGCTGCGGCTGATGCGGATGTTGTCGCAGACCACAACGGGCAGGCTATCTACTGCATAATGCTGGCTTTCGTTAGCGTCTTGGTGCACTTCGGCCAGTACGTCAAACACGGACTGCCAGAGAACTTCAGGAACCTGATGCAGCCTGCGGTTGAACTGGCTGCGCGACAGTTTCTTGATGTAGCCGTGTTCGACAAAAAAGCAGCGGCAGCGGTCTTGGTTGCCGTTAAAGAGCGTGACGGCGACCAAAGAAAGCGTCATCACTTCGGCGGTAGTTAATTTGGCTTGCGGCACATCTTTGTGCTTTCGGCTTTGTAAAAAATCGTCGCAAAAGCAGTAAATCGCGATGATTTGGCGAACTTGGCTGTGCATGGCGGGTCTTTCTGGCAAGTGGTGGGTGGTACTTCCACTATACCAGAGGCCCGTCAGGCACAAAGCGAGCAAGATAATATTCAGATAAAGCGAGCAAGATAATATTCAGATAAAGCGAGCAAGATAATATTCAGATAAAGCGACAGAAACTAGAAACACAACTTAGGTTAAAATAAGAATTAGAATAGTTGTGTTCTTAGACACAATGCTTTCTTCCAGCAAGTAACGGCGGAAGGCTATTGCGTGACCCATAGTTCGGATCTGCCTGCCTCGTTCAGTAGACGTTTCCGCGAAGGAGATCGAGATGCTTTCTGCCCTGTGTCCTGCTCGGGTTTGCTACCTCTTGCAGCGCTGCTTATTGCTTATCCTCTTACTGGCACCACTGCATTTTGCCGCCCCGGTTTCTGCCCAAACTTCTCAAACCCAGCTTCTGGCAATTAGTTGCGGCAGTGGGGCTGCCAGCCCGTATATAGCCGACACCGACTACACCAGCGGCAACGCTTACAGCTATGGCACCGGCACGGCTGTCAATACCAGCGGCGTCAGCAATCCCGCCCCCCAATCCGTCTACCAAAGTGAGCGCTGGGGAAACTCCACTTATGTCCTGCCAGGCTTCACTCCCGGAACCACTTACAGTGTTCGCTTGCACTTTGCCGAGATGTCCGTTTCCAGCCCAAACCAGCGCATCTTTAACGTCGCCATTAACGGCACCCAGGTGCTGACCAACTTCGATATCTTCGCAGCCGCCGGCGGGGCGCATATCGCTATTGTCAGAGCGTTCCCGGCGACTGCTGACGCCAGCGGCAACATTACGGTTGCCTTTATAAATGGTTCGGTGAACAACGCCAAAATCAGCGGCATTGAAGTTCTCACGGCAGCAGTCTTGTCTCCTTACAACGGATCTGCGGTGACCATTGCGTCCACCGGCACAACAAGTGTGGAAGCGGAGAACTACGACAAGGGCGGTGAAGGCGTCGCCTACCATGACGTCAACAACGGCGGCCAGACAGCTTACCGCTTTGACAACATCGGCGTATATTCCGGCAGCAGCAATTCCAACGGCTATGCGGTCGGCTGGACGGCGGGCGGGGAATGGGACGGCTATACGATTAACGTGGCAAAGGCGGGGGTCTTTGTTCCTACGGCTTATGTAGGCAGCAACTCGGGAGGCGGCACGTTCCACTTGGAGTTTGGACCAGTAGGACAGGTCGGCGGTGCGGGCGTGGTGACGAGCGCGGAGTTCACGTCCCTGAACACCTACACCTCCAACCCTTACTGCCAGCCGGTGTCCGTGGCAGGGATCAGTCTGCCCGCCGGCCCCTTGTGGATGCGTGTCGTGATGGACAACTCTCCCGGTAATCTGGATTATTTCACGCTGACCGCCGTGCCGACGCTGACCAGCATTGCCATTTTACCTGCCAGTGCCAGCCTGAACCTGAACGGAATGCAGCAGTTCACCGCAACCGCCAAAGATCAGAACGGCAACGCGTTGTCGCCGCAGCCAGCCTTCACATGGTCTGTTGCAAGTGGAGGCGTCGGCACGGTCAGCAGCACAGGTCTCTACTCTAGTGGGACAACCACTGGAAGCGCGAGCGTCAAAGCTACGAGCGGCAGCATCAGCGGAACGGCAGGGGTGACAGTGACAAATGCCGCGCCTACAGTAGCGACAGCGGCTTCCGCCACTCCTGCGTCTGTGACGGGAACAACCACCGCTTTGTCTGTGTTAGGCGCGGATGATGGCGGCGAAAGCAACCTGACATACATCTGGACCACGACTGGAACGCCGCCAGCCGCTGTTTCTTTCTCCGCCAACGGCACGAACGCTGCCAAGAACGTGACTGCGACTTTCGCAAAGGCAGGCACCTACGGCTTCCAAGTCACAATTAAAGATGCCGGTGGATTAACCGCAACCAGCTCCGTGACGGTGACGGTCAGCCAGACACTCAAGATCATCGCCGTCCTACCTGCGTCGCCAACGCTGAACACGGGCGGAACGCAGCAGTTCACTGCGACTGCCAACGATCAGTTCGGCACGGTGCTGACGACCCAGCCGACCTTCACATGGTCCGTCACCAGCGGGGGTGTTGGAACAATTAGCACATCCGGTCTGTATTCCGCAGGACCAGCGGTTGGTAACGCAAGCATTCATGCTACTAGCGGCAGTATCAGTGGATCTGCAACAGTTACTGTGCAGGCAACCCCTGTTCTGACCAGCATCACGGTTTCCCCAGCTACCGCTTTGCTGGCGATAAGTGTAAGCGGCATGCCGCAGTTCACAGCAATAGCCAAAGACCAGAACGGCAATCCTCTTTCCACGCAGCCAGCTATTACTTGGTCAATAGACAGCGGCGGTGTTGGGTATATTAACTATCAAGGCTATTACGCCTCTGGTTCCACAGTTGGAAGTGCGACGGTACGGGCCACGAGCGGCAGCATTAGTGGAACTGCCTTAGTTAAAGTTACTTCTGTACCGGTTCTGAGTGGTACAATTAGCGGCGTCACCGCAGTGCTGCATTTAATTGGATCCCCTGGTGCCATCAGTTACAGCGTGTACCGAGGTACAACATCCACCTCCCAGATACTGATTGCAACAGTTGCTGAAAATGGTGGCAGTCCGTACACAGTGACAGACAGCGGGCTTGCCAACAATATATACAGTTATACTGCCGTCGCGAACTTTCCGTCAGGCATAACATTTTCGTCGAACACAATTACCCTAACAACTGTTCCGGCGGCTCCCATGCTCAGCGTTTTGGCAGAGGATGGGCAGGCATCCCTTTCCTGGTCTACTCCTATCAGCGCCGTCAGCTACAATCTCTACCGGGCGACGACGCCAGGAGGAGAAGGTACGACGCCTTACCAGTTTGGTCTGAGCAGCAGCAGCTTTACGGATCTGGGCCTCACCAACACGCAAACTTATTACTACCAAGTTTCGGCTGTCAATCCCACTGGTGAGAGCCTCCGAAGCGCTGAAGTTGGCGGAACACCACTTGCCGCCTCTCCGCCGCAATTGTCAGAGAAGACCAGCAATGCCCAGGTCGCATTGACTTGGACGGCCGTGCCAGGGGCTGCAGGCTATAACTTGTACCGCGCGACAACGTCCAACCGAGAAGGAACGACGCCGTACCAATCCAACCTTGGCAGCCTCAGTTACAACGATACTGCAGTGATCAACGGCACGACCTACTATTACCAGGTCGCAGCCACTGCTCTTAACAGCCGGATCGACAAGTCCGACGAGGTCAGCGCTACGCCCCAGGTTCCGCCTGCGGCCCCCTCAAGCCTAAGTGCCCGCGCCGGAAACCAGCAGATCGCTTTGTCTTGGCCTAGTTCGGCAGGTGCAGCGACATATAATCTGTACCGAAGCATGGCGGCGGGCACCGAGGGCACAACCCCTTACAAGACCAATCTCGCGACAACGGCCTACCCGGATACGGGCCTGACTAATGGCACGGCGTATTACTACAAAGTTACGGCGGTAGGACCTACCGGTTCGGAAAGCGGTCTGTCTCCCGAGGCGAATGCCATTCCCGAACCTATCGCGCCTGCCCCGACACACTTAACTGCCACTCCTGGAGCGGCTCAGGTCACGCTGGCATGGACGCAGTCCGCAGGTGCTGCCAGCTACAATATTTATCGCGGAACGGCTAGTGGCGCGGAAACATTGAAGTTTTCCCCGACGGGAACCGGGCCCACTTTCACCGACAGCACCACCATTCCTGGCACACTCTACTATTATTACGTAACTGCTCTTAACCCGGCCGGGGAAAGCACACCTTCCAATGAAGCCAGCGCGCAGCCTGGCCCGCCCGCGGTGCCGCAAGGACTGGCGGCTGTCTCTGGTAACGCACAGGTGCTTCTCCTGTGGAGCAGTGTCCCCGGAGCCGCAACGTATAACCTCAGACGTTCTACGGCAAGCGGCAATGGATACACTATCATCCGCCATGGCCCTGGTACTCGGTTTCTTGATACGCAGGTGCAAAACGGCACCGTTTATTACTACGTTGTTTCCGCAGTCGCTCCCGGCGGCGAGTCGGCGCTCTCCAGCCCTGTCAGCGCTACCCCGTCAGGGCTCGCGACTGGCCTGCGTGTAAACTCCGGCGGTCCTGTCTACACGGACAGCACTGGAGCACTCTGGCAGGCAGATGAGGGATATTTCGGTGGAACAAGCGGCTCTGTCAGCGCTGCCATCTCCAATACGAATGATCCAGCCCTTTACCGCACCCAGCGCACAGGAACAAGCTTCAGCTACACGCTGCCAGTGGCAAATGGCGGCTACATGCTGAACCTGTTGTTTGCCGAAACGCAGTATACGTCCACGGGTCAGCGCGTCTTCAGTGTTACGGCAAATGGTCTTCCTGCACTCACGAACTTCGACATCATTCAGGCCGCTGGCGCTGCTAACAAGGCAACTATTCAGAGCATTCCCATCGGAGTCGGAAACGGGCAACTGACTTTAAACTTTACAGGAGTCATAAGCAGCGCGCTAATCAATGCGATCCAGCTCACGCCGCTACCGAGCAGCCCAGTTTCGGATAATCCGGCTCCGCCTTGGGCGGCGGATTCGGAGCCGACTGAGGATGGCGTAAATCTTGCCTCGGGCGTACAGGAGGAGGATCCCGGTCCGGACATCGATGCCTATAACCCGGTTGGTCCTAGCGTTTCCTTTGAGCGCATGTACCGCAGCAAACAAGCAGCAGCAGGCTACGGATCGCCGGGCCTAGCGCCCGGATGGATGCACAATTATGACATCACTGTGCAGATGACATATACCAATGCCGCTGCTTGGCCGCCGCTGACCGTTACTTACCCGAACGGCTCTACGGAAGCCTGGTCCCCACTGCGAGATGGCAGCGGGAATGCAACAGGGAGATTTTCCGCTCCTGGACACGGTGCGCCGTATATAGTGAGCGGCGTCCCTTCATCCGTCGCGGGGCAGTGGCAGTCGCTGACGGTGATGTTCCCGGACCGTTCCCAAAACGTCTTCACGCCTAGCAGCGGCAACCCAAACCTGTATCTGCTGACAAAGATCTCTGAGGTAGCCGGTCCCACTGTGCCGAGCGGCCGCAGCGTGACGGTCCAGTACGACGCATCGAACCGCGTGCAGGCCATTGTCAATGACGCCGCGACGACGCTCCTCAGTTTCACCTACAACGGAGCATACCTTGCTTCCGTTCAGGATGCCTCGCCAGCGGCGGCGGCGGACCAGCGGCAGGTTTCCTACAACTTCGCTTCTGTCAACGGCACAACCCAGCTTACCAATGTTTCGCAAGTTGCTCCGCTGCAAACGGTGGGGATGCCAGCTTGGCAGTATGACTATCAGGCCCCCGGCGGCCTTCTCAGCTCAGTGCAGTCTCTCGATCCCACGGATCCGGCGAATACACGAATGAGTGGTACAGTAATCACTTACGATGCAAATGGGCGGGTCCACCAACATCAGGACGCCGATGGCTATCAGAGCGTCTACTCCTACAACGGGGGAACGGCAGCCAGCGGCGACAGCACCCAGGTTGCAACTTATGATCCGAGCCAGGTCAGCGCGGCCAATCCGACGGGGCTGACCCAGCAGTGGTCTCAAAACTTCACACTGGGTTCGTCTATTTTGGATACAGGCACGACCGACGCCAACGGCTACAGCGATGTGACTGCCTACCAAGACCTCGGGCATCCTCTTTTGCCGACGACGCTGGTCAACCGCAACAAGCAGATCTCGTCGCTGACTTATGACAGTAGTCAGCCCTTCGGGCAGCTGATTCAAATCCTGGATCCGCGTGGAACAACGGCAACACTCGGCTATGACTACTCCTACTCTGCGCTCGGTGACCTGAAAAGCGCCCAAGTTTCGCAAGGTGGCAAAAGTCTGGGAGCGGAAACCTACACTTACTATCCTAACGGCTTGCTTCAAGCTATTGTTTCCCCCGCACCGGGATCACTGGGCGGAAGCGCGACGGTCACGACAAGTTTCACCTACGATGCTCTGGGTAATCTGCTGACGGTGACAGGCCCTGGAAACAATGCCGCAAGCCAAACGGTTACAACCTACAACTACACCAGCTTCGACATTGTTAACGGGAACCCTGTCACTCATATTGGTGACACGGTGTATAGTCAACCCGAACGGTTAGGTGAGCCGGTGTCTGTTACGGTAACCGGGGGGCCGGACACAACCTCGACTTACTTCGAGTGGGATGGTCGGGGCCGGCAAATGGCGACGCTGGACGCTCTGGGCAACGAGACGGACATCAGTTACAACAATGCCGACCAGGTCGACACGGTTACTTATCCACCAACCAACCTCGCTACACCGGCGGCACGCGCCTTCACGCACTACAGCTACCAGTATCCTGGCGGCCCTGTCACTAGCGTTTCCCTGTATCCGGAAGGCGCAAGTGTGATGAGTGCGCCTTTCCGGCAGGCAACCTACACTTACGGCCCTGCCGGAGAACTGAAATCAGTGGCTGACTTGAAGGGAACGGTCGCGACTTACACCTATGACAGTCTTTACCGCACAACAAGCGTAGCGGATGGACTGGGCCAGAAAACGTATTATCAATACGATGCCGTAGGCAACCTGAGCGCCGTGCTGTATCCGCGTCAAAATAGCGCCACGGGCTTCGACATTACAAGCTACATTTACGACCCTGATGGAAACCTGACTCAGCGCTTCGATGGCAACAACGTCGAAACAGATTACCAGTACAATGATCCTGCCAGCTTGCTGACAGCCATCCACTACCCAGGCGGCCAGCTGCCGGATGTGACTTACGCCTACGACAACTTCGGACGGGTCATCGGCACGACGGATGCGGCGGGGTCCAAGACGATCTCCTACGATGACCTGGATGATCCGCTCACCGTGACGACAAACTTCCTGGGCGGGCCGCAAAACCAGCAGATCGTTTACGGCTACTATGCGGACGGCAGTCGCCAGCAGATGACCACGCCGCTCGGCAAGTACGGCTACCAGTACGACGGAATAGGGCGTCTGACCCAGACGACTTTCCCCTGGACGGGCGGGTTTACCAGTCACTCGTATGCGGCGAATGGCTGGCTGAGCCGCTCGCAGGGGCCGCGCACCCAGACGCTATACTCCTACGATGGACGCGGGCAGCTGACAACACTGCGGAACTTCTCGCTGCCGGACAACACACTGCTGTCCAGCTTCACGGGGATGACCTACGATGCTGCCGGCAACCGGCTCGGGGCGAAGGTTGGTCTGCCTTTGGTGGGCAAAGCGCCGGATGGAACGCGGACTCTGGCTTATGTCTACAATGCTCGCGACGAGATGATCGGGGAGACGAGCACCTCCGCCGGTAACTACGGCGACAACTACGCCTACACGTTTGGCTACGATCTGGCTGGTAATCCGACGACTTCGCGTACACCAGGTCAGTCCTCGGCGGCCTCGTTCGGCTTCAACCTGGACAACCAGTTTTCCGACCTGACCTACGACGGCAACGGCAACCCGACGACCTACGCTGGGGGCAGCCAGTTCAGCTTCGACGTGGAGAACCGGCTGACAGCCATCTCCGGGATGAACTTCGCGGCGACATATGACGGAGATGGGCTGCGTTCCAGCAAGACGGGCAGCGCGGGCCAGAGCTTCTTCCTGTACGACGGGGACACGCCGGTGGTGGAGCTTGGGCAAAGCGGCAGCATCCTGGCCGGCAACGGTTACGGGGCGGACGGATGGCGCTCCCGCTACTACCCCGTTGGCAGCCCGCTTGCAGCTCCCTCGCACCTGGACGGGCAGTACTTGGTCTACACGTTCGACCCGCAGGGGAACCTGGTGCAGCGCCAGAGCCAGAACAACGGGCAGACACGGGCGTTGGACACGGCGGTCTACGACGGGTACGGGGCGAAGCTTGGAGACATAGATGCGCTGGCCGGCGGGCCTCTAGCCTACCAGGATCCGTTGGGCTTTGGAGGGCAGCACGGCTACTACGGGGACCCGGAGACGGGGATGCAGCTTCTAACGCACCGCTACTATGACAGCGGGCGGGGGCGGTTCGTGACGAGGGACCCGATCGGCTACAACGGGGGCATCAACCTCTACGGCTTTGTCGGCAACAATCCCGTCAACGAAAGTGATCCTGACGGAACTGATCCCAAGATTCCGACTGCACATGGGGGGGCGACAAGTGGTGCGGCAATAGGTCGGATGGATACAAATGAGATATCCTTCACTCAAAGGTTCTACAGCGAACCTTTGAGTGGAAAACCGCCGACATCTGGTGCTAAGTCCTTTAAAACTGTCACAGAAATGGCTAATGGTTTGAGAAATGATCGGTCAGGCCAATTGGTCAAACAGTTTGACGATGATCCTGTTCGGTTAGTGAAATATCAGGGGAAAATCTTTACATTAGATAACAGAAGGGTCGTAGCGTTTCATCAAGCCAAAAAAGCGGTCCCGTATCGATGGGCTACTCAGGACGAAGTAGACGCTCTTTGGCCGAAACATTACGATACACCTTATGGTGGAGTTTTCATTGAACCAAAACCTGCAAAAGGTCAGCTCATCAAGGGTGTGTTAGAGAGGTTCAGTAAGATAGGAGAGCGAGTAAAAGGGGCAGGTGCCGCACTTGAAATTTTTAATTTTGCTGACTTATATATGAACCAGTATGGATACTGGCAATATGGAAGTGGCTGTTGGACAGAGAATAGATTTATGGCTTGGCTGAAAGTGTGGCACCCTGAAGAATATCAGTACCGCGAGGACAACTGGATGAAATGGCATGGCTGATGTGGTTTACCCTAAAACAGTTTTATAAAGCCTCACGTTTCCGACTATTCAGCGAGGACTATCCATCCAGATACGAACTAAAATTGGAACACTAATGAACTCACTACATAAACAAGTAAGAGCAATCGCCTCGCTAGAAGATTTTGCTGACTTCGCACAGGAACTCACTGAGCAATATCAGCAAAACCCAAATGAATGGGGGCGAAATAATAATCTTGAAGCCTTTCTGGAAGCTGTTTCGGGAGCAGCTCACAGTCTACCTGGACTATACGCCAATCAAGATGAAGTCTTTCCTAGAAATCCGACGTGGAGAACTTTAGCGGAGATTTTGTGGTTAGCAACCGACTGCGAGTAAAATAACTACATACATAGCGGGCCAGAGCTTCTTCCTGTACGACGGCAACGACTAAGTAAACTGACAGCTACTCTTTGAGAACCGAGATAAGAGTCAGGACAAGGGAACAAATAATGCCATACTTCCAAAAGCGTAACACAAACAAGTCTCGCCTTCCTCACAGTTCCTGTCTGTGGCTGTTCCTGCTTATCTTGCCGAGTGTTGCCCTTGCGGAAGACCACGCCAGCATGCCCAACACGCCGGCAGTTCAAGCCCGCGCTCCGATCTACACGCTGGCTGTTCAGGAGGACATAAGGCTCAAAGCCGCGCACGCCGCATCCGTCTCCCCAACCGGAAGCGGCAGCGCCTACACCGACCACGTCTTCTTGCTCCGCAACACCAGCCCGGTGCCGCTGACCATCGAGCGGTTCCAAACAACAGACCCACGCTTAACTGTTTCCTTCACTAACGACTCAAAGCAAGAAGGGGCGTTCACGCTCAGCGCCGGCGCACAACTGCGGCTGACGATCACCGATGGCACACCCAGCACTCATGGCCGCGTCTCGGTGCCACGCATTGCATGGGTGTTTGTTGCAGGGCAGTCTGCGCCGGCAGCGGGGATCGAGCTTGATGGTCAGCATCTGTGGCATCCGGGCCGAGGGGCAAGCTTTGCGCCACCACCAGGTCGTACCGATGGTTCGATTTCGCCCAGGGCAACTTCCTCTTCAACTGGCAGTGCTGTCAACACCGGCGACACGCTGCCGCCGTTGTACACCGTCACCTTCATCGGCCCCGGAGTTGCTCCTGTCAATTACGGAGGATATGATGTTCCACTGAACTCCCTAGCAGGATTGACACCGATAGGTATTAACAACTACGGGCAAATCGTCGCAGACAATTATGTCAAAACACCGACAGTACAAAATTCTTCCAACGGATACGACGAAATCACTCTTTGGACGCCTGCAAAGCGCAATGGATCAACTGGAACCTTTACTTCGTTTGTCTATCCAGGTGTTGATGCTCAGGGAAACGTAATTGACACAAGACCGCATGCAATTAACGACAATGGTACAATAGTTGGTGGTATTGCTAGCCCTATCCTCGGCGGCTTTGGGCAGGACCCTTTTATGTGGACCCCGAACTCTCCAAACGGTGGCACCGGACAGTTCACTGATCTTGCGCCAGCCATGACTCCAGGAGGTGGAGGTGGGGTGGCCTACGCCGTCAACAACAGCGGCCAGTCTGTGGGATATAGTTCTTTTTATGATGCGAAGGCTAAAGCTAGTGGATTCGAGGTAGGATATCCGTGGGCTTCTGCTTTGTTTAGTGCTGGTGGTGCTCAGAGTATCCAGTCAAGTTATGACGACTCCTACGGCTCAGTGGGTACCCCAACCGGTGTCTTTCCCATAGCTTACGGGATAAACGATCAAGGAGACACAGTAGGAACTGGTGCGGTGGAGATCAACGGCAGTTATCCAGGAGGCTATTATAACAATGGCTATTTCTCGGGGCCGTGGCAGCCTTTCAAGAACGGACAGTATTTGGGATTGTTGCCTGGTTGTAGTGCTGGTGACAGTACTGCTGCTACGCACATCAATAACAACGGGATGATTGTTGGCACGCTAGACGGGGCACCTGCTGGAGCGGAGCAGCTCCCAGAACAGGGTGTTGGATTCGTCTGGACGCCTACTTCTCTCATGCAGCCTCTGCCGCTTGCATTTTTACCGTCCAATAGCAGTTACTATACTATTGAGCCGACGGGCATCAACAACAATGGAAGTATAGTTGGCGTCTTCGGGGGCGGCTACATAGTAGGTGAAGTCAGTGAGGGCCTTGGTATACTGCTGACTTACAACACCGTCACTGGTCAGTTCACGCCGTGTAACCTGTTAGATAACCACAAAGGTCTTGAACTTTCGCCAGTTGGCATCAATGACAAGGGTCAAATCGCTGCAGCCGAAGACCGTGGTGGAGCACTTGGAGGTCCACAACCTCTTGAATATTTGATATCCCCTGTGGGGAGATTTCTGATCACAGACCTAGGCACGCTCGGCGGCAATGCCAGCGAAGCCTACGGGATCAACGACTCCGAGCAAGTGGTTGGCGAGGCACAAACCAGTGCCGGCCTGATGCACGCCTTCTTATACACCCCAGCCACTAGCAGCGCAGCCAGCTCCTTGGCGGACCTCGGCACTCTGCCTGCAAACCAAACCGGCTCGGCCACTAATCAGGAAAGCGCTGCGTTCGCGATCAATCCTTACGGCCTAGTGGTCGGCGCTTCTTATGATCAGAATCAGCAGCCTCATGCCTTCCTCTGGGACACAGGCACGATGACGGACCTTCATGCTTTCGGCGGCAGCTTCAGCGCTGCTTACGGCATCGATGCGGAGGGAACCATCTACGGCAAGATGCAGGATGCCAGCGAACTTTATCACGCCTTCAAGTGCGATAGTCAAACTTTTCAGGCCGTTGACGAGCAGGCAGGAGGTTATTTCCTGTCTGCCAGCTTGGAAGACAGTGTTGACTACGGAGACAATGCAACTGATTTAGGCCTCTCCAACGGCACAACCACCGTTGGACTGGGATTAAGGGACGACCAGACGCGCGTGCTTCCAGGAGGCACTTTCAGTTATGCTTTTGGCTCTCTAGATCTAGTTCCTGTGGGTGGTGATGCCTACAGCACTCCCTGTGTCGGTTTGTCCGATACGGCCACGGGCGATGTACATGCGTGCCAGTGGGCAGGATATGTCCTCTTCGTTGCCAATGATCTTGGAACGCTTTCCAGCAGTGGGTTTTCTTACTCTGCCGCAAACGCCACCAATACTTTTGACCAAATTGTCGGTACTTCCTACACAAACACTGGCTACCATGCTTTTGTCTGGTGGCATGGGAAGATGACGGACCTGAACACGTTGATCTCGCCAACTTCCGGCTGGACGCTGGAAGCCGCCACAGGCATCAACAACCACAGCCAGATCACGGGGTACGGGTTGATCAACGGCCAGGAACATGCTTTCTTGCTGGACCCTGACATCAATTCTCCTTCGACGCCCTAGACTCACCTGCATTCAAGGACAGGTCATGCCTCAACCACAAATGTCTTGTTAAAGCCATTAGCAACATTGGTTTCTTGTAGACTGGATTGATTTCGTGAATAAAAATATATCGTTGATAATGCTTAAACATGAACTTGCCCCACCTGAAACAACAGTGATCTCGGCACGCCAAGAGCGACGTGGAAGACGCTGCCTACTTTCGCTCATCATATTTAGCCTGCTACTACTTCTGCCACTCAACTGCACACAGGGCATCGCTGCTGCCCCCACGCAGTATAGCATTACCGATCTAGGCCCGCTTAGTAATGGTTCCGTCAGCAAACTAACAATTCCGTTCGTGCCTCAGACGCACTTGACGCTGAACGGGAAATCTGTAACTGCCCTAGCCATCAACAGCGGTCAGCAAGTCGCGGGAACTGCCCCCGCGAGTAGCGGAGAAATTCATGCAGCCCTCTGGGCTGGCGGCACCCTGTCGGACCTTGGGACGCTAGGCGGCGATCTGAGCTTTGCCTATGGCCTGAACGACAACGGGCAAGTGTGCGGCTGCGCCTACGTCGTGCCGGGCCACACACTGCGCCATGCATTCCTGTGGCAGCAAGGCGCGGCCGGAACAGGCACAATGAAGGATCTTGGGACACTCGGAGGAAATAATAGCACGGCCCTAGCCATCAATAACTCAACAGAGATTGCAGGATTCTCCTACATCCCTGGCGGCGATTATCACGCTTTTTCCTGGCAGAGCGGTGTCATGAAGGATCTTGGAACGCTAGGCGGGCAGTATAGCACCGCACGCTGCTTAAATGCATCGGGGCAGATTGCAGGCAGTTCTTTAACCTCCAATGGGGAACAGCACGCTTTTTTATTTAGTAAAGGGAACCTTCAAGACCTGTACCCGCTTTCAAGCACATATAGCGATGCATTATCTATTAACGCCGCCGGACAAGTTGTCGGCATGGCCGAGTTGCCAACAGGAGCTCGCCATGCTTACCTCAGCGTTTCAGGCAAAACCACTGACCTGAACACTCTCACACCTAGTGGAACCGGCTGGGTTTTACAGGAGGCCCGCACGATCACCGACGAAGGCCAAATCGCGGGTGCCGGTCTCCTGAACGGCGAGCCACATGCGTTTCTCCTGACACCGCCCGTTGCCGATGTCACTTCCGCGCTGACAATCACGCGGAGCGGGTTTCGCTACAACGCCGGCACCCAGCAGTATGTCCAGCAGGTCGTGCTGAAGAACACCAGCGGCCAGGCAATCGCCGGCTCGCTTTCTCTCGTTGTCAGTCGTTTGAGTCCCAAGGCAAGCCTGGTGAACCTCAGCGGCGTCACGACCAATGCGCCGGCACCTGGCAGTCCGTTTCTAACTGCAGTGATGAACACCGAACTACTTGCCCCTGGACAATCGGTGACATTGACCCTCCAGTTCCGTGATCCGACCAACAGCCCGATCACCTACAGCACGTTTGTAGTCGCGGGACCTGGCGTCCGCTAAAGATCGCAGCCGCGATCTGTAATAACATGATGCCGGAGGCAAGCATGATGCAGAAAATAAGGCTGAAAATGGAAATGATGAGATCAAAGCAAGACACTCAGAGAGGTAAGAATTGACAAACAGAAATCGAAACCCACAGCGAAACCCAGCCTATCAGCGCAAGGCGGTTAGATGGCTCACCGGCTTTTTAGCAGCCACAGCGTTCCTAACTGCCTCTCTTAGCCACGCGCAGACAACCTATCAGATCACACTGAACACAGCCCCTCTCATCCAGCAGCCAGCGCAGCCGTTCTCACTGGACTTCCAGCTCACCGACGGCAGCGGGTTAGACCCCGCTGACGGTAACAATACAGCGGTTTTAAGCAACTTCATGTTCGGGGCAGGCGGCAGCGCTTCCGGCTCCCCGGTACTCACTGGGGGGGTACAGGGAAATCTCTCTGGTCAAATTACGCTTCAAGACAGTAGCTTCCTCAACGACTTCAACCAGTTCTTCATTCCAGGGGCCTTTCTTAGCTTTGACCTCACACTTACCAACAATCTTGACCCCAACCTCAACGCTTCCCCAGATCAATTTTCTTTCGCTGTTCTCGATAGCGGCGGCTCTGAACTGCCGACGCTAGGTTTGGATGCCGTAGGATCCGATGTTTTCCTCACAACGGACATCACTGGGCAAATGCCCACACTGCAAACCTTTAGTTCGGATAGTAGTCGCTCCCCACAAGCCGGTGGTCCCCCCATTCTTTTGGAAGCACCCCAAGTTCAAGACGCTTCTCCGGTTCCCGAAGTGAGCACAATAATTCCGTTTGTTTGCGGTATGATAGCTATTGGATGGTTCTTGGTGTTGAACCGCCTACAACCGAGACCTACGGCCAAGGCTCAGACCTAAGCTAGGGTTCTCGCTAGAAAACTGAACAAGCCCAGACTGAACAAGCCGAGTAAGCGATACAACTCGTAGTCGCGAATGTAGCCGGTCTCTACGCGAAACTGATAGTTACTTCTTGAGGATCGAGGCAAGCAAGCAGATAAGGAAACAAATCATGCCATACTTTTTCATGCCATACTTCCGAAAGCGCAATGCAAACAAGTACCGCCTTCTTCACAGTTCCTGTCTGTGGCTGCTCTTGCTCTCCTCGCCTGGCGTTGCCCTTTTGCCAGATGCCGCCCTTGCGGAAGACCATGCCAGCCTGCCCAACATGCCGGCGGCAACGACTCAAGCCCACGTCCCGGTCTACACGCTCGCTGTTCAGGAAGACAATAGCCTCAAAGCCGCGCACGCCGCATCCATTTCCGCAAGCGGCAGCGCCTACACCAACCACGTCTTCCTGCTCCGCAACACCAACCTGGTGCCGCTGACAATCGCACGGTTCCAGACTACAGACCCCCGCTTGACCGTCTCCTTCGCCGACGACCTGAACACCGGCAACCGAAAGCAAGAAGGGGCGGTCACGCTCAGCGCCGGCGAACAAGCGCGGCTGACGGTCACTGACGGCACACCCAGCATTCATGGCCGCGTTTCATTGCCGCGCATCGCGTGGGTGTTTGTTGCCGGTCAGTCTGCGGCGGCGGCAGGGATCGAGCTTGACGGTCAGCATCTGTGGCATCCGGAGCGGGGGGCAAGCTTTGCGTCCCCGGCAGGTCATGCTGATGGTTCGCCTGCGCTGAAAGCCGCATCTTCAGGCAGAGCCGCCGCCTCAGCCGGCGGTGCTGTCAACACCGGCGATACGCTGCCGCCGTTGTACACCGTCACCTTCATCGGCCCCGGAGTTGCTCCTGTCAATTACGGAGGAT
>CAXSZN010000017.1:0-18933 GCA_964241935.1 uncultured Armatimonadales bacterium
CCCGGCGGCGTGGGGGACCAATTCGGGCGAGATTTCGGTGTCCACGATGGCCTGCGCTAAGAGCAGGATTCAACACCTGTAACTGTGTTGTTATGCTAAAATAGCGGCGTGGCAAAACCGCTTGTTCCTGATGAACTTTGAATACTTGTTGAACCGCTGCTGCCGCCCATGCCAGACCAGACCTTCGGCGGCAGGCTACGCATCGGCAACCGTGCAGCCCTCGGCGGCATTTTGTTTGTCTTCAAGACGAGCATTCCGTTCTCTTCAAGACGAGCATTTCGTGGAAGATGCTGCCCGCAGAAACGGCCTGCTTTTGGCGATCCTGTAGCGATCCTGAACACGGCAGCCAATACTGCCGATGGCAAAATGCTCATCGAGACAATTGACGCGATCCCATTTTCGCGCCGTCCCGTCAAAGTTGCTGCAGTGCAAGAGTTTAGCGGCTGCTGTTGCGGCTGCGCCTAGACACTGACTTTTCAGTGGTATAATAGCGCCAAACACTTTTTGTATGCTGGGGGAACTTGTAACGCGGCGATGCGACCAATGATGATGCAAACAATGAAGCTGACCGGTCTGCATCGAATGACCATGCAGGAAGCCCCAAAACCTCAAATGACGCAGGACACCGATGTGCTGGTGCGGATGGCGCGGGTCGGCATCTGCGGCTCCGATGTCCACTACTTCGCGGAAGGCGGCATCGGCAGCCAGCGCGTCCAGTATCCCTGGACGGTCGGCCATGAAGGCGCAGGGATTGTCGCCGAAGCTGGCGCGGCGGTCACGCGCGTCAAGCCGGGCGACCGAGTCGCACTCGACCCGGCCCAGCCGTGCGGAAACTGCGGCCAGTGCCGGAGCGGACGGCCGCATACCTGCCGCGCTCTTTGCTTTCTCGGCTGCCCCGGCCAGGTGGAAGGCTGCCTCGCCGAGTATGTTGTCCTGCCCGAAGGAAGCTGTTACCCCATTCCAGACGCGACCACTCTCGAAGAAGCGGCACTTGTCGAGCCGCTTTCCATCGGTATCTATGCGGTTCAGCTTGCAGCCCTAAAGCCCGGCGCGATAATCGGCATTCTTGGGGCCGGGCCGATCGGCCTCAGCGTCCTGCTGCCGGCCAAAGCAGGCGGCGCAGGCCGGACCTATGTCACCGACAAAATTGATGCCCGCCTAGACCTGGCCCGGCGGTTGGGAGCGGAATGGACTGGGAATCCAGACCCCAGCCCAGTCGTAGAGGAGATCATCCGGCGCGAGCCGGCTCAGCTTGACGCCGTGTTCGAGTGCAGCGGCCGGCAGGAGGCGATTGACCAGGGCGTGGAGCTTTTGAGGCCCGGCGGTAAGCTGCTGCTGATTGGCATTCCCGCCACCAATCGCGTCTCGTTCGACATCAATCTGCTGCGCCGCAAAGAGCTGTGTGTTCAGAATGTTCGCCGCCAGAACCACTGTGTCCAAACGGCAATTGACAGGATCGCAGCCAAGCAAATCCATGCCGCGCGGCTCATCACGCATCGTTTTCCGTTCGCAGACACTCCCGCCGGGTTCGATATGGTGGCAAACTACCGGGACGGTGTCGTCAAAGCGATGGTGGAGTTTGATGCGTGACTGATCTCGAGAGGGAGTGAACTCCCTCATAACAATGCACCGAACCATCAAGGAATTTTATGCCCCGCTACAGTATCGGTTTGGATTATGGGACAAGCTCCGTGCGCGGGCTGCTGGCGGACATCGCTTCCGGGCAGGAGGTCGCGGCCAGCGTCTTCCTTTACCCGCACGGCACAGACGGCGTGCTGTTGGACGCGCGGGACTCACTTGCCGCACGGCAGCATCCGCAGGATTATTTAGACGGTGCTGAAGCAGTCATCAAAGCCGTGCTGGACACGGCGCGGGCGTTGCCGGGCTTTTCGGCGGATCAAGTGGTCGGCCTCGGGGTGGATACGACCGGGTCAACGCCGATGCCTGTCAATGCCAGCGGCGTACCACTGGCGCTTTTGCCGGAGTTTGACGGCAGCTTAGACGCGATGGTCTATTTATGGAAAGATCATACCGCCCACACGGAAGCGGCACACATCACGGAAACCGCCGCCGCGCTGCGGCCGGAGTATCTTTTAAAATGCGGCGGCGCTTACAGCGCCGAGTGGTTCTGGTCCAAAATCCTGCACTGCCTTCATGCCGACCCGGAAGTCTTCGCAGCCGCCTACACCTGGGTGGAACATGCGGACTGGATGCCGGCGGTGCTGACCGGCACGGCTGCGCCTGACAGGATAAAGCGCGGCATCTGCGCGGCGGGTCATAAAGCGTTGTTTCATCCAAGCTGGGGCGGCTATCCGGACGAAGAATTTTTAGCCGCGCTTGACCCGGCCCTGGCTCGTCTGCGCCGGACGCTGCCGGATACGGCCTTTGCCGTCGGGCAGGCCGCCGGCAGCTTAAGCGCAGAGTGGGCAGCGAAGACCGGGCTTCCCGCCGGCATTCCCGTCTCGGTAGGAGCCATTGATGCCCATTTGGGCAGTATCGGCGCGGGCATCACGCCGGGAACGCTGGTCAAGAACATCGGCACTTCTACCTGCGATATGATGGTCGCGCCGCTGTCTGCGCCGGTCCCGGACATTCCCGGCCTGTGCGGCATTGTTCCTGAGTCCATCCTGCCGGGGTTCTACGGCTTCGAGGCCGGACAGTCGGCGGTCGGCGACATCTTTAACTGGTTTGTCGGCAGCGTCCGGCCCGGCGGCGTGGGCCACCCGGAGCTTACCGAAGAAGCGGCGCACTCCGCACCCGGCGCAAGCGGCCTGCTGGCCCTGGACTGGCACAACGGCAACCGAACAGTGCTGGCGGACCATCGCCTGACCGGCGGCATTGTCGGGCTGTCCCTGCACACGACTCCGGCGGAGATGTACCGCGCCTGGATTGAAGCGACTGCCTTTGGGTCGCGCGTCATCATAGAGCGGTTTGAAGAATACGGGCAGGCCGTCGAGCGCATCATCGTTTGCGGCGGCATCTCGGGGAAGAACCCGCTGGTCATGCAAATCTACGCCGATATTCTGGGCAGGCCCATCGCCGTTTCCCGGTCCGCGCAGGCAGCCGCGCTCGGTTCCGCCATCGCCGGCGCGGTCGCCGCCGGCGCTTATCCGTCTTTTGCCGAGGCGGTTCCGGCGATGACGGCTTTGAACCCGCGCGTCTTTGTGCCGGACCCAGGCAGCCGAAAAGTCTACGACAGGCTCTATGTCCAGTACCGTTTACTGCACGATGCGTTTGGCGTGCGCGGAACAGAAACAGACTTATCAGGCGTGATGAAAGAGCTGCTGGCAATCCGCGAAGAAGCCTCTCGCGGCGAGTGACACTCAGGAGCCTCATGGACATCTCGCAAATTGCGCCGCCCAAGCCGTTCCAAGCGCTGATCTTTGATTGTGACGGCACCCTGGCCGACACGATGCCCGCCCATGCGCGGTCCTGGGCGGCGGCCTACAAGGCGTTCGGCATCGAGATCGCCGAGCAGCCTTTTTTAGACATGGGCGGGCTGCCGAACCGGACGATTATCGAAAAGCTGAACTTGGAGCGCGGTTACACGCTGGAAGTGAACCCCATGCAGGAAGAAAAAGAGCGGCGGTATTTAGAAATGCTTCACTCCGTCGCCGAGATCACGGCGGTTGCGGACCTTGCACGGTCTTATCAAGGCCGCGTTCCAATGGCGGTCGCTTCCAGCGGGCTGGGGCGCGTGGTGCAGCAGACGCTGACGACAACCGGCCTGCTGCCGCTCTTTGACGCTGTCGTCACCGCCGACGATGTCGTGCATGGCAAGCCTTCTCCCGACCTTTTTCTGCTGGCTGCGTCACGCCTCGGCGTCGCGCCTGCCGACTGCATCGTCTATGAGGACGGCGACCCCGGCCTGGAAGCGGCGAAGCGGGCCGGGATGCGTGCGGTAGACGTGCGCGTTTTATGGCGTTAGGTGCAGGCGCCGCCCACAGCAAGATTTTAGCAGGTGCGGGTATACTTGGACGGCGTTTGGAGCGACAAGCTCCTAAGAACAAATTGCGTTAGGAATGATTTGATTTGAAAAACTTCGTTTTCGCGGCCTCGGTTTTGGCCGCATTTCTTTCCACTGCATTTCTGTCACTCATGCCTCTCGCGCAGGCCCAGGAGACAGCGGCAGCGCCCCGGCAGCGAATCTTAATGGATGCGGGGTGGCGCTTTCAGCTCGATGCGCCCATTTCCCTGGGCCGTGCCGTCACTGCCTGGCGCTGGAATGCGGATGACGCCGGCCCGACCGATGCAGCGCAGCTTGCCGCGCCCGGACTGGACACGGCGGGTGCGGGCTGGGCGGACGCCACGCCCGGCGACGATGATTTTCACGGGCGCATCGGCTACGCTTGGTTCCGGGCAGCTCTGCCGGACACTGCCGGGCCGGGCCGCACTCTGCGCCTTCGAGCCGACGACAATGCCGATGTTTATTTGAATGGGGTCCATGTGGCGCGCCACGAGGGCTGGAACCAGCCGTTTGATGTGCCGCTGGATGCGGCTTGGAAAAGCGGCGGGCCGAATGAAGTCGCGGTTCTGGTCCAAAACACGGCAGGTGGGGGCGGGCTGATCGGCCCGATCACGGTTGGGACAGTGCCGGTATCCGCCGATCCCTCCCAGGCGGCATTCAATGATCATTCTTGGCGCACCGTCCATCTGCCGCATGACTACGTCGTGGAAGGCCGCTTTGACCCGAACGGCGATGCCAGCCACGGCTCCCTGCCGACTGCCCCGGCCTGGTATCGGAAGACATTCACTCTGCCCGCGTCGGACGCCGGCAAAAGCGTCTGGATTGACTTTGACGGCGTTTACCGTGACGCCAAAGTGTATCTGAACGGGCGGGAACTGGGCGAGCATCAAAGCGGCTACACCGGCTTCCGCTATGACATCAGCCGCACGGCGCGTTTCGGGGGCCTGAACACGCTGGCCGTGCATGTGGACCCGACGGCGCAGGAAGGCTGGTGGTACGAAGGCGGCGGCATCTACCGCCATGTCTGGCTCAACATCGCCGCCCCTGTCCATGTCGCTCCCTGGGGAACGTATGTGACCAGCGTTGTGACCGATCCACTTGGCAGCCCATCGGCGCTGCTGACGGTTCAGACGACATTAGAAGGCAGCGGCGCTGCCTCAGACTGCCGCGTTGTTTCACGGGTCTACGGGCCGGACGGCGCTTCAGTCGGGGCGGACACGACCACTCTCGCCGGACCGCTGCTCACCCAGACCGTAGCCGTGCCGCACGCCAGCCTTTGGTCGCTGATGCAGCCGAGTTTGTACCGTCTGCATACGGAAGTCATGCGCGGACGCCGCGTAGTTGACGCCGTGGACACGCCGTTCGGGATTCGGACGATTCGCTTTGACGCGCAGCGCGGCTTCTTTTTAAACGGCAAGCCGGTCAAAATCAAAGGGGTCTGCAACCATCAGGACTTTGCCGGGGTCGGAATCGGCGTCCCGGATACTTTAGAATACTGGCGCGTCGCGCAGATGAAGAAGATGGGCGTTAACGGATGGCGCATGTCCCACAACCCGCCGACGCCGTCCCTGCTGGATGCCTGCGACCGGGAAGGCGTGCTGGTCATGGACGAGAACCGGCATCTCGGCGACACATACAGCGCCAAGTCGGCGCTGGACACGCCCTACTCCGACTTGTCGGACCTGCGGGACATGATCCTGCGCGACCGCAACCATCCCAGCATCATCCTGTGGTCTATGTGCAACGAAGAAGGAATCCAGAACACGCCCCAAAGCGCACGGATTTTCCGGGCCATGATGGACAAGGTGCATCAGTACGACACGACGCGCCCGATTACCTGCGCCATGAACGGCGGGTATGACTCCCCCGTCGGCATCTCATCGGTGGAAGACGTCCAGGGCATCAACTACAATCCCGGCGGATATGCCGGGTTCCACAGCAGCCATCCGAACATGCCGCTCTTCGGCAGCGAGACGGCCAGCACCGTCGCCACGCGCGGCATTTACAGCTTGGATACGTTCCACACGGACAAAGATTACACCGGCGTACAGCCGAAAGGCTATGTCAGCGCCTATGACGTCAACGCGCCGCCGTGGGCGCAGACCGCCGAAGCGTCCTGGCAGCCCCAGGCCGACAATGCATATGTCGCGGGCGGCTTCGCCTGGACGGGATTTGATTACAAAGGCGAGCCGACGCCGTTTGGCTGGCCGGACATCAACTCAAACTTCGGCATCGTTGATGAAGCCGGGTTCCCCAAAGACGGCTTCTACTACTACCAATCCTGGTGGACGGATACGCCCGTCGTCCATCTTCTGCCGCATTGGAACTGGCCCGGCAAAGAAGGCCAGGCGATTCCTGTCTGGGTTTACAGCAACGCCGCCCGTGTCACGCTTTCGCTGAACGGCGTGAGCTTGGGCGCTCAGACAATGCCCCGAAACGGCCATGTCGAGTGGTCCGTGCCCTACACGCCCGGCACACTGACGGCGCAGGGCTACGATGCCGCCGGGAAGCTGATGGGAATGGATACAGTCGCAACAACAGGCGCACCGGCGGCTCTGCGGCTGACGACGGAGCGCACGGCGCTTTCGGCGGACGGCGAGGACGTGACAGTCGTAGACGTGGCGGTCGTGGACGCGCAGGGCCGGGTGGTGCCGACCGCAGCGGATCGAGTAACGTTCCAGGTTGCCGGGGCCGGGCATCTGGCGGGCGTCGGCAACGGCGACCCCAGCGACCACGACCCGGATCATGCTTCCAGCCGGCGAGCCTTCGGCGGACGGTGCATGGTGCTTGTCGGAGCCGCAGAGCATCCCGGCCCGGTGACGCTGTCCGCCGCAGCGCCCGGCCTCGCGCCGGCGCGGCTGGCTCTCCGCGTCCGCTGAAAAGCAGAAAACAGCGGAAAAAATGACACCTGTTCACACACACGGCCGCGTGCATGTCCACGCTACAGGTCGTGATTTACCTGCTGAACGGGGAAAATCGAACGCCTTACGGGCCTTACTGCCGGTGCCGTCAAGCAATAAATCACAGGAATCACTCTGATGGACCCCCTCCCCTTTACGTTTGATCATCTTTATCATGGCGGCGACTACAACCCGGAGCAGTGGCCGGAGGCCGTCTGGGACGATGACGTCCGGCTGATGCAGCTCGCGCATGTCAACATCGCGACGCTGCCGGTGTTTGGGTGGGTTCACTTGGAACCGGAAGAAGGCGTTTATACGTTTGAATGGCTGGACCGCGTCATCGGCAAGCTGCATGACAACGGGGTCGGCCTGTGCCTGGCGACCGCGACCGCATCCGTCCCGGCCTGGATGGACCGCAAGTATCCCGATATTCTCCGAGTAGATAAAGACGGCCACCGGCTTCCGCATGGCAACCGGCACTCGTTCTGCCCGAACTCGCCCAGCTTCCGGCGGCTGTCCACGGCGCTGGCAGGGAAAATCGCTGAGCGTTACGCGGGCCATCCGGGCCTGCGGGTCTGGCACGTCGGCAACGAATACGGGGAAACATGCTACTGCGAGCAGTGCGAGGCGGCCTTCCGGGACTGGCTCAAGGCACGATACGGCGGCAGCCTCAATGACCTTAACGGGCGCTGGTACACGGCGTTCTGGGGCCACACTTATACGGACTGGGAGCAGGTCGAGCCGCCGACTTCTCTCGGCGAGCGCTCTGTTCCGGCATTGTCCATTGACTACGCCCGCTTTCAGTCCCAAAGTCTCTTAAACTGCTTTGTCGCCGAGCGCGATGCGATCCGTGCCTACAGCGCCGGTGTTCCGATCACGACTAACTTGATGGGCGCGTTCAAGCCGCTCGACTACCGGACATGGGCCGCCGAAATGGACCTCGTTTCCTGGGACTCCTATCCGCAGCGGGGCGCGACGCCTGCCGAGATCGCCTTTTCGCACTCCTTGATGCGCGGCCTGAAAGCGGGTCAGCCCTGGATGCTGATGGAGCAGACGCCGTCCCAGCAAAATTGGCAGGCGTACAACTCGCTGAAGCGGCCCGGCGTCGCCCGGCTGTGGTCGTACCAGGCCCTGGCGCACGGCGCGGACGCAATCATGTACTTCCAGTGGCGGCGCGGGCGCGGCGGCATCGAGAAGCTGCACGGCGCAGTGGTGGAACATGCCGGACGCGCGGACGCGCGGGTCTTTCAGGAGATTGCCGCGCTCGGCGCGGAGCTGGAAGCGCTCGGAACAGCGACTTTAGGCGGCCGGGTTCAGTCGGATGCCGCCGTGCTGTTCGACTGGGAAAATTGGTGGGCTGTAGACTATTGCAGCGGCCCCAGCGTGGACATGAAGTATGTGCCGCAGGTGCAGCGGTTTTACAGCGCTTTGCATGAGGCCGGCTATGCGGCGGATGTCGCGGCGTTTGATGCGGACTTATCCCCGTACAAGCTTGTGGTCGCGCCGGTTCTGTACATGGTCAAGCCGGGGGTGGCCGAGCGGCTGCGGGCGTTTGTGGAAGGCGGCGGGACACTGGTCGTCAGCTACTTCAGCGGCATTGCCGACGAAACAGACACAGTGTTTTCCGGGGGCTACCCCGGCCCTTTGGCCGATATTCTCGGCATCTGGGTGGAAGAAATTGATGCGCTCCCGCCGTCGGAGCACAATGAAGTCCGCTTTGAGGGCGGCATCCAGTCAGGGATGAGGGCTTCTTGCAGCCTGTTTTTTGAGCGCGTTCATCCCAAAGGCGATACACAAGTGGTGGCGGCTTATACGCGGGACTTTTATGCCGGCGAGCCGGCGGTAACTGTCAATTCTTTAGGAGCGGGACGCGCCTATTATGTTGCAACGGTGATTGCCGAAGACGGCCTGCGGGAGATGCTGAGGGCGGTCGCCGCTGAGGCCGGCGCGTCTCTTCCGCTTCCTGGAGTCCTGCCGAAGAATGTCGAAGTCACGGCGCGAGTCAATCCCAGCGGAGACAAGCTGATTTATGTCTTAAACCATAACAGCGCGGCGGTGAGTGTTCCGCTTGGAGACCGAAGCTGTTTTGACCATTTATCGGGAAAAAGCGTGGACGCCGAACTGACGCTTGGCGGCTATGGGGTGGCGATCCTGGCGGAAAACAGCCCGAGCGCAGCGGAGTGACGCCGAATTGTGAATTCGCTGATGCTGCAAGGAGTTGGAAACGAGCGCCTAAATGCGATGCCATGCCCCCAACCCTTTGCGTAACATCAGTCACCAACAAAAAGAAGCCTAATCCCGTTCCAAAGCCAGATCAGTGCCGGCTTGGACAGTTTGGTTGCGGCCACCGCGCTTCGCTTGATACAGGGCATTGTCGGCCAGGGTGACGAGGGCCAGGGTATCGTCGGTGATGTCGGGGTAGGTAGCGACACCAAGAGAGATCGTCTTGAACACCACCATCTCGGGATCAGTCGCAAAGCCGGGGAAAATGGTGTGGGCAACGGCAAGGCGCAGGCGCTCGGCGGCCTGAAAAGCTTCTTCCGGCGGCGTTTCCGGCAGGACGACGATAAACTCTTCGCCGCCGAAGCGCCCCACCCGGTCAACGCCGCGCACCTGGTTTTGCAGGATCTCCGCCATCATCTTCAGAAGCACGTCACCCTGGACATGACCGTAGGTGTCGTTGTAGGACTTGAAGCCGTCTACATCGAGCATGATGACCGACAGCGGGTGGCCGTAGCGCTGGGCGCGGCGGCGCTCATCGGCCAGCACGGTCTGCATGTGGCGGCGGTTGAACAGGCCGGTCAGCGCATCGGTGACGGCCTGGCTGTAAACGTTCTGGTGGGCGCGGACATTGGCGAGCGTGGCCGCCGCCTGGCTTGCAAGCGACTGGATGCGTGTTAAATCCCGATGGGTAAACGCGCCGGGCGCATCGCGCTCAAGCTGGACCACTCCCATCACCTGGTTCCCGGCGACCAGGGGCAGCAGCAGCATGGCGAATGACCCCACGCTGCCGCGCTGCTCTTCCGCGATCAGGCGTGAGTCGGAAGCGCCATCCCGGACAATCACGGCACGTTTCCGCTCAGCCACCCGCCCGGCCAGCCCTTCGCCGAAACGAATTGAAACAGTCTTGCTGCCGCATTCTTGTTCCTGGCACTCTTTGATCCGGCTCGGCGTCGTGCGCTCCAGCCGGGTATCGGATTCGTCCGTCAGCCAGAGTGTCGCCCTGTCGCAGGAAACAAGCGCCGTGCTGAGCTGCAAAAACAGCTCGACCACACGCGGCGCACTGGTTTGGGAAACCGTGACCGCGCTGATGCGCTCCATCGCCCGCACCTGCTCGCGCAGAGACGCGACCTCAAACCCAAAATGGGCGACAACGACCATTAAAGCCAGCAGCGCCGCCGCGCCGGATAGCCCTGCCATGCCGTAATTCGGAAAGGCGCGTGCCATCAGCAGCACTGCCGGCACCGCAGCCGCCAAAGTCGCCGCTTCCAGCTTCCAGTTTTGGAAGGCATGACGCTGCACCGTCCGCTCCGCCCCCTGATGCCGTCCCAAGCTAAACAGCCGTCCGAGCAGAAAAACGGCGCTGTATGCTAAGGCCGTCAGCAGCATTCTTTGCAGCGCTTCGTGAAAAACCAGCGGCAGCAGTCCCCCGGTAAGGGCCGCCAGCAGCAGCCACAGGCCGCGCTCCTGCGCCAGACGCCGGGAAAGCGGTGTTTCGCGCGAGAACGCATACGCCGTATTCGCCAGCAGCAGCGGCAGCAGCGCCAGTCCGAGCGGCAGCAGCAGCAGGCCCGCCAGACCTACCGCCGGCAGCAGGCCGACCCGCTGGCCGCGCGGCCCGGTCGCCGGCAGCCCTACCGCCAGCAGAGTCAGCAGCGTGCAGAACAGAAACACCGGAAGCACCACCGGCCGGTGCAGGAACACGGCCAAAACCGCCCCAGCCATCAGTGCGCCGCAGGCAGCCACGCCCAGCATCCGGCGTGGCACCCGGCGTCTGGAAACGGCAGAACGCAATCCGGTTCGGGGCAGGTTCTTTGTGCTGTCGGGGACGGCGGCTATGGCGTCTTTGTGTGTCATAAGGGGAGACAAGAGAACACGCTCCAGAAAAATCTTAAGCCATTGTTCCATGTTCTTCCCGCAAGCTGCACACTTATTTTCTTGTTTCACCGATTTCTTTCCAAACCGAGCCAGTGGGAACAAGATGCAGGCCGGCCCGCTCAAAATTGCGAAATTCGGTCGTGCCGGGGCTGCTGCCTCCGAGGATCAAGCGGGCACTGTGCCGCCGCCTTCGGACCACAGGCCGGCCTCAGAAAGCGTTTGGAACAGCGCAGGCGTCATCTGTCCCGGCGGAACCGAGAGCGTGAAGCGCAGACCGTCATCTTGGTAAAAGCGCAGGAGGTCATCCAGTTGAGGCAGATCACTTGCTCGAAACCCAACAATTCGGTTTTTGCTCCTGAGAAGAGGATGCCGGACTTTGACGGCCACGCCTTCCCCGAAAGTGCGGACTTCCACGCCAAAGGGGTTGTTTGGCAGGGCTGCTGCCGTACTCATGCGAGCGGCGTGAAAGTCTACAAAGAAGCGGTCTATCCGGGCAATGAGTGCGTAGGTAGTGTGCATGAAACGCGCCTTGCAGGTTAAGAAGGGGCAACTGAAGTCGCCGGATAAACACCGGATAAACTTTCTGTGCGGTCTTAGGCGGGAGAACCGTGACGGGCCAAAAACCAGTCCTGGACGCTGAACGGCGCTTCGCCCTCAGCAGGGCGCAGGCGGACATACGAGCCGTCCGGCTGGAGAACGTGCGTATTGACGGTGTCTTTCAAGTACATTTCCAGCATCTCATCACGAATCTGCTTTTTGAGCGCGGCATCTTCCACCGGAAACAGCACCTCGACCCGGCGCTCCAAATTACGGCGCATCAGGTCCGCCGAGCCGCAGTAGATTTGGTAACGCCCGCCGTTATGGAAGTAGTAAATACGCGAGTGCTCTAAAAATCGCCCGACTAAGGAGACGACACGGATGTTTTCGGAGATACCCGGCACGCCCGGACGCAGGCAGCAGGCCCCGCGCACGATCAGATCAATCTTGACCCCGGCCTGCGCGGCGGCGTACAGCGCCCGGATGATTGGAATATCGGACAGCGTGTTGGTTTTCAAAATCAGCCGAGCCGGCTTGCCGCGTTTGGCCCACTCAGCTTCGCGAGCGATCATCTGCATCAGGCGCTCGCGCATGTTGACCGGCGCAACCAGCAGCTTGCGGTACCGGCGCTGGCGCGAGTAGCCGGTCAGCAGATTAAACAGCTCAGACACGTCGGCGGCAATATCCGGCCGGGCCGTAAACAAAGACAAGTCAGTGTAGATACGGGCCGTGATCGCGTTATAATTCCCCGTGCCGAGATGCACATAGCGGCGCAGCGCCCCGCCCTGCTCTTTGCGGACCACCAGCGCCACTTTGCAGTGGGTCTTGAGGCCGACCAGTCCATAGACGACATGGACGCCGGAGTCTTCCAGCGCTTTGGCCCATTCGATATTGTTTTCCTCGTCAAACCGGGCTTTCAGCTCCACCAAGACGGCCACCTGGGTATCGTCATCGCGGGCTGCCGCCAGCGATTTCACGACCGGCGAGTTGCTGCCGACCCGGTACAGCGTCTGCTTGACCGCAAGGACGCCGTGGTCACTGACGGCGCTTTTAATAAAGTCTAAAATCGGGACAAATGAGTCATAGGGATGGTGCAGCAGCATGTCCTGCTCGCCGATCACGTCCAGAATGGAATGCTCGGGATCGGCAAGCGCCGGCGGGACAAACGGCAGCAGGGGCGGGTCTTTCAGGTCAGGCCGGTCGAGCTTCCAGATCTGCATCAGATCGGACAATCCCAGCGGTCCCGGCAGGGCATACACATCGGCCGGATCTACCAGCAAGTTCTCGATCAGCAGGTCGCGCAGGCGGGCCGGCATGGCGGTCGTGACTTCCAGCCGGGCGACATCGCCGAACTGACGCCGCCGCAGGCCCTGTTCGACGGTTTGCAGCAGGTCGGAGGCTTCGTCTTCCTGAATTTCTAAATCGGCATCGCGGGTGACCCGGAACGGGTAGCTTTCGGTGACTTGCAGGCCGGAAAACAAAGAGTCCAGATGGGCAGCGATGACCTGTTCCAGCCAGACAAAACAAGGTCTTGTATTCGGCCCCTCGGCGGGAACCGGCACAAAGCGCGGCAGCACGCCGGGTATTTTCATGCGGGCGAACCGCTCGCCGAGATCAGGGTCTCGCACGACGACAGCTAAATTCAGGCTGAGATTGGAGATATGCGGGAAGGGGTGGCCCGGCCCCAGTGCAAGCGGGGTCAGCACGGGGAAGACATCACGCTCAAAATAGGTTTTCAGCGCCTTTTGCTGGGCACGGGACAGCGAGGCATGGTCCCGTATCTCAATTCCCGCCGCCCCCAGCAGCGGCAGCAGCTCTTCTTGAAACACGCCGGCGGCTTCGGAAAGCATCGGGCCGACCCGTGCCCGGATCACCGAAAGCTGCTCGGCGGAAGTCATGCCGTCCGGGGATACATCGGTCATCGCCGCCGCGACCTGCTGCTGCAGGCCCGACACACGCACCATGTAATACTCATCTAAATTGGAGTGCGCGATTGCGACAAACTTGACCCGCTCCAGAAGCGGCGTCGCCCGGTCACGCGCCTCGCCCAGCACCCGCTCATTGAACGCCAGCCACGACAGCTCACGGTTCAGGTACAGCGAGGGATCACTGAGGCTGGGCGAAGCAGCCGGCGCCGGCGGCGCCTCTGGGTCGTCCCTGTCCAAGCTGTTTCCATTGTCGGCGGCACCGAAGAATGAAGCAAGAGGGGAAAAAGAAGCGAGATCCGGCATGGGCAAAGAGTCCTCGCCGTTTAGTTCGGTTCTAAGCGTCTTGATTCCTGCCTTTTTGACAAACGAGACAGGAAAACCACTGTGAGCCGCCGAACTATCCGCCATGCTCGGCCTTCTCACCAACGCGATCAACACAGTGCTGCTTATTCTGGTCGCTGCCGCCCCGCTTCTGCCTTCCCCGCATCTTCCCTCCCCGCACTCGCCAAGACGCGGTGCATTTGATTACTGGCTGCGAAGCCTTTTGGGGATTGGCATTGGGGTCGCGCTGGCCGAAGGCGGCAAGCATTTCGAGGTTTGGCCGGGCCGAGAGTCGTTTCCGAGCGGCCATGAGACACTGGCGCTGGCCGCCGGCACCTGCCTGGCGGTTCGAAGCCCGCGCTGGCTGGCTTTAGCTCTGCCGCTGGCCGCCGTGCAGGCTTGGGCGCTGGTCGCAGGCCATTTCCACCGCCCGGTGGACATCGCCGGCGCATTAGTGACCGGCATCCTGCCGCCCCTCGGCTGTCATTTCTTTCGGCATCGCCCGGCCAATTGACGCACTGACCAATTAATGTGCAGAGGTGTTGACAGCAGAGGGCCGGGCGGGTATACTCTTCACGTTCCATTCATGGCGAGCGTAGTTCAGTTGGTTAGAACGCCAGTTTGTGGCACTGGAGGCCGTGGGTTCAAGTCCCATCGTTCGCCCTTTTTCGTTTCTTTTGGTCATTAAATCAACCTGGTTGCTAATAACAGCAGCCAGGTTGATTTTTTGCCGAATTTATGATATTATAATATCATAGTGATAACGCATTATCAAAGAAAGAAAAAGGTGTTTGATGGTCTCGGCTTTTGACAAAAACGGCGGCAAAACGCCGCAAAACAAGGGAAATGCTTCACAAACTGCGGAAAATCAGGCCGCGCCAGACCCCGGAATAAAAGCCGAGGACACCAGTGTTAAAGCCAAGAACCCCAGTGCAAAAACAGCCAGTGCTCCGGGTAATAATGCTCAAAAAATTGCGGCAAAGGCCAGTGCCTAAGAGCCTGATACTAAACGGGGACAACCAAGAAACATTATAGCGCGCAGCCACTACATTCTGCATCTTGTGGATCAGCGTTTGGCCCTCGTAGGTACATCAGCGTTTGGCCCTTGTAGGTACAATCGTCAGATGATTGGATACTGCTCAAGTCGTGCGATCATATCTTTCGCTTGACCGAGGCGAACATCCGGATACCCACAACTGTTCCTGCTGCGAGAAGAGCGACACTCTGAAAATTGATAATCAAGTTAAACTTTGTCAATAAACAAAATGTCATTGGAGTGTACAAGAGAAGGAACCACCAGTATCGGCAGGAGTAATCAGTCTTCATTAGTTTATAGTGGTCCCATTTGTCAAGACAGTAAATCGGCCTTGTTTAAGGTGGGTTGATCTGCGCCCCTCTACGGAGACAACAACTGCGTCCACTCAAGACAGAATTTACCAACGAAGACAGGATTTACTGCATGCGTGCCGTGCCGCGTTTGGCGTCGGTTCCTGCTGCCTCCTTGATGTAATCCGGCGCATGAGCATGGGCCACTGCTGTCTCGTAAGTGATGACACCCTGCTGGTACAGATCCAGCAGCGACTTGTCCATGATTTGCATACCGTCCGCTCGCCCTGTCTGAATTGTGCTTCGTAGAAGGTTCGACTTGCGCTCGCGGATTTGGTTGCGAACTGCCTGCGTGCCCACCAGGACTTCGGTCGCCAGCTTGCGGCCGTCGCAGTCCACGCGCGGCAAAAGCTGCTGAGCGACGATGGCCTGAAGGCAGGAAGCCAGTTGGGTCAGGACCTGCTGCTGCTGGTCACCGGGGAAAGCGTCCACGATCCGGTCTACCGTCTGGGCTGCGTCCGGCGTGTGCAGGGTCGCGATCACCAGGTGCCCCGTCTCGGCGGCGGTCAGGGCGGTCGAGATGGTTTCGAGGTCCCGCATCTCCCCCACCCCGATCACATCCGGGTCCTGCCGCAGGATGTGGACCAGGGCCTGGCTGAAGGAACGCGTGTCCGAGTGGACCTGCTGCTGGACGATCAGGCTCAGGCGGTTCTCATGGACATACTCCACCGGGTCCTCGACAGTGATGATCTTGCACCGGCGCTGACGATTGATCATGTCAAGGAGGCAGTTGAACGTCGTCGTCTTTCCGCTCCCGGTCGGCCCGGTAATCAAAATCAGGCCGCTGCGCTTCTCGACCAGCTTGCCGACGATCTCGGGCAGACCCAGCTCCTTTGGCGAGCGCAGGCTGAGGGGACAAACACGGATGGAAGCTTCCACGCTGCTCATATGGTAGTAGACCGTCACCCGGAAGTGACCGATATCCGGCAGGAACAGCGAAACGCAAAGCTGCCACTCTTTTTCGAATTCCTCGATCTGGCCCTCGGTGAGCAGGGAAAAAATGAGTGCCTCGGCGTCCTCACGTCCAAGCGGCGTACCTTCCCCGGCAATCAGCTCTCCATCAATCCGCAGCATGGGCGGCAGACCGACGACGAGATGGATGTCCGAGGCGTGCCGCTCCACGGCCCGGCGCAGGATCGGAGTCATCGGGGCGCATGGGGCTATTTGGCTTTGGAGTTCGGCCTGGCTTTGGAGTTCCAGCCCGCGCATTCTTCCTTCCTGGCGAAGGCTGAGTTCTGTGTTCATTTTTTATTCTCTTCTCTTAAATTCTTTCAAGTCACGAATTTATTGGACAGATTTATGAGATTGACCGATTTGTTGGGAGGGAGCACGGTGGAACCAGCGCCGATGGGCGGGTGGATCCAAAACGCCTAAAACACGCCCTTCGATGTTCCCGGCAGCCAGCGTGGCGAAAGAGGATGTCGGGACCGGACCGCCCCCTTCCCCCGCCTCGGGATAGTAGCCGGCGGGAACAAGCCAGAGGCAGACCTGCCCCGCCGGCACGATGGTATCGAACGTCCCCGAAGCCTGCCAGGCGGCGCTGAGCGGTCGGCCTTCCGGCCCGACTCGGATGCCATTCACCCAAAGCACCCCGGCAGCGCAGTCCACCCGGTCCCCCGGCATCCCCAGCACGCGCTCAATGACAGGGTAACCGTTCGGTCTTGCCAGGACGATGTCGCCGCGACGGAGATCCGGCACAGTCTGAGACCATCGCTGCTCGATCACTGTATCACCCGCCTGCAATGCCGGTGCGCCAGCGTCCGTTGCAAAGTGGTATACGGGATACCGCTGGCCAGCCAGCCCATAGAGGCTCGCAAGAGTTCCCGCGACAGTGCTGAGGCTCAGGAAGCCCAGGCGGAGTGAGCGGTAGTAACGTGTGTCCCCGCTGTCGGCGGCGGGCGGAAACGACCGGTTCGCAGCATCCCAAACGGAATAAAGAGAAAGGCCGAGCGCCGCCCAAAGCAGCCAGTCGGACACCCAGAAATGCAGCAGCAGCAGAGCCAAGCCGAGCAGGGCAAAAAACGAGGCCATGAGCAGCAGGGCACGCTGCGTATCGCGCAGTATCAAGTGACCTGCGCCCGGCAGCAGCGCCGCTGTCGTCACCAGCCAGGGGCGCAGCGAGACTCTCTGCAGCGGCAGTGCGGCTGGGGCCGGGAAGGAGGGCAGCCGAACGCGCCTCTGTACCCGGTCCCACGCCGTGAGATCGCGTGCGCGGGGCGGGTACAGGCTTTCCCCAAGATTGCCTCCAGCCCGCACCGCGGGATGAGCAAAGTCCATGCCGCACCGCCCGCAGGTCAGCGCCTGGGGCATATTGAAATAGCCGCACGCGATGCACTTCATGACACGTAGTTCCTATGTGTTCCGCCACTGGTGGCCATGAATTTGGTGGCCCTGTGCGACCGTCGTCTCGGTCTCGTAATACTCCGCCGTCAGTGTTTCTTCCATGACCGGGCCAAGCAGCGCCCGGAAGACCTCGACATAATCCAGGCATCGCTTGCCTTTGGTCCCTTTGACATGCACCTGCACCTGTCCATTCGGATCTATCTCGATTTCCAGTTCTTCCTGCTGTGCCATACTTTTACTCCTGTCTCTTCCGAACTTACTTTTCTTCAGATAACTTGGTGGAAAGCCGCCGCGAGATGCCCCCCGTCAGTGAACACCTGGCCCTCTACATTGACACCTTCCCAGCGAATTGCTACCCCCCGAACGCCGTCGCTTCCCCACGCCGCCCGTTTCTGTTCTGGCGTCAGATACGGCTCCAAAAGCGTTTCAACCTCTTGCGGAGCCAGGACAGGAGTGCCATCTGCCGGGTAAAGCGTACCATCAATGCGATAGACGGGTGAATTACCTACGCTCAGATACATATCTGTCGCTCCAAGTTTTGCCATGTCCGCCAGCAGCGTCTCCATGCTCATGCGATCTTCCTTTTTGGTGCTACTTCTTGGCCCGCATTTGACGCCAGAGCTTTGAAAACACGCCGGTAGCCTGGACCCGGCTCAGGGCCTGCTCGGCCTCGACAAAATGCCGCCGGGCAGCCGAGGCCCGCCCGTAATACCCGGAAGCCAGGGCAAGTTCACCCATTCCCTCGTGGGCAATGCCCAGATGATACAGCAGCAGGCAGTTCCCACCCGTCTCGGCAGCCCCCGGACGAGGCCCCTTCTCGAAACGGTGCTGGGCAGACAGCAGGGGCGTCCGGGCACGCGTGTAATGATGGACGCCGTTGTAGGCGATGCCGACGCGCATCTCCAGACGCCAATCGTCGGGAGCGAGTTCGGCGGCCTTCAGGAAGCAGCGAGCGGCATTGGCTTCCGAAAGGTGTGCTCCCAGTAGGCCCTCGCCGCGCGCCAGCCAGACCCAGGCGGAGGGCGAACGCAGACCGACCGCGCCGTCCAGAAACTCCATGCCCTGCGTGGGCTGGCCGCCCAGCACAAGCGCCAGACCCCGCGCGGCCAAAAGATCAGGCGAGTTGAAGAATTTCTCTAAGGCACGGATGCTCCAGGTAACGGCCTCCGGGTATTCACCCAGACAAAGCAGGCAGCGTGCCTGTCCCAGCCAGGCCGCCTGCAGGCCCTGATTAAAGCGAAGCGTGCGTGAATAGGCTGTCAGCGCGGCTTCATACAGCCCTCGGTCGAACGCATCATCTCCCGCACGCAGGCAGCCGGCTTCGTCCAGCGTAGGCCAGGGGTCCTCGGCTTCCGGGGAAACGGGGCGCTTTGAGTCCGGGTCAAAATCGAGATTAGAGAAACGTCCCATATCTTAGTTCCAAAGATCTCTATTCCAAAGATCTCTATTCCAA
>CAXSZN010000017.1:19033-75242 GCA_964241935.1 uncultured Armatimonadales bacterium
TTCCAAAGATCTCTATTCCAAAGATCTCTATTCCAATGGTCTTAATTCCAATGGTCTTAATTCCAGCGGCGGACCCGAACGCGAATGGCGTTGTCAGCGTCCACTTCCTGCGCGACGACCTCGAAGCCGCGGTCTTCCAGTTCACCCATGACTTTGGCGTAGGCGAATTGCTGGCGGACGCGGTCCATCAGTTCATGGCCTGCTTCTTCCAGTTCATGGTCCGATTTGCCTTGGCCGCCGACATGGACCATGCATTGCCCGCGCCCGTCCATGCGGAAGGTCGCGGTCAGCCCCTCACGCGCCAGCGTGAACGCTTCGCCCCGGAGCAGCGTTTCCGAAACGATCTGGCTGTTCTCCATCACGAGGCTAACGCCCGCTTGAGCAGCCCCACCCATCTCGCCCGCAAGGTTCGCCTCGGCTTGTTTCGCGGCGTGATAACCCATCGCGGCACCGGCCGCCACAATCGCAGCCGAAATCAGCGGCCAGCTTCCCGCGACTACGGGGATCACAACAAAGACTACGGACATCGCCTCAGCCCTCCATTCTTTCCAGCTTCAGGTCTTCTGAGCTTAGGTCTTCTGAGCTTAGGTCTTCCAGTTCTAACTTTCGCCCGCCGGTGACTAAGGCACGCACGGCGGTGACAACGCCGGTCGAGGCGCGGCGGGCACGGCCGTCCGCCCACTCGCGCAGGCGGTCAATCGGTTCCTTCATCGTTCGTGAAAGCGGCACCATGTGGACGACGCAGCGCGCCAGGATATCGGTTGTCAGATCCGACTTGGCCGAGTAGGCGTCAAACAGGCCGGCGATGACGCACTGCTCGATCTCCGCCCCGCTATAGCCTTCCGTCGCTTCCGCAAGAGCGACCGTGTCAAAGTCGGTCGGTCGGCGTCCGCGCTTGGCCAAATGAATGTGGAAGATCTCGCGCCGCTCGCGGGCATCCGGCAAATCTACGAAGAAGGTCTCATCGAGCCGTCCACGGCGCAGCAGCTCGGGCGGCAGCTGATCAATGCTGTTGGCGGTGGCAACGACGAACACGGGCGCGGTCTTCTCCTGGAGCCATGTTAGGAACGAGGAAAGCACGCGCGCCGAGGTGCCCCCATCGGTCTGGCCGCTGCTCTGGCTGCCTGCCATGGACTTCTCGATCTCGTCAATCCAGAGCACGCAGGGCGCAGTAGATTCGGCAACGCGAATGGCGCTCCGCATGTTCTCCTCGGACGAGCCGACGAGGCTGCCGAACAGGCGGCCCACATCCAGGCGCAGCAGAGGAAGGCCCCAGTAGCCGGAAATGGCCTTGGCAATGGCGCTCTTGCCGCAGCCTTGAATTCCGATCAAGAGAACGCCTTTGGGTGCGGGCAGCCCAAACCGGGCGGCATCCTCGTCAAAAGCGACGCTTCGCTTACTCAGCCAGTCTTTGAGCACGTCCATGCCGCCGATCTGCTGCAAGTTCGTGTCGGCATGGTAATACTCCAGCAGTCCCGACTTGCGGACCATCTGCTCTTTTTCGGACAGGATGATCGGCAGGTCCTCGTCGCTCAGCCGTCCTGAAATGACCAGCGTCTTGGCAAAGACGTTCTCCGCCTCGCCTAAAGTCAGCCCGGACGCAGCCCCTAAAATGCGCTCGCGAGCAGCAGGCGACACGCTCAGGCTGCGCCCAGTGCTTTCGTTCACCTCGGTCAAGGTCCGGTCCAGCAGCGCCCCCATGTCATCGCGGTCCGGCAGGTCAAACTCGACAACCGTGACATCTTTTTGCAGTTCCATCGGCAGGCATAGGGTCGGACCGATGATGACCAGCGTCTTGTAGCTGTTTTTCAGGTAGGCCGCCAGTTCCCGGATACGCCGGGTGACGCCGGGAGAGTTAAAGAAAGCATGCAGGTCCCGGAAGACATAAACTGCGTTCTCCATGCTGTCTAGAACGTGATCGAGAGCGACCTGCGGGTCCGTCGTCCGCTCATCTAGCCGCTTCTTGCTTTCGAGAGGCGTTCCCCACTGCTGAAGGCCGCGCGAGACGGACCACAAGTAGAGCTTCTTTTCCCGGCGCTGGGCGATCTGCGCCAGCGCCTCCTCGACCCGCCCCTCTTCCCAGGTGACCACATAGATCACGGGATAACGTGCGCGCAGCAGCACTTCCAGTTCCTGCACCGAGCGGCTTGCCATTCTGCTAGTCTCCGTTCTTGTCCCACTTCTCTTAATCCTAGACCCGTCAGTCCGGGGCCTCTTAATCCGGGGCCTCTTAATGCTATTTTCTGCATTCAAGCATGGCGGTGCGTGTTTGAATACGTGAATCACTGGCATCGAGCGCGGCGGCGACCGGCAGCAGTTCCGGCAGCAGCCGGGCAAAACTGACGCGTCCGTCCCCCTGGATAATGATGTCTACAGCTTGCTCGCGGCTTGTCCCTGCTGCGCTCGGCGCGGGGCGGCCATCGCCTTCATTCAGCTCCACATACAGGTTCACCCCGATCTCCCGCGCCATCTCATTGGCCCGGCGAATTTCTTCCAGTGACACGAACCGGCCCAGCACCGGGTCGCGGGCGGCCCGGAAATCCGGCACGTACTGGAACATCAAGTGAAACGGCGTTTCTGGCATTGCCTGGGCCGCCCATTCCATCGCAGGGCGCGCGCAGCAATCTAAATGGCCCGGCATGACTAGGTGGCGGATAATCACGTCGGCCTTAGAAGCTGCGGCAGCCAGAAAGGCAGCTTTGACAGAAGGAAGATAATCGGGGATCATGCCCAGCTTCTGGGCGCAAGCATCATTGCCAAAGTGGATGTCCCCTAAAAAGAGATCCACAACGCCGTCCAGCAGGGCCATCGCCTCGGGCGTTGCATACATGTTGGAGTTCCAGATGACAGGCAGCGGTGCAGACACCTCACGCAGCATCCGCAGGATGTTGGGAATATGCACCGTCGGTTCCCCGCCGACGAGGTTCAGATTCAACGCCCCCTCGCTGCGCCGCCGGTCCACGCATCCAGCGATCTCCTGCGGGGCCATGGGCAGGCCGGACATGGGGCGGGTGATGTGATCGTGGGAGTAGCAGAAGGCGCAGCGCATCGTGCAGCCGGACAGGAAGACCTCGTGCGAGGCCATCAGCTCGAGCTCCTCGCCGTGCAGGATGCCCTCCCAGTGGACTGCGGTTCCGTCGGCCACGCCGCAGAAACCTGTCTTGCCTTTATTGCGATTGACACGGCAGTGATGAGGGCAGAGATCACAGTCATCGAGCATCTGCCGGGCGAGTGAGATTTTGAGGTCCAAAAAGCTCATTCTGTCCATCACTGCCTTCAGTGAAATAGTCCCCTCGGCACGACGCCGGCTTTGGGCCAGGGCATGAACAGTCAGAGTATGGGCAGTCCAGAGGTCGTCGGCCGACGCGGCCATGGAGGTTCTTGCCTGATGAAAAAGCGGCAGTATTTGACCGTCACGGACAGCGCGGAAATGCCGCAAATGGCTTGAGGGCGGCAAGACTATCCGCTCATCCGCCAAGTGTTTATCCGCTGAACATTCATCTATCTGCCGTTCGCCTGAACCAGGATTCATTGTCATGGAATACTGAACGGAGCTAGACAAAGAAAGGGTTCGGGTTCGAGGAGGATTTCAAGAATTATTTTCAAAGTTATTTTTCCAACGATCCCCTGGGAACATCTCCAAACAAATACCGAAAATGCGCATCGGAAGAATTAGCCTCAAAATCAATGCAGCAATAGAGAACTGATTATTTTCTGACGGACAGTCCCCCTCTGTCCTACTGTCTCAGTGAGGCTTTCTCATAAACGAACCAATAAAAGACAGCCGCCGCAGTCAATTACTGACTGCGGCTTACTTCACGCTTCAACCGGTACAGCTAAACAACGTCGATCGGCGGGCCGTCCCAGCCCGCTCAGGCCGACATCCGCCAAGCGGCGGCCCTCCCCGCCCGATACGAACTCCGGCATGGCGACGGCGTCAGATAGTCCCCGGCTTGAACGCCGTCGGATGGTCCCCGGCTTGAGATGCGGGTCTGCCTGGTCACAGACCGGCGAGCGGGTGCGGCGTAAAGGGCTTCAAACGCAGATGCGAGTCGGCGGTCAGCTCGTCGTAGGCGATCTGCTCCATCGCGGCGGCCTGATCGCCGGAGATGCCCAGGGCGTCCGCGCAGGATTCGCCGCGTCCCAGGGAGCGCGGGTCGAGGCCGGTGAGGTCGCCGAAGATCGTCAGCGCGTCCAGATAATAGCCGTACATCGAGGCATGGTAGTTGTCGAAGGACCAGAGGTCAACTTCTCCGGCATCAATGCCGTCGTAGGGGTCGGCGTCGGCAAACTTCGTCTCGATCGCCCGGTTCCATGCCTGACCGACCGGGATCACGTCCTTCACCGACGGGCAGGCGGCGGCAGCCCGGTCGTAGCCCGCCCGGATGTCCTTTTCCATCGCGTCTACGGGCTTACCGGACCAGTGACCGTCGGGCCGGTAAGTCTGGTCGGCGCGGGTCCAGGTCGCCAGCAGGTGGATCTGAACGTTTGGATTGCTCCGGGTCAGCAGCGAGGCGATGTCCTGAGTCGCCTGGATGAGAACACCGGGATCGCCGGGATGGGCCTGGTCGAGCGTGCTGTAGCTCTGGAGGACCACCGTGTCCCAGGGCTGCCGGAAGACATCGGCCTTGTTCTTTCGGTGCCAGTCCAGCCCCTGTCCGCCTGCCGTTTCCAGGCTCACGGTGTCGCTGCGCCCCGCTTCCTCCGAGAAGGCTTTGAAGAGGGCCGGCACCCCGCCGACGCCGCCGCCGTTAAGGTCGGTGACGCTCTCGTGCCGAAAGAACCGGACGGGCGAGTTGGCGGCGTAAGTGAAGCTGTTGCCGATGAACAGCACGCTGTCGGCGCGGGCCGGGAGAGACGGCAAGGCGAGTAGGGTCGTTGCGACGAGGAGCAGGGCCGCCGCGACGGAGAGCCGCCGGGGTGTCACAGTCAGAGCTTGCGGTTTCATAGAATAGTTCCTTGATGACGATGTTTCCGGTCGTTTGCGGAGAAAGCAGAAAGTCTGACCGGCGGCCGGGCTGCCGTCAGATTAAACCCCGAACTTAGATTAAACCCCGAACTTAGATTAAACCCCGAATGGGGACGCCCCCTGCGGAGTCTGCCAGTGGAAGCGTGTCTCTTGTCCGCCCAGCCGCCAGTGTTCAGGGCAGGAGGTCGTCAGCCAGTCGAGCGGTTCGCCCGGCGTCTGCGGCCGAGCGGCGCGGGCAAACGCCGCTTTGAGCGCGTCTTCCTGCTCCGGCCCGACAGCGTCCGGCTGCAAGGCGACGAACAGCACCGCGCCGCTGCGGGCGACCAGATCCAGCCACTGCCGGGTCATCTCCCAAGGGACATCGTGCGTGACGGCGGCGATGTCCGGGTCGGTCGCGTAGAACGCGCCGTCCTGTGCCGCGCGGAAGGCAAGGCAGTTGACTCCCATCTTGCGGGTCCGGTCCCAGTTGCGCCCGCTGGTGTCGTCGCCGATGCGCTGGGCCTCGAAGATGCCGGCAGACAGGTGGCTGAACGTGTTGCAGCCCAGCACGGCGGCGCTCCCTGCGCCCTCGCGAATCGCCTGATAAAGAGCCAGCACGATTTCCGCGGTCGTTCGGCCCGGCCCTTCGGCGAACGTCCATGTGCCGTCGGTCAGCGTCGCCCCCATCCCGCTCCCCCAGCGCCCCATCAGGTCAATGGACGTGAAATCGTGCTTGATGAGTTCATAGCCCCAGCCCTGGATGCGTGCCATGTCGGACTTGATCTGGTGCAGCACCTCCGGCACGGTCGGGTCCAATGCTCCATGATCGCGCGACAGTCGCCAGGACGACGGCAGGGCATCCCACGCCGTCGTCGGCCGGATCCACAAGCCGGGTCGCCCCCCGGCTTGTTTGACGTCCGCCGCCAGGCCGGTCATGTCGAGGAACTTGCTGTTCGACCTGTCCCACGGCCCGGCCCGGCCCGGCCCCGCCGGCTCCCAGCCGTCATCAATGACGATAAACGGCCGGTTCGGGCCGGGCGGCGCGAGGGCGACGATCCGGTGCGTCACGTCCAGCGTCGAGGCCGCCGAGTTGCTGCCGTAAGCAAAGTTCCAGTCGTTATGTCCGTAGATCGGGTGCGACAGCAGGCGCGGCCTGGGACACATCTGCCGGCAGAAAGCGTGCAGCGCCGCAAACGGCGACTCGTCCGGCTGCCCCGCCCGCGCCACAACGGTGCAGACATCCAGCACACGCGGCCCCAGTTTCACCCCCACCCCGCCGCTGCGGACGTCGGCCCACAGGCTGATGCCGTCCAGGTCCGCCTGCCAGAAGCAAAACGCCTGGGGTCCGGTCTGAACGCCGTATCCGTGCGTGTGTGTCCCGTCCCAGGCAGCGAAGTACCAGGGCAAAGCACGTTCCGGGATCAGCCCCTGCCAGGCGAGATCGCCGTAGGCCCGCTCCCAGGTGTCGCCGAGGACCAGACGACACGAATCTTGGCGTCCGTGCCAGCGCAGGTGCAGTCTTTCTACGCCGGACTTTGGCGCGGACAGCGACACCGTCACCCCGTCCGGCTGGGCGGCGGTCACGACTTCGACGTCCGCCCCTGTCCAGCGCCCGCCGCGTGCGGGGCTGAGCGTCTGGCCGCCGTCTTCCGTGAAGACTCGGACAACATCCGGAGGCCGGTGCAGATCAAGGAAACTGTTGAGGGGAAGCATCCTCCCGGCAGGCTTCGCGTCCGCGCGGGCGCTCGCGAAAAGGGCGGCTCCACCAGCGGCCGCCTGCTGGACGAACTGGCGTCTTGTCGTTGCTTTTTCCATAGACGGGAAATTTCTCTTCAAGCGATAACAAACTTAGGGCCGACGCCTTCGGATCAGGGGCAGAGCACAGACACTGCCGAAAAATCCTCACGGGACGGGGAAGACCTTGACCGTCAGCGTGTCGGTCTTCGAGTTGTCACCGTAGCCGCCTTTGACATCGTAGAAAAAGAAATGGACGGGGCGGCCGGTTCCGGCGAAGAGCATAGAGTAGGTATGGTCTTTGCGCCACAGCCCCCACTTGTGCAGGCGCGGCGAAACGCTTTGATCAACCTCGTCCACGCCCAAGCCGTAATCGGTGTGCAGATCGCCGATGTCCACCTGGCCCGTGCCGTCCGCATTGTAGTCCATGTATTCGGCATCGCCCTGACCAAGCCCGCCGCCGCCGACCCGGCCTGAGCCGGAGGCCTGAAGCAGATACACAGCCCCCAAACGTGTCGTCATCGCGGTCGGCACAATCCGTTCCACGACAGGGACAGCCAGGGCTTCCAGCGGTGCGGGGAGCGCGGACGGGGCGGAAGACAGCCGGAACACGGAGACGGTGATCCCGCCGCCCCGCGCCCGGCCGCCGCTGGAGAGGAGGCGGAGCGTCAAGGGACGCCCCGCGCCGCCGACGATCATGTAGTAAGTGTGGTCCGGGCGGTAGCCGCCGAACCAGTGTCTTCGCCCCGGTGCGGCGCCGGCCGGGACATCCTGGGCTGGAACGCCCACATCCACGCCCACATCCGTGCCGCGCATCACATCCTGACCGGGCGTCCCGGCGCTGAAGCCGCCGTACTCGGCGTCAATGGTGTCGCCGCCGGCTTTGACGCTGCCGGCGGCTTTGAGCAGAAACAGTTCCCCGGCGTCGAGCGAGGTCTGGAAGGTGACTGCGCGGCCGTCACCGAGGACACGCAGGGACTCCAGCGCCTTCATGGATGCCTGGGCGCAGGCAGGGGCGGCCATCTCGGCAAAAACAGCGACGGCGGCCACGGCAGCCGGCAATTTTCTTCGCCCTGCTCTTGCAGCCACAAATGTCGGGGGCGAGTAGTTTCGGATGACCTGCGCCAACGAAAAGGACATAGCGTTCTCCATCTCCCGCTCACCCGGCCAGCGACTGATACTCAAAGTTGGTGAAGCGGGCGGTCCCTGCGCCGGTCGCCGCCAGCGCCGGCCGCAAAGCCTCAAAGCCGCCCATCTTGTTTTGGACGTATCCCGATGTATCGACATCGGCGACCAAGCTTTTCCAGGTATGCCCGTCTTGACTGGCCGAAAACTCAACCCGGTTATGGCGGTTGACAATTCTCAAGTGTGCTGCGTCCCCTTTCCAGGGGATGCTTGCCAGCGTCTGCTTGTCCCCGTAAACACGGATTCCGCTGCTGTTGATTTCGGAGAACAGCCAGTGATTCGGACTGTAAAACAGACCGAGTGCGGCGCTGCTTCCGGGGTTTGCCGTCGCCGCGACCTGCACCAGATAGTCCGCATCACGCGCCATCACGGTGAGCGGCGAACTCTGACCGGGCGAGTCGGCTTTGGCACGCATCGTCAAGGCACCCTGCCCCACTTGGAAACGGCTCAAGTCGGCTTCATCCCATGCGCCCCAGGTCGGCTTAAGAGCCGGCGTGCGGAAATCGTCCGACAGGGGGATCATCGGGCGCTGCGCGACGCCCATCGGCGAGGGCATCGGATCGCCCCTTTTTGCGCCGAGAGGGGCACGCAGCCAGCCGTCAGCCGTCCACTCCACCGGCTCCATCAGCGTGTTGCGGCCCAGCGTCTGGAGGCCATTGCGGTAGCCGTGGTAGACGATGTACCAGCGGTCGTCGGGCGTGGAGACCAGCGTGCCGTGTCCCACCGACCACCACGCTTCGTCCGCGCTGTATGTATGGATCAGCGGGTTGTAGGGGGAGTTCTCCCACGGGCCGAGCGGCGACTTGGAGCGTGCCACCACCGACATGTGGCTGGTCGGCGGCCCGGCGGTGCCGCCCTGGGCGCAGGTCAAGTAGTAGTACTCGCCGCGCTTCGTCAGTTTCGGGCTTTCCAGCCAGAACCCTTCGGTCTTCCAGTCGCTGGGGAACTGCCAGCCCTGGTAGACCTGCTTGCGTTCTCCGACCGCCGAGAGGCCGTCCGCCGCGAGCTGAGTCACATGGCCGCCAGCCGTGTACAGGTAGCGCGTGCCGTCCGGCCCGACGACATGGCCGGGGTCAATGTCATTAATCCCCACGGAGATCACTTCGCTCCAGGGGCCGCGCGGATGCTCGGCATGGACGACATGAATGCCCCCCATCGGGAAGTAGATGTAGTAGCGCCCCTCATGGTAGACAAAATCGGGCGACCAGACTTCCCCAGGCGTGTTGTGCGAGTCAGTCAGCACGCGGGAGATCGGCGTCCAGTTGACCAGATCGCGCGAGTGCCAGACCACGAGGGCGGGCGTGTAGCGGTAGAAGTTGTGGGTGAAGTAGAAATCCTCGCCCACGCGCAGGATCGTCGGATCGGAGAAATCGCCCGCGAACAGCGGGTTCTGGAACGTGGCAACTTGGCCCTTCAGGACCTTTCCTTTTGAGGGTTTCCCCCACGCCGCCGGAAGGCGGCTTGCCACCGTCGCGGCGGACGCGCCCGCCGCCCACCGCAGCAGGGTACGGCGGGAAATGGAAGTGTCAGTTTTCTTCATGTGTTACCTCAGACGCGAGAGTTCTATGGCGCTTGTTGTCAGGGTGCGGCTGGCGGGAGTCTCCACGCTGAGAGTAACTCCATCCGGGCGCCTGCCGTCCTCGTCGAAGATGACGAGCGTGTTTTGGCCGGGCCGGAGCCAGCATTCGGGCAGGTACAGGCCGTTGACGGGAATTTTTTCCGGGTAGCGGCCGAGGTTATGGCCGTTGAGCCAGATAAAACCGGCGGAAAGCGTGCGGGTAACCACGCGCAGGATCAGGTGCGGTCCGACTGCCGAAGGCGGCGCGGCGACAAATTGTGCGCGAAAAAAGCGCGGAGCGCCGTCTAGATCCCCCGCCGGGAGCGGCCGCCAGGCCGCTGCGGACAGGCCCGCCTCGATGCCGCCGCGCATCTTCCAGCCGGTCACGGGCGCATCGGAGCGGTACGAAAACAGCGTCACCGGCTTGTCGAGTCCCCCGGCGTTGTCCAGGTTGTTCACCAGCACTGAGACGACAATCGGCTTTCCTGCAAGCGAGGGGTCGATGGGAGCATCAAACGCCTCGTTCCAGCCTTCATGCCGGGCTACCTGCCTGCCGTTGACAAACACCGTGCCGATGTCGTCCACACTCTCAAAGTGCAGAACAAAGCGGGCCATTCCAGGTTCAAGCAGATTTGGCGGAAGCGTCGTTTGGAACCAGGCGACGCCTTTGCTGCCGTGGAACGGGTCTTGACCGATTGCCACGGCGGCCCAGCCGGGCGCATCGGAGGCAGGCGGCGTTGATTGGTCTGCGTTGGGGGCCATGACGACGCGCCAGTCGGTGAGCGCGACGCCGGGGCCGCCGGCCACGCCCAGCCGCGCAGGACCGGCCAGGCCCTTGACGTCAACCGCATCCAGCGCTCCGGTGTAGCCGAACAATTTCGCTCGCCCGTAATGGGCCGACAGAATGGCGACCGTGTGGTCGCCGGAGTTCAGCCGCAGGGGGACGGCGCTGTGATGCAGGCCGGGGTCTGGGAGGCGGACGCCGTCTAAAAATGCAATAATGCGGTCGTTCGCGCTTGCCAAAGACAGCGTGTAGTCGCCGGGATCAGCCGCGTGGATCGCGACCCGGTACCAAGCATAAGCGCTCGCATCGCCGTCCGCGCCCATCGGCATCGGCTCCTGGGTTGCCAGCCAGCGCGTGTCGGCGTACTTCGGCGCGGCTTCGGTGACAGGCTGAGTCGCCCATTCAGTCAGCGCAGGGGCCGACGCCGGTGCCGCTGGCGCAGGCGGCGGCGGAACGGTCAGCGTGCTGCCGTCGCTGCCCAAGCCGTAAAGCCGTGCGGGCCACGCTTCCGCATACGGGTACGGGGAAAGACCGTTTGCCGCGCTCCAGCCAAGCTCACTTGTCAAGCGCAGACCACCCCCGGCGGCCGCAACATCGCCGACAAACGCCGGGCCGCAGACAACGGCCGTCTGCGAGCCGACAGGCACAAACCAGGTGTGGTCGGCAAGCGTCTCGCTCATCGCCAGCACTCGCAGCGTCTCTCCGCTGGTCGTCAGCGTATACTCCGCCGGGCGGTCCGACGGATAAGACAGCGCCAGATCGTAAGCGCGTTGATTCAGACCCGCATCACCCGGCGCCGGCTTCCAGGCGCCGGCCGCGCCCTGCGTCTGTGCGCCTGCCGGGGCTGAAAGCCGGAGCTGGCCCGCATCACCCGGCAGACCATAAACGATCAGCGTTGTGACCGCGCCGTCGGCTGCCGTTCCTAAAATTCGCGTCGCGCCCAGTGTCAGCGTGATGTGCGGGGTGAGCGCCGCACCTTCCACAATCGGCACAATCTGGCCGGGCGGCAGCGTCATCGGGCCGGACACGGGAAAAAGCTGACCGTCGGGACCTTTGATCTGTGTTTTGACGCTTGCGGTGCCGGGATTGTCCAAAAAGACGGCGCTGCCGCCGGGGCTGCGCCGGGCGGTCACATGGATCGCCGGATTGGTGGCGGCATTTGCAAAGTCCCGATCGGCGTTGATGCTGTCTTCCATGATTTCCGGGAAAGACAGAACAAACTGATTGATGCGTTTGTAGCGGTAGTACGTCGGGCGCAAATCACCTGTCTGGCCGACGGCCGAGCCATAGTCGTAAGAGGCCGCGTCCTCATCATTGTTGGTATAGCCGAAGTTTGTGCCGCCGTGCGCCATGTAGTCGTTGTAGCCGTTGCCGCCAAAGGCGAAGATTTTCCACGTCCGGCGCTCGTAGGTATCTGCATCCGTCGCGCCTGCCCCATAACGGTCGAAGTTGACGCTCCAAAACTCGGTCGTCATCCAGGGGTTGATGCGTCCGACACTGTCCCAGGACTGATTCCCGGCAGGGTCGCCGCCGTGGTGCAGACCGCTGAAGAAGTAAGGCACTTCAATTCCCAGTGCGACGGCTTTTGCTTGAAGGTGCTTAAAGTAAGCGTTGGGCAGGTCGCGCCCGCCGCCGGCCAGGTGTTCGTTTTCCAGCTGCACCAAGACAACCGCGCCCCCATGGTTGATCTGGTTGGCAGCCACAATGGGCAGAAGCTTGTCAAAAAAGGGGTCCATCGCAGCCAAGAATTTCGGATCATCCGTGCGAACGTGCGTGCCGGGCTTGAAGCGCAGCCACACCGGGTAGCCGCCGCCATCCCACTCGGCGCAGTAATACGGCCCGACGCGGCAGATGGCATACATCCCCATTTGATGAACAAGCTTCAGGTAGGCGTCCAAGTCCAGCTCACCGGAAAAGTTGAACTTGCCTTCCTGCGGCTCATGCGCGTTCCAGAACGTGTACATCTCAACGCAGTTGAACCCGGCACGTTTGAGCCGCAGCAAACGGTCGCGCCAGAGGGCGCGGGGAACGCGGGCGTATTCCATGCCCGCCGACAGGATTGGGGTACGCTTGCCCTGGATTAAAAAGCCGCGCCCATCAAAATCAATGGCGGCTTTGGCAGCCGGCGCGGACGGAAAGATGCCGTCGTCGGCACGGGCGCCGCGCGGAGCGCTGGTTAAAAGCAGCGCTCCAAGCAGCAGAACGGCGGCTGTGGTTTTCGTTATCATGGTTGCTCCAGAATATGCGGCCATATGAATTTCACGTTTCGTCGCGATGCGGATGCCGTCGCCGCGATGCGGATGCCGTCATCGCGCCGCCTGATGCTCAGGCCCTTGAAGGGCGCGAAGAGCAAAGGCGCCGGAAAGCGACCGGCCTTTGACGGCGCGGATGGTATGGTCGTCCACCCATTGGCGGCTGAGGCCATAGTCGCCGGCAGCTTCGCGGCTGGCGAACAGCGTCACGCCGCCGCCGGCCGGGTCGGCGCGGCCCAGCAAAGGCGTGTCCGCCGCCAGAAGCGCGAGGCCCGCGCCGCTGCCGTCTGAAAGCGTCAGCCAGTGCAGGCCGCGCTTCGAGGCGCGGAACAGCGGCTCCCCAGCCTGCGCCGTCCCCGACGGCTCACCCAGATGCCCGGCAGGATAATCGGTGAAGAACGAGTCGCGCTGCCAGGCCATCCGGGTCATCCCGGCCGGGAGCGCAAACTTCAGACCTTCTTCCCACAGGCGGGTGTCGGCGGCGGCCCAGTTCAAGGTCCAGTGGACCGTCATCTGCGCGTCCGGCGTGATGTCGTAGGTGGTCACGAGGGTTCCCAGAGACGGCCCGTCCGCCGCAAGGACGGCGCTCGTCACGGCGACACGCATGGCCCCGCCCGCGCCCGGCGTCGCCGCCACTTGGGCGCCGGACGTGACGGGCGGCCCGCCGGCGCGGTAAATGCCGTTGTCGTCGCCGCCCTTGTTCTTGCCTTTCCCTTCGCCCAGGTTGAGGGTCGGGCCACCGGTCAGCACGTCCCGGCCGTTGACGCGCCAGGACTGAATGGCCCCGGTGTGCTTGTCGAACGCGATCTGCTGAAGCGCACTGCGGACGGAAAGAACGTCCGGGCCGTTCTGCGCGGCCAGAGCGCCGCCTGGAGCCAGCGCCGGCGGCGCAGCGGGCGGCGGGACGCCGTCCACGGCCAGGTTATACGCGATGACCTGCGTGCCGTCCGGGTGCAGAAACTCCAGGCGCAGCGTCGTCATGCCGGCGGGGGCCGGAAACGAGGCTGTGGTGGACTGCATCGGCCCGCAGGCCAGACGCCGGTCGCCGCCTTTGAGCCTGGCGCTGCCGCTCAGCGCGGTCCAGCGGCAGGTCAGCTCGCTCAAATTGGTGAACGAGTAGTGGTTCGTCACCGGCACCTGCACAGTGCCGCCTGCCGGGCTGACGGTGCGGACGGGGACGACGACCGGGCTGTAGACGCTTTTGACGATCCACCACTCAGGCTTCGGGTTGCGGTAGCCGTCCACGATGCCCTTGTTGTTTTCATCTCGCAGATGGTCCAGGCCGTAATAAAAGTCCTGTGTCGTGTCTTTGTTCTTGTCAGCAATGCCCTGGCTCTGCCATTCCCAGATAAACGAGCCGAGGATGGTGGGAGCCTTCCACAGCTTGTCCCAGGTCTTGAGGAGCGCCTCCGACCACAGGTCGGACATACCGGGGTCGTAGTCCTGGACTTCCTTTTCGTAGAACGTGTGCGGATGCTCGGTGATGTTGGCGCCCCATCGGGGGTTGGCGGCATCTCGGTCGATGTTGCCCGGATCAGGGTAATGGTCGTCTTCCCAAGCCTGACCTTTACTATCGCCGGGACTGGTGCAGGAGATGAACGCCGGATGTGTCGGGTCCGCTTTGAGAACCATGTCCAGCACGTCCTGGGAGGCGACGCCGTAAGGGTTCTCGTTGCCGAGGCTCCAGGCGAGGACGCAGGGTCGGTTCTTGTCCCGCGCCAGGGTTTCTTGGGCACGCTGCAAGAGAAACGGCGCGTAGGCCGGGTCTTTCACCTGATCGCCGATCCAGCAGTAGGGGACTTCGTCTAAGATGTACATCCCCTTCTCCTCGCACAGCTCTAAAAAGCGCTGGGCATGGTTGTAGTGGCTGGTGCGGACTGCGTTGATGTTGGCGGCCTTCATCAGGGTCAAGTCTTTGACCCAGTTGGCTTCGGTCAGTGCAAAGCCTTTATCGGACCAGAAGTCATGCCGGCAGACGCCGGTGCATTTGATCGGCATTCCGTTCCACAAGACGATGTTGTTCTTGATCTCGATCTGCTTGAACCCGAACCGCTGCTCCACCTGTTCCACGGGCTTGCCGCCGCTGGTCAGGGAAAACACCACATAGTACAAGTTCGGCTTCTCCGCCGACCAGAGGGCGGGCGCTTTGACCGGAGCGCTCATCGCGATCTGCGCGGCGCCGTCTTGTCCGAGCCGGCCTGTCCCTACCAGCTTGACGGAAGATGCCGCTCCACCGACCCGCATCAGCCTTCCAGTGACGGCCACAGCCTCCCCTGGTGTTCCTTTGATAGTGACTGAGGTAAGTAATGTCGCATCCCGGTAGTTCGAGGCAAGCGGCGTGCGGACTGCAATGTCGTCAACATGGGTCTGCGGGACGGCGATCAGCGACGTGTCCCGGTAGATGCCGCCCATCGCCTGGAAGTCGCCGGTCTCGGCGTCGTCTGAGGGCGTCGTTTTTGAGACGCGCACGGCAAACAAGTTGCGCTGGCCCGGCTTGACCAGACCTGTCAGGTCGATGTCCCAGGCCGTGTAGCCGCTTTCGTGGTAGCCCGCCTTCCGGCCGTTGACGAACACTTCCGCGCCGTCCAGAACGCCGTCGAAGTGCCAGATGATCCGCTTGCCCGCCCAGGACGCCGGGACAGTGACAAAGCGGCGGTACAGGCCGACCGTGTTGTCTACGCTGCCATAAGTGGGGATCGAGTAGCCGGCCATCTCCCAGTTGGAGGGAACCGGCACCGTGTCCCATTTCCCATCGTTGAAGCCGGGGGAGGCAAAAGCATTCTGGGTGGCCGCCGCCAGAGCGACAGGCTTCGGCACGGGCGGATGCCAGGCGACCTCCCGCCCGTTTTCAGTCGTGCGGATTTGGAACTCCCGGAGCGAGGCCCAATGTGAATTGAAAGCGCCGACGACAGTCACGCGGACGTAGCGGACATCGGCCGGAGTTATCGTCACGGGGCCGTCCTTGATCCCTGGTTCGGCAGTTTTGTCCGCGAGAGTTTTCCAGGCGCCGCCTTCCACCCGTCCTTCAATGCGGCACTGGTAAGGATCACCTGTGAACTCCCAGATAAGGCTGACGCCGGAGACGTGCCGCACTTGTCCCAGGTCGGCTTGGAGCGACTGAGGATAGTCGGTGCTGCTGGCGCACCAGCGCGTGTCCGTGCTGCCGTCAAAAGCATTTTCCGGGGGGTTTTGGGCTTCACTGCTTGAGGCAGTGAGCGTACTCGATCCCGCCGCAGCCGGCACGAAGCGCTTCAACTTGTCGATTTGTCCGTGGGTGAGGTGGAAGCGCCAGGCGCCGGTCATCGGCAGGTTCCAGGGGTTATGGGCGCGAAGCAGGTTCGGCGGCATCGGCGCGGAGGCCGGCAGCGGAAGCGGCAGTGACGCAGGCGAGACCCGCCCGACATCCTGCGCGAATGCGGGGAAGGCGAGCGCGGCGAGGAGCGGCGGCAGGAGGAGGGTGAGAGATTGGTTTTTCATAAAATGTATTTCGTTTGTCTGCAAGAATCCCGTCTGGCGTCCGATGGAGCCACTGACACCACGAGAGGTTGCCGGAGGTCCGCCGGACGTTCCGACATGATGATTAATCTTCTGATGAGGTGAACTCAAAACCTGACCTTTACTGGGCGGCCCGTGTAGGTGACGGACTTGCGGGCGCCGCCGAGCAGAGCGACGTTGAGGTGCCGTGTCGCGAGCATTCCGGGGAACGAGCCGGTGCGATTGCCGACCGTGAATGTCCGGCTCTTGTCGTCCCAGTGCATCCGGATCGTCGTAGACCTGCCTTTCTGATTGGCGTACGTATCGCCGTCGTCTTCGTACAAAGAAAAGGCGGCGTCCGCGCCGGGATAGACCCGTACTTCCAGCGGGTCTTCCACGCCCAAACTTGTGGACTGAAGGACCGGGCCGAGCGGTAGGATCGTCCCGGCGCGGACATAGGCCGGGATCGTGTCCAGACTCGCCTGGACGTGCAGCGTCCGGCCCCCGCCGACCGGGGCATTGGTATTGAAGTCATACCAGCCGCCGCCGGGCAGGTACACATCCCGCGCCCCGCCCGGCGTCAGAACGGGGGCGCCCAGCAGGCGGTCGCCGACCAGCCATTCGTCCTGGAGGTTGAACGTCTTCGGGTCCTGCGGGAACTCCAGGAAGAGCGGGCGCATGAAAGAAACGCCGCTGGAAGTGGTCTGGGATGCGAACGTATAGAGATACGGGATCAGCCGGTAGCGCAGCTCAATCGCCTTCTTGGTCGCTGCCAGGACGTCGTCGCCGAAGGCCCAGGGCCAGCGGGCAGAGTTGAAGGTGCCGTGCGCCCGCATGACGGGGACGAAGACGCCTTCCTCAATCCAGCGGGCGTACAGTTCAGGCGTGGGCGTGCTTTGGAAGCCGCCGATGTCCTGGCCGACGTAGGGCATCCCGGCCAGCGTCCAATTGAGCATTGTCCCCGGCGAGAGCGCCCGGTTGATGGACCACGCCCGGTGCGGACTCGCCGTCCGCCCGCCGCTCCACTCAGTCTGCGCCATTTGGAAGAACTCGTCTGGGGTCTGCTCGGCCTCGTCGTTCCACCAGCCGTCCACGCCCGCCCGCACCAATGGCGCCTGATGACTCCACCACCAGTAGCGGGCGGCAGGGAGGTCGAAGCGCAGCCCGGAGGCCATAGCGCGACCATTTTGCTTGTTTAGTATTCATCTGTTCCCTGGGTGGCCTTGCCGGCGCGGCCGTCCGCGCCGACTTCTCCTGTGCCGTATTAGCCACGAAGATCAGTGGTCCGGCGAGAGTTGAGGCCATCTTATCACCGTTCATCGGAAATGTCAATAGTTTTGGTACAATATCCCCGGATTTTGGTTCGCGATCAACTCCGAAGCCGCCGTCTGGCACAAACGGTTACGGTGAGGGTTTCGGGCGTCGGGGGACACGACCAAGGCCGCTGGGGGGCGTTGGCACAATGGGCGTGATTATCCGGTATGAGACAGGAGAGCGTGCCGCCGGCCTGCCCAGCGAGGCGGCACCGCCCATCATCTCTTAATATTGAGCAAATCTCAGACCAGATCTCCCAGCGAGGCGCTGCGGAACGTGTGGCCGGCATCCTCGCGGACCGAATCCGCTCGGGCGAGTACCGTTCGGGGGAGCCATTATGGAGACCACCCGAGGGTCATTTGGACTACAACAGGGGCCACTCATATGGTACCAAAACTCCTTTCTCTAATTTCGGATGGCCGTACAAGGCTGTGGCACACGCTTTGGCACGATCCTGAAAGAAAGAAAACCCTGTTTGGTGCCGTTCGTCGGCGCCCCCCCTCGGGCGGCTCGACGTGGTCGTCAACAACGCTGGCTACGGGCAGTTCGGCGACGTGGAGGATCTGAACGAGCGGGAGGCCCGCGACCAGATAGGATCCAACCTGTTCGGACCCCTTTGGGTGACGCAGGCGGCACTGCCATACCTGCGTGTGCAGGGGTGCGGGCACATCCTCCGGGTCCGTCCATCAGCGGGGTGAACGCTTTCCCGTACATCGGCATGTACCACGCCAGCAAGTGGGCGCTGGAGGGCCTCAGCCAGTCGCTGGCCCAGGAGGTGGGGCCTCTCGGGATCAGGGTGACGCTCATCGAGCCGGTCGGCTACACGACCGACTGGAGCAGGCCGTCGGCCAAGTACGCGGAGAAGCTGCCAGCCTACGACGGCGCAGGAGGGTATAGCGGCCCATCGCGCTGCGTGCCAGCCCGGCGACCCAGCGGCGACCGGACCGGTCATGCTGAAGCTGGTGGACATGGCGGAACCGCCGCTGCGCGTCTTCTTCGGCCAGGGCGCGAATGAGATGGTCTACGCCGAGTACGACAAGCGGCTCGCTGAGTGGGACCGGTACAAGGGACTGAGCGAAGAACCGCACGGCGGGTAAAGATCGAGAGTAAAGAAGCCCGTAAAGAATGCCATCCTTCCCGCCGGCTTGATGCCGTCGCCGGCACTGCTCGCCGTCGTACCGCCGGCCTCCGCGCCCAGTCGGCACTGGTCAGGGGCCGGTTTTTCCGGGTCGCTGGCGTACGGGCGTAGGCTGCTCGATGGCCGCAAGTGGTTCGTGGACGTTGTACAGGTGGCGCACGATTAAGATCACCCTGGGAGCCAGGAACAGGTCGTCGGCCTTTAATTTATCTCCTGGGTTTCTATCTTCATCTCCTGACTACCGATCATCCCTTCTCATCGGTCGCGAGTGGCGTGTCAAAAACGAACATTTAAAGGAGAGCCGCCGCAGTGAATTATTCACTGCGGCTTTTTTTCACGCATCATTCGGTACTGGTAATTCGGCATTATCAGTACCGAATTTGGCACCAAACTCGGAGCGCATTACTTCTACATATGCTGGTTCATGCCGCCTCTAGAACCAACGGGGCAGGGGTGAGGAAGCGTCCGGTGCCGGGGTCGTAGTAGCGTGTTGGCCTTCTCTATGAACGCCGCTTGGGTAGCCGCATCCGGCTTGGGCGGTGCTGTCGTCCGGTGGACCCTGGCTATTGCCCGAAGACTCCTCAGCGTTTCGTGACCCAATTCTGCGGCCAAACGCTCTGCCAGCATGAGCACAGTCAGATTCACCGGGGGAGAGATCATCTCAGGGAATGCCGAGGCATCTGCAATAACCAAGCCGGTAATTCCAAAGACTCGTCCTTTTGTGTCAACGACGGAAGAAGAGGGATCTGTGCCCATCGGCGCAGTAGAGGCGGCGTGATAGTAGATCCCTCCACTTGCGTTGATTGCAGCGTCAAGTTCTTCATCGCTTTGCACCGATGCGCCCGGCGCGAGTTCCTGATCAACCCAAGACGCAAGCGGTTCGGTTTCTGAGATGCGTCGGGCGATGCGAATGATCTCACGCTGCCGTTTGCGGTCAGATGGATCAGTGAGGAGGTGATAGTCGATCCAGGGCGCCTCCATCGGGTCCGCACTCTTCAGGCGCAGCAAGCCTGTGGAGCGTGGCAGGACAACGGATGCCCATATATGCAGGGTGCGAATGGGAGCGCCCGTGTGGTCGACGTCAGGCTGGAAGAATGCCGTGAGCTGCAAATCGAGTTCATCACCCGAAGCAGATTCATCACCCGAAGCAGATTTGGCTTTTGTCCATAAAGCGACGCTGCCGTTGGGCGGATCGACCTTTGCCTCCGGTTTCAATGTATACACGAGTGAAAACAGGGGCTGTTCCTGTAGGCGTGAACCTACTGGTAAATCGGCAATCTGGTAAATCGGCAATGACCTCGATCCCGAGCGCTTCCAGGTGTTCCTTCGGCCCGATCCCGGATCGAAGAAGAATGGCAGGGGTTCCAAACACCCCGGCGGACAAAACGACCTTCTCTGCAGAAATCGTTTGGCCGCCTACCAGCAGCACCCCACTCACATGCTTGCCGTCAAAAATCACGCGGTCCACCTGAGTTTGGCTTTGTATCGTGAGGTTCTTGCGTGCTCTTACTTCTGGACTCAGAGACACCATGCCGGCGCTGAAGCGGTAGTCATTCTCCATGTTGACCGGTTCAAGCCCGACTCCATGCTGTTCAGGTCCATTGAAGTCATCAATCCAGGGGTAGCCCAGATGCATCGCCGCCTGCACGAATGCTTTAGACACCGGGTTGACCTTATCCAGTTCAGGCTGGCGGATAGGCCACGGGCCGCTGCGGCCGTGCCACGCATCGGCACCGGACGGCGTATTCTCAAGCGACTTGTACGTCGCGAGGGCGTTGTCCCAGGACCAGTCGTTGAGACCATGTTTCTGCCACCGTGCGAAGTCGCTTGGCCGTGCCCGGCGAGAGATTGCGCCGTTGATTGCGGAGCTGCCGCCTACCATCTTTCCGGCGAACGCTGGGATGCAGTGCGGCGGCTGCCCAACAACGCTTTAATAGCCCCAGATGAATTGCGGCGCAACGGTGAAGCCGTTGATGTCGGTCACAAGGCCGGCGGATACTGGTCGGGCGCATACGCCTCTCCGGCTTCCAGCAAGAGGACACTGCGGCTTTCATCTTCGCTCAACCGGCTTGCGAGTACACATCCTGCCGAGCCGGCGCCCAACCCGGTTACGTTGAAATGCTCCATACTTTTCTCCATCCGTTACCTCAATTCTAAAAGCTCTTTGAAGCTACTTGCACTGCTTCGGAGCAAGCACGAGCGGCAAATCCGCAAATTGTAGCGGCCAATGACGCAGCAGCCAGGCGTCGCGCAAACGCTGCCGATCATCTGGAGTTTTTCCCGGTTCCCATGGCTCAATTTCCCATGGCTCAATTTCCCATGGCTCAAACTTCTTGTTGACGGGTTCAGAGGACACACTCGATGATGTGCGGCATCCTTCCAGACGATGAGACAGCCAAGAGTGTCCATTCAACCTTCGTGGAAAGGAGATGCTACTGATAGCACACCTCATGGCCGTCGCCGGTGCGCTCCGTGCGATGGCTTCGCGCCGCTAACAAGACAATCCAGCGTCACCTCTTAAGGTTTTGGCGTCACCTCTTAAGGTTTCCCCGCGACAGCATCATCAATCCAGTTGTAAAGGATGTCCTCAGCTCCGGGGTTGCCCATGTGACCCCGGTTGCCCCTGGCGAGCAGGTCCTTGTTGACGCCTCTCATGCCCACGATGAAATTGTCCTCAATCGGAAAGATCGAGTCTTCCATCCCGTTGAGAACGAGAAGCTTGCAGCTCGGATGGTCCAGCACGCCAGTTTCGAGAAGGCTGAACTTGCGGGCCTCGGCTGCGTAAGCCGCAACGGGATCGGAGTTGCGGTAGCCAAACTTGTACGCCAGTGCGTCGGCCAGGGCAAACGGGTAGTCCATTTGATTTTGGGCACCGATCCACGCGGCGTCGAACATGTGATGACAGCCGCCGCCCTGGGACACGACAGCAAAAAGACGGTCGGCGTGGGTATGGGCGATCCGCATGGCGTAGTAGCCGCCTGTACTGATGCCGCGTACGAGTATCTTGGCCGCGTCAAAGCCGCACTCGGCGGCGCGGGCACCCACCCAGTCCAAGACGCTGCTCATGAGGCGGTCTGGAGAGTTCGGGTCGCCCGGAGCCGCCGGGCAGTCGCCGGTTCCCGGTATCTCGAAGCTGAGGGTCGCGAAACCGCGATCAAGGTGGATCTGGGTGCGCAGAGTGAGATCGGTCTTATAGGCATCCAGACCGCAGATGAACAACACCACCGGCCAGCCGTCTTTAGGCTTCGCCCCTGCGGGCATTCGCAGGTACGCCTGAATCGCCACGTCGGTGTCGCCCGCAGAGGTGTTCGCGTGCTTGAACGGTATCTCAACCGGAACGCTCGGCGGGCTGAGATACTGCCCCGCTTTGGCATAAGCCGCTTTCCCCTTCTCCCAGGCTTCTTGGCTGAGCGGGGAGCGGTTGATCGGGAACCGCGCGATGCGGTAGACGGCTGCGGCACGCAGATAGAGGTCCCGCGCTTTCGGTGTGTCCCCTTGACGTTCGGCCTCCCCAGCCTGAGCAACAAGGTTCTCCGCCACGGGAAGAAAGGGCTTTGCGTAGTCATCTGGCCGGTAGAGGATGTCCGAGCTGTCGCCCGATGCCTTCACAAGCGCATCAAAGATAGGATCGAAGTCCACGACATTGGCGTCTGCGAACGGATAAATGCTGTGCTGGCATACTGGACGCCATTTAACAGCCCAGAGCGCAGAGACAGAGTCATGATACGAGAAGTAGGGGAAACCGGACCGGAGTTCGGCCGCCGTGGATTGCACATGGTAGGGCGGTGCAATAATGGGAGTTTTCCATGTCATAGCCGTCGCATCTCCTTAAGAAATCACTGGTTTAACAAGTCATTAGGTTTAACTTGACTCAACAAATCGCCACATCGTCAGCCGGCGGGCTGCGGCAGTGCGGCGAGTTCCTCGAAATAAGCCCGCAATGTTCGCGGCTCGCGGCCCAGAATAGCGCGAAGGGTAAGCGCGTTCCCCACCAAGCCGTGGTGGTCGTACCAGTCGAACATCGCTTTCATCTCGGCCATCTGCGTGTCGGCATCGGGGGCTTTAGAGGTGCCCGGAGGCGGGCTGGGCTTGACGGACTCGATTTTTCTACCTAACACCTCACCCATCAGTGCCGCAACCTCCTTGCGGTTGAGGGTGCCCTCGGCACATAGCTCAAACGTCCCGAAGTTCAGCCGGTCTTCCGTCAGCGCGACGGCGGCGACTTCGGCCACGTCGCGGTAATCCACCCGGCTGAAACGGGTTTCATCCGACCAAGGCTCCCCGTAGGTGCCGGTCTTCACCACCGCCGACCAGCCACGTGCCAGGTTCTGGAAGAACAGCGCGGGGTGCAGAAGGACAAATTCCATGCCGGACTCGATGATCGCCTCTTCGACGGGTGCTTTGGCCGCGTGGTTTGAGAGTACGCTGAGAACGGGATCAATCACGGACGAGAAGATGAACCGCCGTGCGCCTGCCGCCTTCGCCGCCTCGACCATGCTTTTACCGATTTCGATCTCACCGGCGATGAAGGCGGGCGCGATGTAGAAGACCGCATCCACACCCTTTAGCGCCGCGTCGAGGCTCGCCCGGTTGGTCAGATCGCCGACAGCCACTTCCGACGCGCCGTTTCTGAGCACAGCGCTGCCCTGCTTCGCCTCCTGGACCAGCCCCCGGACCTTCGCGCCCCGCGTGGCAAGCGCGGGTACGACGAGGCCGGCAAACGGGCCGGCGGCACCGACCGCAAGGATTGTGTGAACCTGGTTGGTCATCCTTTGAGTCCTTCCCTAAGCGTGTTGAAGCAGCTCCGTCCGGTATTTCGGGGCGAGTGCCTTGGCCTTCTCCATGAACGCCGCCTGGGCGGGCGCATCCGGCTTGGGCGGTGCTGTCGTGCGGGTCGCCACGCGGACGCCGACGGCTTCAAAGAACTCCTCCTGCCCCGAAGGCGTGCAAATGCACAGCAGCCGGACCGGCTGGCTGGAGGAGTTATGAAACTGGTGCTGTGCGTTGGCCGGGATGTTGATGGTCTCGCCAGCGCGAACGACTGACTTCACGCCCCGAAACGTGGCTTCTACCTCGCCTTCCAGAAGGGTGAACGACTCCTCAAAATCGTGGCGGTGAGGGCCGGGGCCGCCGCCCGGCGGAATGAGCATGTCAATGAGGCAGTAGCGGCCGTCGGTGTCATCGCCCGACAGGAGGATTGTGTAGGTGTCGCCTACCATTCCGATGTGGGGCAGGCTTTGATCCTCATCAGGCCGTGCCACCGTGAGGTTCCGCGTGAGGTCATCAGGCGGGAGCGGCGTGATGGGCTGGGAAGTGATCGAGTGAGTGTTCATGTTTTTTTCCTTTTCGTGATTACGGGAACAGGTGAGGCTAACTCATGGGCCTCTATAATGTATGCAATCGCGGCGGCGCTAACCTGCAAAACGTAACGGCGGCTCACGAGGGTTATTGGGCGGTCTCCTCAGCCGTCATAACTTGAATCTGACGCACCACCTCGTCCGGACGCTCTTCGGGGATAAAGTGGCCGCAGTTCGTCACCACGCCGCCGGTGATGTTCTCGGCGACCAGCGCCGCCATTTCCTGCACACCAGCCCCCAGCGATTTGTCGCCGCCGAGCGCGACCACCGGCACTTTGACTTTGCTTGCTTTGAGCGGCTCCGTCTGCGCGATTGTCGTGAACGCCGCCCGGTAGACGCCGAGCGCTCCCAGCACTCCCTCGGTTCCAGAAAATGTTCGCAGAGTCTCGTCAATCGCGGCCGGTTCGATGGCCCTGCGGTCTGCCGTCGCACCGTCATAAAACCAGGTCAAAAATACCCGCTCATTGCCGACAATCAAGCGCTCCGGGACACCCGGCGCAAGCGGCACAATCCACCACCATATCGAGCCGCTTTTCATGGCTTCCAGCGTGTACGCGATGATTTTGGTCAGGACTTCGGAGAGCATCGTCGGCACTTCCATATAGAGGCGGCCCGAAACTTTTTCGGGATGGTCGGCGGCCCCGGTCACGGATTCTCCAGAGATATTCATTTGCTTTCTCCCGCCGGGTCTGCCCAGCCGTGTTCGCGCAGATAAGCCGCGAAAGTTTGCGGCTCACCGAACTCCTGCGTCAGCGCAGCCAAATCCGTGTCGTAACCGGCATCTTCAAACCAATGATACATAATGGTTGTTTCTTTGCCGGCCTGCTGCTCGAACTCGTCAAACGAAATCTGCCGGTAGGCGACTGGTTTTCCCACGACCTCGCTGAACGCCGCCGCCATCTCGGTCATGGTCATGTCGGCGCTTGCGACTTCGATGGCGCGGCCTAAGAAATCGGCGGGATGATCGAAGACGTCCGCGACAATTCTGCCGTAGTCTTCTTCCGAGAGCTGCATCAGCTTGGTGCCGGGCGAAAGCGGCTGCGGCAGCATTCCCTGTTCAATGACGGGACGCATAGCGTTGTAGTTGAAAAAGAAGGCGACCGGCCGCAGGATCGTGTGCGGGATGCCGATAGCACGAACGTGTTCTTCAATCTGGAACTTGCTGTCAAAGTGCGGGATGCCGGTCTTGCGCTCCGCGCTGCCGACCGAGCTGTAAACAAAGTGGGAAACATCCGCCGCCTTTGCCGCATCCGCCAGGGTTTCGCCCTGCCTCACTTCGACTCTCAAATCTTCCTGCATACTTTGGACCGAGAACACGCCGGAGGCACCTTCTAGGGCACGGTCAAGCGAGGCCCGGTCGTTCAGATCACCTTCCACTAACTCGGCCCCGGCCTGTTTGAGCGCCTGCGCTCTGGGGTCGTTGATGCTCCGCACCATCGCGCGGACTGTGAAGAGGCCGCGCGTCATCAGATGGCGCAGAACCGCGCCGCCCTGATTGCCGGTCGCACCTGTGACAAGAATAGTCTGGCTTACTGTTTCCATTAAGATACTCTCTGTTTGCCGTTGATGCTGGAAGTCTACCTTGACAACACAGTGTCTAACAAGACATACTTTGGCATAAATCCATAGCCCCACGGCTATCGTTGCGGCGAAAGAAGGAGCAACATTGATGGACTTACTACAGCTCAGCCAGTTCCGAGTTCTCGCGCGGGTGCAGCATATGACTCACGCCGCTGAGGAGCTTTACATCGCCCAGCCGTCACTTTCAAAAACAATCAAGAATCTGGAAAAAGAAGTGGGAGCGCCTCTGTTCGACCGGATTGGCCGGCAGATCCGGCTCAACCATACCGGAGAAATCTTCTTGGCACGAGTCAATCAAGCGTTTGCCGCACTGGACGAAGGCAGGCGGGAAGTCCGGGACAGGGCGCGGCAGGATGGTGGGGAAGTGACACTCGCAGCGGCGGCGCTGCACTGGCTGCCGGAGCCGCTGCGCGAGTTTCAGGCGATACACCCGAAAATTCAATTTCGACTGCTTCAGCGCTCGAACCCGGAGATGCGCCGCCTGCTGGAATTTGGGGAGATAGACTTCGCGTTTCTGCCATCGCCGGGCGATGCGCCCGGAGCCAGATGGCAGCATCTAGTGACAGAGGAGATTCTGCTGCTTGTCCCCTGCGGCCATAAGTTAGCCGGGCGAAAGAATGTCCCGCTGGCAGAGGCGGCGGCGGAAGCAGTCGTGATTGCACGGCTGGGAGACATCGTGCGGGACATCATGGAAAACGCCTGCCGGGAGGCAGGAGCTACACTTCAAGTTGTCTGCGAGGCTGATGAGCCGTCGGCGATCCGCGACTTTGTGAAGTCCGGCATGGGCGCGGCATTCATCCCGGCCCTTATCAAGCGGCAGCAGGGCGAGGACAGCCTCGCCTGGGTGCCGCTGACAGACCCTGTCTGCCGAATCACACTCGGATTGGCCTGGCAAGAATCACACTACCTATCAGGCGCGGCATGTGCGTTTCAGGACTTCATCGCCAGTTACTTTGTCCCGACAGACTAAAGGCCGTCGTAGTGAGAATAACCGCGTCCTTCATCGCTCCAATAGTCCTTCGGCTCGTCCACCGTATAGGTAATCTTGGTGATGGCTTTGATGTTTTTGAGGCCCAGCTTCATCGGGACGAGCAGGCGCAGGGGAGCGCCGTGCTCGACGGTCAGCGGCACAAGCTGCTGATTGGCATCGTTCTGGTGGGTCGCGAGAAGCGCCTGCGGACGGTGTGCCGTGCTTTGTTCGCAGCGATACGCAGTAATGACGTCTTCGGCATACAACGGGCTTGAGTTCATCGCTGCCGAAGTTCAGGCTCGGCTCAAAGACAGCAGTTCTGCGCCGCAGTTTCCCAACAAAGCCTTATATCGATCCTGGTTGTCCGTGGCAGAACGGGTTCACCGAGAGCTTCCACGGCAAGCTGCGTGATGAGCTGCTTGAGGGCGAAGTCTTTGTGTCCGTTGCCGAGGCCCAGGTTCGTCTGGGATTACATCGGCGCGGTATAATGAAGAGCGTCCGCACAGCAGCTTAAAGTATGCGCCGCCCGCTGCATTTGCACGGAACTGGCGACAAAAGCAGGCGGAGAATATGCCGCCTTGCTAGACAACCAGAACACTCACTTTGCTCGTGGTACGTATAACCGGGGAAACGTCACACCCTCTAACATGGGTTCTGAATAAAAATACGGAGCTTGGATAAAAATACGAAGCCTGGATAAAAATACGAAGCCTGGATAAAGCGAAGGTTCGGCGCATGATGCGCCGGGCCTTCTTTTTGTTCGCTGATCCGCGACGACTTCGCGGATACGCCGCTCCAGCTCTTTGAGGTCCAGCCCCCTCGTCGCGGGCGATCCTCGCCCATAAACAGCCCGCCGGCGCGGGGAAAGAAAGCTCTGGGACGTAACCCAAAGCTCTGGGACGTAGCCCTGATTCTGCCAGCGATCAGCGAGGAAACATAACCCATTCAGACTGCCTGCAACAGAATTAGCCGCAAGTATTGCAAAATCTGCTCTTTTCCGGCTTAAAATGTAATCTTGCGAATTATGTGGCGCAGTTTTTGGGTGCTATTTGGCGTATCGTTGCTTGACTGGCAGTGCTGTGTTCTTCGGCTTCATCCCTCACAGGGTCTTTCAGAAACGGTGGTTAGAAAGACAACACCCCCACTCGCTCGCCAGCAGTAGGAGTTACTCTCAAGCCGCCGTCTCTTTTCTCGTCCAGCCATCAATGGCTCATTTTTCACGGCATCATTGAGAAAAGAAACAGCAGAACGCAAGACACTTAGAACGCAAGCACCAGATCTGCACCTGCGGTCATGATTTCGGGTGGTCATGATTTCGGGCAATCGAGCAGCGAATACTTCAGGGCAGCGATTACATAACTCACCGGACTTTATCGCCCCAGCCCGCCGTGAGTGAAAAAGTCCGGCGCTGTTAAAGTCTTGCGCTGCTGGGCGTTTTGATAAGGTTCCCAGAGGCCTCCGTCTTAAGGCCTTCTTGGATTTTTGTTTCCTGCTAGTTTCACGAAGGCTGCTGGGACAGCTCCCTCAGCCGGCCGCACCGGAAGTCAGCTGCCGGCCCGCAGTTCCCGCAGCTTGTCTTCCAGCCGCTGCTTCCGCTGATCAAGCTGCGCCAGCGTCGAGTCTGCCTGACGCACGCCGAGGCTGCGGTGGAAGGCCCGGTGCACCACCGAAGGATTCACGTCCAGCTCCCGCGCCACCAGTGCCGTCAGCCGCGTACACAGACGTCGCAGTTCCTGCCGGCGCTGATCACGGGAGTTCGTCACGCTCCAGCGATTGGCCTGCTGTTAATGCGAACTGTTGCACGGATAGTTTTGCTTGTTGTCAGGCGTTGCAGTCTTCATCCGCGCTGCCGCAGGGGTGACTTCCTCAACGCCTCGCAGCCTGTCAGGGGTTGACAGGTATAGACCGGATCGTCGGCGTTATTGACAGAGAAGTGCGTTTGTTGACAAAAGGGGGTCCCTACTCCACAAAGGTCTCTGCTACGCACAAATGTCTCGGGTACAGACGAAAGTCTCTACTACGCCTGCCGTAACACGTGGACGCGTTCTCGCTCGTTTCTTCTTGGCTCGTTTCATCATCGTGCGTTGCGTCTTTAGATTGCTGCGTACCCTCTCCCAAGACAGCCTGACGCAAGACAGCCTGACGTGGCAAGTTTTTCGGAGCGTCCCCCAAATGCTTCTAGCCGATAGAGTTCAGTGATAGGCGACAGAGTTCAGTGATAGGCGACAGAGTTCAGTGATAGGCGAGAGAGTTCATTAAAGGCCGATCAAGAGATGATGCTTGGCTTACAAGACAATGCCCGGCTGGAAGAAGGGAAAAGAAATGCAGAAGACACTTGCGTCAAATCAGGCGTCACCACAATCAAATCAGGCGTCACCACAATCAAATCAGGGGGCGCCACAATCAAATCAGGGGGCGCCACGAACAAACCCGACGCCGCAGCGGTCAAATCTGACGAGACCGCAGGGCGCAGAGGAAAGGCTGCGGGCCTCAGCGGCTCAGGAAGAACGAAGAATGCCCGGCGATCAGGAGCAGCGCCGGGCACAAGCCGACCGCACGCCAGTACAGACACCGGCCCATGCAGCACTTGTCCCGGCAGCACGTGTTTCTGCGGCGCTTGTGCCCAGGGGGATTGCACGGGATCCCAAAGGGGTTCAAGACAATGCGCTGGATTCAGGGTCTGCGTTCCGAGAAACCCCGGACTGCACTCCCGTTCCAGTCGCGGACTGCACTGCTGTCCAGGCTCCAGCTGGCACGGGCGTGCTCGCACCGCACGAGTGCCGGGCGATCCTGGCGCTCCGAGACGACTGCCGTGCTTTGCTTGCCTGGTACGAGAAGTACGCCGAAGAAGCCGAGCTGCGGCAGCAGCAGAACGCCGAGGACTTTGCCGGTTGGCAGCGGTCACGCAGCAGCGGTGGTAAGCAGTCATGCAGCAGCGGTGTCCTGCGTCGGCAGGTGTCTCCGCCGGTACGGCCGCTGCCGCTGCGGGCGGGAAATCGAACCCAGCTTGGACGCGCCCACCAGCACTGGGAGACCCCGGAAGGGAGACTGCTGGTTCAGGTGCGGCTGGGCGAAGCGGTTCTGCTGCCGAAGATGCGGGCGCAGGATGCGGAGGAGAGAGGCGCGGTGAATGCCCAGATTGCCGCCGGCCTGGGGCTTGCCGAAGCAGTGGCTTCGGGGCTGCTGACGAACTTTGTCCTGTGCTGGCAGGCGACCGGACGCTGGCCGCGCCGCCCGGTCTCGGTGCAGTTGTTCTGGCCGGGCGGCAAAGCGCAGGGCGACCGGCTGCGGGGAAAGCATGGTTCCCTGCTGACGCACCTGCAGGAGAAGGCGCAGGCTCACTTCAATGGGAAGCTATGTAAGCGAAAGTTAAGTCAGTACAAAAGTTGAGTCAGTCAGAAAAATTATCAGCGATGAGCGCGGAATGAAGCCCAGAAACTAAATGCACCCAGAAAGTGATGGCGAGCGAGGCCCGCCAGTGTGTCCAGGTCGGAACCGCTTTACTACAGTTTAGAACCGCTTTATTTCATGGCGAGGGCTTCTTGGGGGGCGGGGCGAAAGGCGAATTCCTGGGGATGGTGGGGGACGAGGCGGGTGTAGATCTCCTCGATGCGGGTGACGTGGCGGTCCCAGGTGTAGTTCTCTAAAACGTAGTCGTGGAGGTGCTGGGGGGTGAGGGTGTGGCGCCAGGTGCCGGTGAAGTAGCCGGCGACGGCGTCGGCGAGGCAGTGGGGCTGGGCGCTGTGGGCGATGAGGCGTCGGTCCAGCGGGGCGAGGATCTCGGGGGTGGCGCCGATGGGGGTGCCGATGACGGGCAGGCCGCAGGAGAGGGCCTCGGTGGTGACGAGGCCGAAGCCTTCCAGCGCCTGGGTGGGCAGGACAAAGAGGTCGGCGGCCTGGTAATAAGAAACAAGTTTCTCGGCGGGGATGAAGCCGGCGAGCCGGACATGGTTTTCCAGGTGCAGGGTCTGGACGAGGGACTGGAGGCGTCCGGCTTCGGGTCCGGTGCCGCCGATGACGAGGCAGGCGTCGGGGCAGCGGGCGATGATCTCGGGCATGGCCTGGAGGAGTTTGTCCAGCCCCATGCGGGGGGCGAGGCGTCGGATGGAGAGCAGGATTTGGGCGTGTTCGGGCAGTCCCAGCTCGCGGCGGAGGGCCATCTTGCCGGCATTTTGACTGGTATTTTGACCGGGGAGCAGGTGGAAGGCGTCGGTATCGGTGCCGCCGGGGGCTTTGACGATCTGGTCGGCGGGGTAGCCGAGGTCCAGCACTTCCTGGCGGGACTGCTCGCTGAGAACGACGGCGATCTGGCTGCGGCGCAGGTTGCGGCGCTCGACCTGGGCGCGGAGGGCGTAGCGGGTGTGCATGGCGGCGCAGGCGGCGGCATAGCTTGCGGCTTGTTTGGGGCTGCGGCAGTCTTTGCGCTTGTCGCCGAGTTTCTTGCGGTCTTCGACGATGCCTTCTTCGTGCCAGGGTCCATAAAACGACCTGACGTGGACTTGGCCTTTGGGAATGACCTGGAGGGGGCCGACAGCGCCGTAAGCAAAGTGAGTGTGAACGATGTCAAAAGTCTGCTCGCTGAGCAGCTTGGCGCAGGCCTCACGGGCTGCTTTGATGTAGCCCAGGGCGCTGCCGGGCGCGGCGAACCGAACGACATTTGCGCCGTTCAGCGTGGTTTCCGAGTCCAGATTGTCTTTCCCTGCCCGCACCAGAAAGGTGACAGTGTGGCCGCGCCGGACCAAGCCGCCGGCAAGCTCCCGCGCCACAACGCGCGATCCGCCGGCATGGTCTTCAAACACAAGGTCCGCCAAAAAAAGAATGTTCAAGAGTAGTCCCTCACTCCGCCTGCTGCCGGTCTTCGCCTGGTTAACATGGGGTTAATAATTGCCCGCCTGCTTATTCTATCATACTTTTTCACGAATAGCCAACAGTTTTTTGTTTCCTAAGAAAACCCTTTTTAAGATTTGCCAATAGGCCGGGCCGGGGAGCCGACGACGGTCTGCCCTGGCGGGACATCGCGGGTGACGACGGAGCCTGCTCCGATAAAGGCCCCACTGCCGATGGTCAGGCTCTGGTTGGTGCGGGCCAGAATAATCGCGCCGGCCCCAATCGTCACATCATCGCCGATAACAATGCGGTGGGGAGAGCCGACCCAGGTTTCCGCCGCCAGCGTGACCGCATAATAAATGCGGACATTGCTGCCACAGGTGTCAAGAAGAGGCAAGCAAGTCATCCACAAACAGCTCGAATCGCCGGCTGAGCATGTTGTAGTCGAAATAGGTTTGAGCGGTCGGCCTTGCCTGCTTCGTTTTTTCCGCAATATCATCGCGGCTCAAATCTTCCAGCCAGGCGGCGCAGGCCTGGTGGAACTCGGCGCTGGCAGGATGCCAGGCCGGGAGCGCCCAGCCGGCGGCTGAGGCGTAATCGTAGAAGCCGGGAACCGGACTCATCGCGACCGGCAGGCCGCAGGCCAGGTACTCGGGCAGCTTGGTCGTCAGCCGGAAGTTTCCGAGGGCATCCAGCGTCTGGGTGATAAAGCCGATGTCCAGGGCGTTCATGGCGGTGACGACATCGGCTTCCGGCAGGCGGCCCGTGAAAACAACACGCGAGCGCATATGCTCGGGAACACGCTGCTCCAAAATGCTTTTGCCGGTGCCGTCGCCGACAATCAGCAGGGACACGTTGGTCCGTTTCAGCAGTTTCAGCGTCTCCACAAGCTCTAATCCGTAGCAGTAGGACTGGCGCGGCGTCCAGCGCAGGCTGCCGACAACCCCGCAGACGAGGTGAGACGGGTTCAGCCCAAATCTTTCTTTCGCCGTTTTGCGTTCCGCCGCCGGGTACGGCATAAAAGTTTCCAGGTCTACCGCGCCTTCGACAGTCACGGCGCGTTTTGCGCCGAGTGTCAGGGCGGCTCCGGTCAGGTAGGGCGTCCAGCCGACAAACCCGGCACAGCTTCGGTACAGCAGGCGCTCATACGCCTCAAAGAATGCACCGACGGCAGGGCCTTTAGTGACCCGAAAGAATCCGCCAATGGGATCGCCGGAAGAGACAATAAACCGCTGCTGACGCGCCTGAGCCGCCTGAATCAGATTGGACCCGCCGATAATGCCAGTGCTTTCCTGGTAGATCAAGTCCCAGTGCCGGGAGCGAACAACGGCGCTGAGCGCACGGATCGCGGCGGGGTAGGACAACCGGCGATCCACATTGTAGAACGTAATTTCGGCGTCTAAGTCTCGGGTCAGCCGCCGTGCCCGAAGTTCATGTAAATCGCCTGCACCTTTGGGGTTGAGAACGAGAATTTTTGGAGCTTTAGTCACGTCTATTCACTCAAACAGCTTATGCCGAAAGACTTCTATAGAGCTGTTCATACTGCTCTGCTACTCTCTCCCAAGAAAATTCCTGTGACCTTAACAGGCCGGAGTCAATGCGATTTTGCCGCAATTGTGCATCTTCAAGGAGGTTATTTATTGTAATACCGATCTGCTTGTCTTCCACTAGGAAACCATATTTCCCGTTTCTGAGAACTTCACATGCGCCGGCATTGAGGCTTGCTACAACAGGTGTACCAGAAGCCATTGCTTCAATATAGGGAACGCCAAAGCCTTCATAGGTGCTGGGCAAGCAGAAAACCCATGCGCGGCGGTACAAGTCAGCCAGTGTTTCAGAGTCAGCTCGCCCAAAGTTCACAATGCTTTCGCCCTCCATAGGGCGCTCCGCAACTGCCCACAACTCCGCGTCTGGAAAGCGTGAGCGAACCTCACGCTGAAAGATGTCCGCTAGGAACTGTCCGCGCTTGCGACCGCCGGTGGTTCCAACAAACAAGACTGCGGGCCGCTCGTTCTTTTGCCCAGGATGAAAGTGTGTGATGTTTACGCCGCAAGGAACAATTTGAGTCACAGCGGAAATGCGAACACGCGTTGCTTCCGAGACACCTACATTCAAGTCAGCTGCACGCGCCCCAAGAGTTTCTAACTGAGCAATCACAGCTTGATAAAGTCGCCGTCTAAGGCGGATCGCTGAACCGGCTTCATCCTTGGCTGATCCGTGGAATGTACGAAGATGTGGAGTGCAACTTCGTATCAGATAGTTATCGCCGTTTGTGTGCAAGACATCAAAACCTGAGAAGTCCGTTTTGGCAAGATGCGCGGCAAAGACGAACGATTGTACATGGCGCAGTGACGCCTGCCGCCGATATTGATGTACTTGGTAGCGACACTCTGCGTCGGCGGGACTGAATGTAAACATGGTGACATCATGTCCCCGTTCGACCAGAGTATTTGCCAAATAATGCACTTGATGAGCCACGCCCCCTTTAGACTCATTAGGTAAATCGACATGGGTCATCGCAATCCTCATTGTGCCTCCAGCAATGTCGCTCTTTGGATAGCTGGTAGTGCCGCCGTCAGGCCAGCGAAAATCCAGAAACAATCTGAAGACTGCAGAGCAGGTCCTCCAAAACACTGCATGGTAAAGCCAATCAACAGCACAAACATCAACGCGGCAATCGCTCGTAAATAAGGGGTTTTGGTAGTTTTAAAGGTGCGAAAGCTTTTCCGGACTGTTAGTATCAACAATGCCACCAAGATGATCAGACCTGGCAATCCACAATCATTGCTCATACTATTAAATTGTGTTTCACGATTCATGCTGAGGCCCGTGCCTCCAGCACTATATTGTCCAACTTCTGTGCCGCGCTGAAAGCCAAAACCAAACGGATATTGTGTCAATAAAGGCAACAAGTAGGTCATGTTGCCCCCTCGATCATGTTGTGCTTTGGCAACAGGATGGGCTAAGGTGTCAGCATAACGGCTTGCAATAACCCCATTCGAGGAAGATTGCGCTATGTTAAAACCAACGCTGATAAAAATCAATGCTAAGGAAGCAACTCCGCAACTCCGCAACAGTTGACGCCGTGTTGTCGATAGCAACACAAGTAGCAATAAAGAAACAACAATACCAGTAGTTACATAAAGACGCACTCCGCTCACCAGAAGGCCAGCAATGTTGACAATAAAGCAGAGGGCAAGAACAACTTTTTGAGTATAAGTGGTCGCAGAAGACAAAACAATCCCCAACATTGTCACAATCCCAACGTACGCCCAAAACGCTCCACCTCCACTTGTGGCCCCAGTAGAAGCAGGTTCCCAAGAAGAAGAAGTCACATGGCCCTTAGTGTTCTGTACGAACCACACTGCATCACGAATTTTATCGTAGCCCGGTAAATGAGCCGTTGTCCAGCTATGGCCCATCGTGTACTGTACCACGGCAAAGCCAGACACGACCACGGAAACTGCTACCAGCGACAGACAAATCTTATTGATCTGATCTACGTTTTTGACTGTATCGGAAACGAGAATGTAAAGGACTACCGGCGCAAGGTACCAAACCCAAAGCGCCAGAACAGAAGACGCCAGACCTCCCCCTAAAGGATTAATTGCCTCAACGAGACCCCAAGCAGCAAGGGCAACTATCCAGGGAATGAGCGGCAGCTTTCCAGGTGGCCTCCCCGACCGTTTTACGTTTAATCCCCAGATAATGAGAAGCAAAAGTAATAGGAAAGGCTTGACTGCGTAGACAGCCTGCGAGAAGCCTGTCAAATACTTAAACATTCCTTCCATTGCCGCATAGCTGATAAGTACACAAATTGCGGAAACTCTGTCGTGGAATGCATAGCCAATAATGGCAATTATAAAAAGTGGTATGGAAGCAATAGCAATACCTTTTCCAACAAAGATAGTTCCAGCAATGATAAGTGCCATGATTATAGATAGCACCAACGGTAGAGTCATCGACGAGCTAGACATGTTACGGTTAGACATTTGCACTGTCTTCATTTTTTGCCTTGCAGAACATTTAGGCTTTAATCCAGTATTGAGATAAGGCTCATTCATAGCATGGGTTCAAAGATCAGGCGATTTCAGCATAGACCGCTTCGATTTGCTTCAGCATAGCTTCAACTGAAAAAAGCTCATTCACTCTCAGCTTTCCCCGCTTGCCCATCGCTTGCGCTCGCGCCGGATTATCGAGCAGCGATTTGATAGCCTCTGCCAGTGCCTTTACATCACCGCGTGAAGTTAATAACCCCGTCTTTTCGTCTTCCACTGTTATCGCCGGGCCGATACAATCAGTTGCTACAATTGGCTTTGCAGCCGCCATCCCCTCAGTCACGGCAAGACCAAATGGCTCGGAATCGGCAGTGTGTGCAACAATAGTTGTTGCAGCAAGCAAATCCCGTTTTTGCTGATCTGTGATAAACCCTGGCAGACGAAACTGATCGCCTAAACCAGATTCTTGAATCATTTCACGCAGTTCATCAGGGTAGCTTGGCTCTAGTCCAAAGAGCGTCCCGCCGCAAAGAATAAAATGTGCCTGCGGATAATCGGATTTCAATAGTTCAGCCGCCCGAATAAGATGCCGATGCCCCTTAGTACGTTGCATACGTGCAAACATAGTGATGAGAGGTACATTTTCGGGAATATTCCAATCTTGCCTTGCTCGCCTCGGATCGGCTTCCAGGGTAACTTGATCCACATCTACGCCGGGAAGAATTGTACTGTGCCGCCGAATGTTCAGATAAGCTGATAGATAGCTCTCAGAGACCGCCGGAGTGCCGAAAATTGTCCACACTGGCCGTAACCGCCTCTGGGCATGCACGAAAGCTTTTTCAAAAGTAGTTCTTCCATCGAGTGGATCGTAGACCTGCCAGACACAGGGACGGTGAGACAACCAGCTTGCCGTCCCTGCGTACAAGAGCATGGAACCTCCGTTAGCATGAACCAGATCAATTTTCTCACGCCGTATCATTTTAGCAATCTGCCAGATAGCTGCAATCACCTGATGTACTTCGCGTGTTTTATGAGCGCGTAGGGCAAACGTGGTGATGCCAGCATCACGCAGTTCTTCAACGAAGGGTCCTGGTTTTAAGCAGACTACCAAAGGCTCATAAGATGTTCTGTCTAAGCCACAGACAATGTCACGCAAGACGACTTGTGCCCCCCCCTTTTCTCCGACAGGATCAACAAACAGAATGCGTCTCATTATAGCTTCTCCAAGAGATGCGATGCGATTTGACTCCAATCGAACTCCCGACAGTAGATATGCTCACCTTGCTTTCCTATTTGCCTTTGAAGGCCGGTATCATCTGTAAGACTCAGAACGGCGTCAGTGAACGCTTGAGGCGAATTTATATCGGCCAACAAAAAGGCTTGCTCATTTTGGGCCAGTAGCATTTGGTCGGTTTGAACGCCGAATGTGCTGACGGTGGGGATGCCGTGCTGCAAGGCCGTCATGAATGAGCCGCGGCGACTGGATACGCCTCCGGTAATGGGGGCCAAGTAGATGTCCATCGCAGCGAAGCGCCGGGAAACTTCTTCGGCCTCAAACGGGCCTTCCGCGAGAACCGGCAGTCCTTGAAGCACCTCGCAAACAACTTTGCCATGCGGCCCGATGTAGAGAGCCAGGACTTTCGGGTCTTTGTCGTAAGCGGCCTGCACGGCATCGCGGATCAGGTGCAGCAGGCGGGACGAATGTGCGGTGCCGAACAGGCCAAAGACAAGAGTGTCATCGGCGATTCCCAGCCGCGCCCGCGCTTCAGACCGGGTGATTGGCACACGCGGCATGTTGGAGCCGACCGGCAGATGTACAATCAGCTTGTCGGGGAACCAGGGGCGGTACTGCTGCACCCAGGGATTAATGGAGAAGAAGACCACATCAGCGGTTCGGCCCAGCATCCAGAACTGCCAGCGCTGCCAGGTCGTCATCACGGCAAACTTCCAGCTAATGACCGGCACGAAGTCTTCGTGCGCCATCCAGGCAAACTTGGTGTGCGGGCAGCGCTGTTTGATCCGCCGCATTGCCAGCGGCAGGTAAGGGTTCAGGCCCCATTTCCCGTAACTGAACTGCTGGAACTGAAGCAACACCCAGTCCGGCGGGTTCGTTTCGACAAAATCCACAATCTTTTTGACGCTGCTCGGCTTGTCCGGCGAGAACACGGTCTCGATGCGGACGCCGGGGATCGGCGTCGGCGCGGGCGCACCGGTCAGTATCGTCACAGACACGGAGCGGGCGAGTTCGGCGGCGAGATGAGCCGTGTAGTCCCCGATGCCGTCGAGCTGCGGCGGCAGGGCGGCGGCGATGATGGTGAGGTTCAACGGGTTCGCCCCGCGCGGTTTTTCCTGCGTCCGGGCGGCCCGTGGTAGGTGGGCGGGCGGTACGGGTAGCTGGGGTCCAGGTACTCCCGGATCCGGGCGGGGTGGATGGCAAAGGCGGGCCGTTCGTATTGACGGTTTTCGCGATCGCCTTCCTCGGTGACCGCGTCCTCTGCCCTTTCCACAGTGGCCGGTTCGTTTTCGCAAATTGGGGCGGTTGGGGGAGCGTCGGTGTCCAGCGCGGCCGTGTCCAGGGGAGCCTGGGTCAGCACGTCTGCCGCCTGCGCCGTCTCCTTGCGGAGCTTGGAGAGGCGGTCGAACATCTGAAGCCCGACCAGGGCGTCCGTCTCCGGCTCGTCCCGGCACTCCCGGTCGGAGATGTGCAGGTCTTCCAGGACCATGTCGCGCAGGCGGCGGGTGTAAAGCTGGGGGGCGTCTTTGTGGAGCATCCGAACGGCGGTATCTATCTGGCGGTGCAAAGCGGTCTCATGGCGCATGACCTTGTCCAGCCGGTCGATCCGCTCGCTCTCGGTGAGGGCGTCGTCCTCAAACAATTGGGCCTGCCAGCGGTGCAGCCGGCGCAGACGCCAGGACGCGGCAGCGATCTTCTCGACGTAGTGCTGCTCCAAGAGGTTGCGGGGGATAAGCTGGCGGGTCCACTCAGCTTGGAGCTGGCGGTATCCGTCGGGGTCTTCGCCGAGGGAGGGCAGGACGACATCACGGGCAAAGAGACCGTGGGTGGTGGCGTTGCGGCTGGCGATCGCTTTGCCGGCATCGGAGGTAGGCATAGGAACACACACTTTCTGCTGGCGTACAGCTTTTTGTCGTGCCCCCCTCCTGCTATCGGCAAATAAGCCAGTGTTCTTTAGGTATCTTTGCTTCATTTCAAGTTACTCTGCCTATGAATTGCCGACCACTGCTTGCCGACCGTAGCGCAGATGTAAACCGTAATGGATGAGCGGCTTAGGCAAGTTGAGAAGGCCAGCAAGCGCAAGAGCTTTCGGCTGACCAGGCTGGATTTTGAGGGATTGGCGGATCGCGTCACGCGCTGACTGAACATCCTGGTTAAGAAGCAGTGTTCTTCCCAAAGAGATATAGGACTGGGCTAGTTTCCTTTGCCGCATTTTCTCTGCGGCTCCCTGATACTGGTGCGCCTCCCAGATGCGAATCGCGGTCCTGGCTTTTCCCATGTTTGTGATCAAGTCGTGCGTACCCATGCCACTATGCGTTCGGTACTCGGCAAGCCGTTCCGGAACATAACAGGCAGCATAACCCCTGCTGGCAAGGTTCAAGAAAACATCAAGATCGGCGATTGTTTCTCCAAGCGGACGAAACCCGCCGACAGCAACAAGCGCCTCGCGTATGAATAGCGAGGAGTTGATGCCTGGCGACTGCTGGGCCGCTATTAAAGCTGTATTGGGACATTTTCCTCCGGAAAGCCCAGTTCTGCCATAGCGCCTGCTGCTGTCTTCAGTCACGGGAACGTCCCGTTTTCCTTCAGCATCAATGAACCATTCGTCAGTGAATACAAGTGCGGCGTCCGGCGTCTCCTGAAGTGCTGTCACCGTCTTTTCTAAAAAGGTTTCCAAATAGCGGTTGTCATCGTCCAGCTTGCAGAAGTACTCGCCTACGCTGGCCTGCAAGCCTGAGTTCCAGTTTGCGACCATGCCAATATTTTGCTCATGCCGCAGGGTCCGGACACGGCAGTCTAGGTGCTCTAGCTCTTGACAGACTAGAGGCGTTTCATCAGTGGATGCATCATCGCATAAAATCAGCTCAAAGTTTGTGAACGTCTGCGCGAGCACACTGGCAACAGCCTCCCGTAGATAGTTGGCGCGGTTATGGGTGCTAATTATAATGCTGACAAGGGGAAAAGGCATAATAATGAATGATAGTGAGAAAATTGAACTCTCTAATTGATCCCAAACGACTCATCTGTACGTTTCTTAAGCGGGATCTACCACCCAAAAAGCCTAAGAAGACGTTGTCGAAACCGAACCGATTTATCCAGCGCAATGCCCTGAGTTCGCGCCAGCCATAGGTGTACTGCCTTTTCAAACCTCGAACGCGGATCCGCAAGAGAGTGTGCTGAAGCGATCCCAAGACGGCGGCAAGTATCATCCCAATCAACGTCCCATATGTCACACTTTCGGAACATCGCTGAACCGTGCTCTGTTAACCATCCTGCAACGATTGGGTCCCAGCGATATATTGTGTCACGCTTAACCGAAAACATGTCAATACCTAACCTAGTATAACCTTGGGTCCACTCATCCTTCAGGTGTCTAAGTTGCTCTGAAGGTGGCGCATCCATATGGTGATACTGACGGTAGAGAGTTATAGGTCGTTTTGTCGGATGGTTGATCCGTTCCCAGCACTGATACCAACGCTGTCTACTCTTCATGCGATCCCAGTCGACATATTGATAGTGCAAAACACCTACTTCAGTCAGCTTTAAGCGAGGTGCATCAGGAGGATTTGGAATCCTTGTACTATGAATCGTTTCTCCTTGATGTTCGCTGCCGTCATCGACAAATCCCAGCTTCCAATCTCCTATATCTCCCGAGCGCTGAACAAAAACAGATTGAAAATCAGGCATTACATTCATCCACTCAAAGGTAATGACAGTGCCAGGCGCGGCCTGACGCATAGCCTCCCAATCAGAGCTTGTAGCCCAATTGGCTGTAAGCATTTCGTCAGCGTCCAGGGCAATGATAATGCGCTTGCCAGGAATACGACGAGCAACATCAAGCAACAGTTTTTGCCGCTCCTGCTCATTATATGTCTTGCTCGGGTTGTCGACCAATATTACCTTCGGGCATCGGGAAGCTATTTCTCGCGAACCATCATCCGAATATTGGTCAGCGATGATAATATGGTCCGCCCATTGGCTATTACACTGAAGGAACCGCTCTAGTATCCATGCCTCATTCTTCATGGGAGTAACACAGATAAAAACTGGGGCGCAGCTATCTTCTACAACTTGAGTATTCTCTGACTTCAACAACTTCTTCCTGTTAACTAATGCTTTGAATGCGAGTTCAGCATATGAGCTGTTCGCACACAATTTTTATACTGACTGCAAATCGCGTCGAGCAGTCACTTTCTCATATAAAGCCTCTAATTGTCTGGTTACGGCTTCGCTGGAATAGCATCGAGTGACCAACTGCCGCCCATTGCTGCCGCAACGATGCCGCAGGTCTGCATCAGTCAGGAAGCGCACGATAGCGTCCGCAACAATCGATGGTGCTTGCTCTACGGTGACGCCGCCGCCACTGCCTTCAATCAGCTCCGGCAGACCGGGTGCTCGCCCGCCAATAATTGGCTTGCCGTAGCTCCAGGCTTCTAAGTATACGGTCGGCAAAATCTCACTCGTGGAGGGCATACAGAAAAGGTCACAGGCTGACATGGCATTTGATTTCTCCTGGTCACTGCATCGGCCTAGAAACAAAACACGCGGGTCGGCATTCTCAAAGGCTGCGGCTTCAACAGGATTTGCAGGGCCTGCAAAAACGAGACGTGCTTCGGGAATGTGCTTCCAGATCTCCGGTCCAGCTTCCAGAATGGCGCGGAAGCCTTTGTATTCCGTCATCCGCCCGACGTACAAAACGAGAGGCTTGTCCACCAAATTGTGCTTTTCGCGAAAGCCTGCCGGGTCGGTGGTAGGTGAAAGTATCGGAACCACACCAATTATGTGCAACAAGCTTTCGCTGACACCGATTGATTTCAGGTTTTGACGGTCACTCTCTAGCAGGGCTACAACGGCTTGGCTGCGGTTGTAGTAGGCGACATCATCCGTCCCGTCCCCCCATTGATTTGGATGGACGTAGGGAGTACAGACAAGCGGCAGCCCGAGAGAATGCGCGGCCTCCGCCGCTGCCCATCCTAAATGACCAAAGGCTGTACAATGAACGACATCCACCTGGGCCATGAGTCGGCGCAGACGCGGCACATACACGGCTCGGAAGGCGCGGTAGCCAAAACGATTTAAGCCATGAAACGCATAACGCTGGATGATCGGCAGAGCGCGGACGGCAATCGGCAACAGGCGCAGGCGCTCCCAGATGCTGGGCGTCAGAGCATAAACCGAAACAGGCCCATCCTGATAATCGGCAAAAGCTGACGCTAACAGGCTGTTATGTAAGGTGCGGAGGCGCATTGGCAGACGGCAAGGCCCGAAGTTCATCGCTGCAACCGCGACTTGGTGGCGTTGAGAGAGTGCTTGTGCGGCCATCTGCGTTTGCAACTCTACTCCTCCGATGGAAGGAATATAGTTTTGTGTAACAAACAGAATATTCATCGACCAGCAACCCGTCGCTTGATCTCATTCACCTGATAATGTTTCAGCTTCTGATAATCCGTCATGCCTGTGCCTTCAGCATTCCAGCTTAAGCTTCCAAAATGATGATACTTGCAGAGAAACTGCTTTGGCATATAGGCTGTCTTGATACCTTTGGCTTGGGCTTCTGCTAAAAGCTTACCGCCAACATCGTAACAGAACTTCCTGCCGTTGTTTGGGTCAATATGATCTACGACAAATGCGAAATCAGTTTGTACATACTCACGCAATGAAGTGCGAATGCAAAATAACCATGTTGAAAATCTCTCGCCACCATCAATGACTTCATGACCCACAGGTTCGACCATGCCATAGGTCGCTTTACACTTCTCTGCTGCCAACAAGTACAATTCTGGGTCAGCCTCCATCACACGGATTATGTCAGTTAGCCAATCTGAACCTAAGAACAGCATATCAGTATCAACAGCCAGCCAGTATGGCGTCTTTATCGTTTGATATACTTCGTTGAGCCAGTCTTTGTGCATCTTCGGCTCAGAGACAGAAATTATATCCATCGGATATTTGCCCTGGAGGCCCTCAAGGTACTCGCGCGATCCATCGGTTGATCCATTTTCTGCGATTAGAAAACGAAAATTTGGGTACTTTGTGGTCCGCATCATGCTTTCAATCGTCAACTGCATAGGATAACGTGTTCCAAAACTGCTCATAAAGATTGTCACCTCTGGAAAAACATCCAGGGGCTTAACGGGCATAATCTCCAAAATCTTCGCTGCTGACTGTTTCAGAATCATCTTAATTTTGTATTTTATTATTAAGCGGTTCATAATCTACAATAGTCCACTTGATTCATATCTTGTTCTCAAGGAGCCAAGTGACACCTTCTTTCACAACTTTTGCGGGAACTCCCGCAACGACAGAGTTGGCGGGGACATTTTTCGTGACAATAGTATCTGCTCCCACAATACTGTTCGCTTGTATTGTTACACCCTTCAGGATAGTAGCTTTGGCAGCAATCCAAACATGATCTTCAATTATGATTGGCCGCGCATGATTGATCTTCTCGCCGGTCGCAATGGTGACGATTGGATGACCATCGCCACATCGAACATCAATTCCCCAAGCGAAGAGGCATCTTTTTCCTATGCTAATCCTCATAGACGGCTCTGTGATGGTGAGATCAGCTTCCGTGATCAGTGTTTGTGCGCCGACATCCATGGAGCCGTTGCTTGAAGCATACCAAATTCTTCCTTTGTTGTACTGGACGCCTTCATCTATTTCTAAAACATTATCCGAACCTAAAAATACGACCTCTAAAGCTCCTATCTGAGCGGCCTCTGAAATCTCTACTACATTGTTATTTCCGAAAAACCTAATTTTACAATTTTTGATATTTCTTTTACTAGAACGAATGCAATTTCCTTTACCATAGTCCAAACAGCGAGCCTTCCCCGAAAGAGAGTACAGTTTACGAACTATTCGTTTAATCATAGTGCATCACCCCAGATTTGACTTGGCTTTCGCCCAAACATCAAAACATTTTGCCAAGCCGCTCGCGAGCGGTTCAGGCTGCCAGGCAGGGAGCAGCGTTTGCAGGTGGCTGACATCTGCTGTCCAGCGGGTAGGGTTGCCGGGCCGTTCCTGGCTCCGGCAGGCGACCGATTTGTCTGCGCCGTGCAGGGCGCTCATCTGGTGGGCCAAATCCAGCACCGATGTTTCCTGCCCGCTGCCCAGGTTGACGATCTGGGCTGTCCCTGCCGGCTCGGCGAAAGCTGGGTGCGCCGCAAGATGCAGCATGGCTGCCGCTAGATCGTCAACGTGCAGGTAATCGCGCGATTCCTGTCCGGTGCCTTGCAGCCAAACTGTGTTCTGCGGGCCGGACAACTGCTCAAAAATCTCCCAGACCAGCAGGCGGCGCTGCCGGATGCCGAACAGCGAGAACAGGCGGCAGACAAGAATGTTGAGGCCAAAGCACTCCGCGTACTCGCGTGCGATCATCTCGCAAGCCGCTTTGTGAAACCCATACGGCGACACCGGGCTTGTCGGTGCGTCCTCGGCCACAGGCAGCGTCGCTGGATTTCCATAGACAGCCGCACTCGACGGAAAGATGAGTACGGGCCGAATACCCGAGCGACGCACATTTTCCAGCACATTAGCCCAGGTCATCACGGCGGCTTGAAAGTCTTCCAAAGGTGCTTGCAGGGAACCGCCGACTGAGGCAGTACCCGCCGCGTGGATTACCACATCCGGGGCGAACTCTGCAAGCGTGCCGGCGAGTGAGCCATGCAGCACGTCCGACTGAACGTAGCGCCCCGGCCAGTCCCTTTCCGGCTGACTGGACCGAGCGACGCCGAGAACGTCATGCCCGGCAGCCGCCGCAAATCGTCCAACACTTCCCCCCACAAAACCCCGGCTGCCTGTAATCAAGATTTTCATAGGTCAGAGTAAAGAGATAGCATAACGGCGAAGCGCTCCCCCGTAGAAGCGAACTGCTTTGCGCCACTCACGGTTTCGCAGACAGGCTGTTCCAGTCTGAAAACCGGAAAGCGGGATCATACGACCCTCACGGAAGGCACGGGCTTCGTCGAGCTTTGCCTGCTGGTCAGGCGGCAAGTCTGTGACCTGGTTCCACTTAGCGTACAGCTTCGCCTGCTGAGTCGCTTCCCGCTGCCGGCTCGTGTTTGATGCCGTTGATTGAGCCGGATGACGCCGGTAGCGCAGCAGCGGCACCGGCAGGTAATGCACCGTGCTGTGCAGAGCCATTCGCAGGAACAAATCAGTATCTTCGTAAACATGGCCGAGCGCCTGATCCCACCCGCCTGTCTTTGCGTAAGTAGAATGCCGCATCAGTACCAGCGATGGCAAAAGGCCGCAGAGCGCGAATATGGACAGGAACGGCGTTTCCGGCTCTGTTTCCGGCAGGGTTGCAGCGCCGAGTCCGTGTGGAACCCGGCGCGGCCCAAAGACATGCGGCTCGTCGTATGCTTGATCGTCCGCATCCACAACATAAGGTTTGCAGTAGACCATGCCGACTTCAGGCCGGGCGTCAAGGTATGCGGTCAGCGTTTCCAGCATGGACGGCTCCGCGCAGTCATCGGCGTCGAGAAACAGCAGGTAGTCGCCGGGCGTTGCCGCTTCGTACCCCTGGTTCCGGGCACAGCTGACCCCACCATTTTCCTGCTCTACCAGCCGCAAGCGTGGCTCCTGGCTTAGATAGCGTTTGACAACCGCCGCCGAGCCGTCGGTGCTGCCGTCATCCACGACAATATGCTCCCAATCGGTCAGGGTCTGCGCCTGGACGCTCTCAATCGTGCGCCCGATAAGCGTCTCCGAGTTATAGCAAGGCGTGATGATACTAACTTTAGGCATAGCCGTTTTCGGTTTCAGGATTTCGGTTTCAGGATTGATGAACTCGCCAGCCAAAATCCGCTAAGACATTCTCATACATGATTGCATCCTCTCCTGTCGTACCAATATACGGCATAACGGGAGAGATATTGAGCGTACAAGCGTCCTCATGCTTGTCTACGATTGGAGATGCGCTGGGGGTGCAAATATAAAGCTCAACCCGATAAGAGCCTGGCTTGAGCCAGGGGGATGCGATTACGAGTGAGCCATCAACAGTTCTGGCATCCGCGTTCTTGAGCCAAAAATCGGTTAAACGACTGTCGCATTGGGCAACAACGATACCTGCTTCATCTACGATGTGGGCTGACAGGTAGGCATTTCTCAGGCTGCCGTGCATTTGTGCAATGCGAAATATAATCTTTTTCGGTTCATCACCTTTGTAGACTTCTTTCTCAGGCTGTGCAGAGATAAACCGTAGCTCGCCACTTCCTGGGCGGCGCTCTGGGTTGTCATCCGCTTCAGACTTCAACGCGAAACTATTTAGGTACTTCTCCACTACTTTCTTGATAGGTAAAACTTCCGTGTTATGTCCTTTGGTCAGAAAAATGCCTTTGTTGCACAAGAGCGAGATGGACTGCATGTTGTGGCTGACAAACAGAACTGTACGGCCGCTCTGCGCTACGTCCTGCATTTTGCCAATACACTTCTTCTGGAACTCCGTGTCCCCTACGGCCAGGACTTCGTCAACGATGAGGATTTCCGGGTTGAGGTGGGCAGCGACGGCGAACGCGAGGCGGACGTACATGCCGGAGGAGTAGCGCTTGACAGGGGTGTCTAAGAATTGCTCGGTTCCCGAAAAGTCCACAATCGCATCGAACTGGCGGGTGATCTCACTTTTCTTCATGCCTAAGATCGCGCCGTTGAGGTAGATATTCTCCCGGCCTGTCAGCTCCTGGTGGAAGCCGGTGCCGACTTCGAGCAGGCTGCCGACGCGGCCATACAGGTCAATCTTGCCTTTGGTGGGCGCGGTGATGCGGGACAGCACTTTGAGCAGGGTGCTTTTGCCTGCGCCGTTGCGTCCGATGATGCCGACCACGTCGCCTTTCTGGATGTCAAAGTTCACATCGTTCAAGGCCCAGAACGTGTCGCGCTCCACCTTCTCAAACGGGTGGCGCAGGCGGTGCATGATGGCCTCGCCGGCGGACGTGTGATTAACCGCGTTCCGGGCGATGGAGTAGGACTTGGACAGGCCGCGCACGGAGACAGCGACATCGCCGGAAGGGGTGTCGGTGAACACGCCGGACGAAAGATCGGGCGTCGGAGCGGCTAGGGTGCGAGAAGGCATAAGTCAATCTTCCTGCGTAACGGTCATCAAAGCATTTGTGAGTGAACTATGAGCAGTCACCGGACGCACCAATCACGTCCGTATTAGGCCAGCGTCCGGTGACTGCTCGTGTGCCGGGGCGGCGTATACACCGCGTCCGGCACAGGGGTCTGCGCCGTGGGCAGCGCTGCCCGGTGCGAAAAGGGTCAAGTCATAAGATAGGTCATAAGTGCGACAGTGTGGCGATGGCTCCGAGGCCGCCGATGGTGCCCAGAATGGAGCCGATGGTCTGGGGGTGGCTGCGGCTCTGGACGTAGAGAATGTCGTTCGGCAGCAGGGTCAGGTCGGAGGCTCCGTTTTTGCCTTGCAGCAGATTGTCCATGTTGACGGCGGTCAGGGTGGCGTGGCCGGCGGCGTCATGGCGGATAATGTCCACGTTCTTTTTGTCGCCGTCCTCGGTCGCGCCCCCGACCAGCGCGTAGGCGGTGGTGAGCGTGAGGGGCTGGTCGTCGGGGATGAGCACGACGCCGGGGGTCCGCACTTCGCCGAGGGCCAGAACATGGTTTTTGTTGGCCGGCACCAGCAGGACATCGCCGGGAACGAGGCGGAGGAGGCTGGTGCGGGCGCGGAGGTCAGTGGTCAGGAGCGGGCGCAGGTCCACGGTCTGGACCAGCCCGGCGTGCAGGATCTGGACTTCGGTGAGCCGGGCGGTGGGCAGAGCGCCGCCGGCTTCATTTAAAAGCCCCAGGACGGAGATGCCGCTCGGCATGAGGGCGTAGGCACCGGGCTTGGTGACCTCGCCGACGACCTGGACTTCGCCCATCTCGGGGTTGCGGGAGACAAGAAACAGGATGTCGCCGGGGGCGAGCGGCAGGTTCTGGGTCGTGTCGGCGTCAGCCAGCAGCTTAGCAAGGTCAATGGAGACGGTCTGGCCGCCGGTGGTGGCGAGCGTGGCGGACACAAGCTGCGGCTCGGAGGCGGGGCCGCCGGCAAGAGCCAGCAGGTCCAGCAGGTGCATCCCGGTGTGGAAATCGTACTGGCCGGGGGTCTTGACGCCGTCGCCGACGATGGTGACGCGGCGGGCGCGGCCCTGGCGCAGGGAAACGGTGACATCAGGCTGGTTGAGCTGGCTGGACAAGCCGCGCGTCAGCTTTCGGGTGAGGCCGTCGAGGGTCAGGCCGGCGGCATGGACTTTGCCGGCGACGGGGTAGTTGAACGTGCCGTCGGGCATCAGCGTCGCGGTGGCGCTGAACTCGGGGTGTCCCAGCACGGAGATGTCCACCTGATCGTCGGGCGAGAGTACATAAGTGGCGGCGTCGCCGGGCGTGAGCGCCGAGCTGAGGGGAGCGCTTGGCGCAGGCGCGGCCACCGGGCTGGCAGGTGCGGTCAGAGGCAGGGTCTGGGCCAGCGTGGGCGCAGACAGCAGGGCACAGAGCGAAGCCAACGGGACCAGTTTGAGAGAAGTGAGCATCATTTGTCGTTGTCTTTCGCGGGCGGCTCGGGTAGGGCATTGGTGTCGGACGCCGCAAGCAGGGCTGGTGTGCCGTACTGATAGTTGTAGTAATAGTAGCCGGGGCCGTCGGATGAGCGCATTTTGTTGTAGGCCGCGCCGAGAATGGTGGCGCGGGCCTGGCGCAGCAGCGCAAGCGCGCGGCGAGCATTGGCTTTCTTGGTGACGCCGGTTTCAACTACCATGATGGTGCCGTCCATCTGGGACGCGAGAATGGCCGAGTCGGCGGCGACTAAGACGGGCGGACTGTCGAAGATGACCACGTCGGCCATCTCGGTCAGCTCGGCGACAAGGTTTCGGAACTTGCGCGAGTTCAGCAGCTCGCCGGGGTTCGGCGGGGTCGAGCCGGCGGTGAGAACAGACAAGCCGGACATGATCTCCTGCGGGGCAAGCGGCGAGTGGCCGAGAAGCACGTCGGTCAGGCCGGGCATGGCGGGAATATCGAGCAGCTTGTAGAGAGACGGGCGGCGCAGGTCGGTGTCTACAAGAATGACGGTTTTGCCGTCCATCGCCATCGCGAACGCGAGATTCGCGGCGGTGGTGGTCTTGCCTTCGCCGGGGTTCGACGACGTGACCAGAAGGGTTCGGGCCGGCGCGTCCACGGTGGCGAAGTGGATATTGGTCCGCAGCACCCGGTAGCTTTCCGAGGCCGGGTCAAGGCCCTTCATCTGGGGCAGCAGGTGCGCGTCGGCGGCGGAGAGAGCGGGGACATGGCCGAGCGACGGAAGCTGCAGCACGCGGTCGGCATCGGCGACGGAGTTGATGCGGTCGTCTAGGAACTCTTGAAGCAGCGCGAGACACAGGCCGACAAAGAGGCCGATGAGGCAGGCGAAGAGGACCGACTGCGCCCGCTTGGGCCGCACCGGCGCGTCGGGCACCTGGGCCGATTCAATGATGTGAGCGGTGGCATGGTGCGCCTTTTCGCGCAGGTTGAGGTCCGCAAGCTGATCGGAAAAGTTCTTGTCGGCGGCGGCGGCGGCGTCATGCTGGCGGGTCAGGCGGTCCAAAGTCAGTTCAAGCGAGGCGTACCGTCCGACATTGGCATTAGAATCGGTGAGCGCCTGCTGGGCCAAAGACACCAAGGTCTGCTGCACCGGCACCTGGGCCTGCAAATCAGCGATCTTGTCGCGCAGGCCCTGGCGGAAGGCACTGGGGGAAACGCTCCGGCTGGCAATCAGCGCCGGCTGCTTGGCGAGCGTTTGGCGCAGGTCGGCGATCTGGGCGTCAATCGCCCGCACGGCGGGCGCTTGCGGTGTCAGGCCGCCGGGCTGGATGAGGCCGACGCGCTGGACTTCCAGGGTGCGAATGCTGTCCTGAAGCGTCGCAAGCGCCGGGTTGGTGGCCTGGGTAAGCTGCACCGTGGACGGTGACTCTTCTCCAAGCTCTTTGCGGGCCGATGCGATCTGGGAGCGCAGGGCAACGAGGTTCTCCTGGGCGGTCCGTTTGGCATCGGTGAGCGTGTTGACGCGGGCGATCTGGTTGTCCCGGTTGACGCTCAGCTCGGCGACATGGTTGTTGATCTTGAACTTTTCGAGCGCGGTTTCGGTCTCGACAAGCTTTGCGTGGGCGGCTTTGCCCTGCTGGGCGACAAAGGCGCGGGCGCGGTCCATTTCGCCAAGCTCGCTGTCGGTGTTCTGGGTGATATACAGGTTTAAGAGTGCATTGGGGGCGGCGGCGGCGGTCTGAGGACTGCCGGATTCAGCGCTGACACTGATGACGTTGGTTTCGCCAACTTCGGCGACGGTGAGCGCGGCGGCCCCAGTCTGCTTTTCGACCTGGTCCATCAGCGGTGCCGATTGCAGGACTTCGACCTGGGTATCCACGGTCTGCTGCTGGCTGAGCTGGAACAGCGACGACAGGGGGTTGCTGGAGTCAACGGTGTTCAGGTTGTAGGATGGTCCTTCGACGAGTAATTTGGCGCTTGCCTCATATTCGTTTTTGGACATGAGCGCCTGGGCGACGCCGATGACTGTGACTAGAATGAACGCTTGAATAATAATTGCACGCCGCCGCCGCAGGATCGCCAGGTACTCCTGCAGCGAAAATCCGGGGCCGGCTGCTTCTGTCTCAGGTTCCATGAATTGCCATTTCCTCATCCCTTGCCGCTTCGCTGTCTCTTGTTACAGTTTTATCCCGAATGCTTTTCTGTGCACGGCTGCCAGATAACAGTTATGCTAAACAGCAAGTATGCAAAAACCATGCCAACATGAGGCGGCTGCAGGCGGAAGCCAGGGAAGTTGTCTGTGCCAGTGGTTCAGCGTAGGGGAGTTACAACTTATCATACAACGGTTTCTGCCAATTTGCAAGGAGCGAAAGCTCGGAATTGGATGAGATTTTGTATTTTTGAGAGATTTTATATAACCCTTAGACACTCCGTGAAATAAAGAAAGGTTTTCGTTGTGCCGAAGATCTCGGCACGGCAAGGCACTACAGCATGGGCGGGGCAGACACGGCCAAATGGAGACCAGCCCTGGGGCCGGAACGCCGGGGCTGACCTGACCGGCGCATCAGTACAGGAGGCACTTGATCAGTACGGGAGGCACTTGACCGGCTCAAAGCCTGTCGCCGCTCCTTCAGTGCGCTACGGAGGCACGACAAGTACCGGCCCTTAAGTTCCGCAGCGCCGGGCCGTCGCCGACACGCCACACGCCATGCAGAGCCTTAGCCGCCCATGCAGAGCCTTAGCCGCTGTACCCGCTATGGAGGCTCTGCGACTAGGGGCGGGAAGGGGCTGCGGAACTCAAGGGCCGGTACTTGTCGTGCCTCCATAGCGCAGTGAACAGGCGCGGCTCCCGGACGCCGGATGGAAGCGCGATGCAAAGTAATCGGAACGATACAATGCAGCAGACCCCCACCCCAAGCCGCCGCGCTTCGATTGGAACAAACCGGAACGGTCTACGGCGGTGCCCTGCCGCCGTTTAGTCCGCTCCGCGCTTCGCGAGGGCCGCCGCCCCTTCCCGGCCGGAACGTCTGGCGCGGCGTAAGAACAGGTCTTGCGGGGTCTGCTCAGGAAACGGAAACCTGGTACGCTAAGCCTTCCCGTCGGTACGCTAAGCCTTCCCGTCATGGTTTTCCGGCAGGCTTTCGGAGGGTCGGCGTCCAACGTGTGTTTAGTTCGCCCTTGAACATGTGTTTAGTTCGCCCTTGAACATGTGTTTAGCTCGCCCTTGAACATGTGTTTAGCTCGCCTTTTGAACGAAGAGCGAAGTAAAGCAACGATAGTGAGACAAAGTAATGATTGTCGCCTTGTAAACCCCTGCCTGGATGTGGGGCCTTAGTTTTGAGCCTCCAAGGCTCCGGCGCTGATGGTTTACCCGACGGGGATTCACTCGCGACTTCCAGTGTCTATGTCTCGCAGACACTTCAATATGGTCAGATACTGATGACCCCATTTTCGCAGCACCCTTTGCTGTCTCAAGGCCGGACATACTGGATCATAGCAGCTCCCGGAAGCGATACGACGACTGTAGCTTGGATTTATTCGGCAATGCAGGACAACGGCCCCTCCGCTTACGATGTTGGTAGCGGCTGGGTGCCTTTCATCAGCCAGGGGGCTTTCCGCGTTTATGGGACATCCTCTCCGGTTCCCGAAGCTTCCACCACCGTCTCCTTCGGCCTGCTCTTGATGCTGGGCCTGGGCGGCATGGGGATCGCCGCCAAGCGCAAGAAGGTCGCGGCCTCCTAGCTCCACGACACAACGAGAGCGACAGGCGCGGGTGAGTGACCTCACCCGCGCCTTTTTGCGCCGGCCGTTCGGGAGGGGGACGATGCTGGAGGCTTCCAGCATCACACGCTGAAGAACGCCATCTTTCTCAGCCAGACATTCTTCGAACAGGGCGACTGTCAATGGTTCACGCTTCAGTCGTCTCAAGAGGCGGCTGCGAATAATGCCCTTCTGCAGGAACGGCGCGGCGAACGCAGGGAACGGCGCGGCGAACGCAGGATGAACGAACATCTGCTCCCTTTGCTGCTCTGTCAGACCCCGCCAGTGGATCAAGTCGGCCAGAGCATTCCCCGCCATTGCAAGGTCAGCCTCCAGTTCGGCGAGTTCGATATAATGGCCGATTACATGATCTGGCAGAGCGTCATGCCCGCGCAGGATAGCCCGAAAAGCGCCATAGCGGTAATGCTCGGTGTTTTGGTCGTCGGACGTAGTGAACTCTGCTCGCTGCTGTTGAACAAAGTCATCGTTCACCATGCCGTATTCCAGCCACTTCGGGTGGTAGCCAAGAAGGTCTAACAATAAGGTCTAACAAGAAGGTCTAAATCGGACTGCGTGCTAACGGGCATGACGCTTTCCCTCAAACAGCGCCTTCACCGTCGGACGCATCATCACGATGAACGTGAACACGCCCAGCACCGTGCCGAGCGGCATAACAAAGCCGCAGTTGCAGCCTGCGATGATGAGGATGAACAGGTAATTGCGCCTCGCCTTCAGGCACCGCCCTGCATACGCCGTGAGAGCGCCCAGCGTCCAGCCGCCAAGCACCGCAATGGTGCCCATCGTGACGAACATATAGCCCATCGCAGGTGGGAAGAACGGGTACGGCTGCATCGGAGAAACCTGCCCCGCAATGGGCGACGCGGCTGGATTCGCCTGCGGCACTGGGCGCGGATTGAACATCCCTGGATTGTGGATCATCATCGTGCCCATCACGATGTGTATGATAAAGATACTCGCGAATAAAGCTGTGACGCCGCCCATGATGTAGTGGCAAAGAGTCAGCGCGTTCAGGTTCTCGGCGTCGGTCAGTTCCTGGGGTTTGGATAGGGCTGGTGAACCGTAGTTCATGTTTGGATCGTTCATAGTGCTTCACAATATGCCTGAACTGTACGTTACTCAAAAATATGCGGCGCGAACCCTGACAGATTTTCCGTCACCGGGCCTTTCGACTCCCGGATGCCCATGCCTCGCGGCTGCCCACCGACTACCCAGGTTCCCAGCACCACAAAGTTGCCGTCGAAGTTCGGAATGCGGCACCGCTCCTGATACACCCGTGGATACTCACCATACTGGCCCGACGTCGTGGTCTCGCCGCCTGCCGTGTGCAGCGTCACGTTGGACCCTTCCCGCCCGATGATCGGCTTCGACACGTATTCCACCATGCCTCGTGGTCCGTCGGCATAAGCCGCCACCAGGTTCGGATGACCGGGAAACAGTTCCCACAGCACCGGAAGAAAACCCTTCGAGGCCATCGCAAACTTCCACAGCGGCTCGATCCACTGCACACTTGGATAGATGTCCAAAGCGTACTGCCCGAATGGGTCTTTCAGCAGCCACTCCCAGGGATACAGCTTGAAGATCGAGCGCATCTCAGAGTTGTCCAGATCAACGAACGTGCGCTTTCCTGTATTCCAGCCGATGTCGCGCATAGATATCTCTGCCGTTTTCACCCCCGCTTCCTCGGCAGTGTCCCGAAGCAGGCGGATCGTCATCCAGTCTTCGTCGTTCGGAGACGTCACGAAGTGAATGGTTTCCCCGCGCAGGCTCTTCGCTTCCCGAAGCTGTCTCCACGTCTGCACAAGGCCCTCCCAGATCGAGTTGAACTGATCGGCGTGCGGAAACCGGTCCTGCATCCAGTACCACTGGGCAACAGCCGCCTCGACAAGGGTGGTGGGAGTGTCGGCATTGAACTCCAGCATCTTCGGCGGACCAAAGCCGCTGTAGGCCAGGTCAAAGCGTCCGTACAGTGTCGGCTCCTGCTGCTCCCAGGACCAGCGCAGCCTCTCGCGGGCAGACTCCGGGATGCCGACTTCGTCCAAGCGGTTGTTTTCTATGAGGTGCTTCACGGCCTGAAGGCACAGGGAATAGAGTTCGGCCGTGGCATCTTCCAATTCATCGACTTCGGCAGCCGAAAATTGGTAGTAGGCGGACTCGTTCCAGTACGGCGCACCGTCGTCATTGGTACGGTAAACCAGGCCCTGACTTTCCACAATGCTTTGCCAGTTCGGGCGCGGGGTGCTAAGCATGCGTTTCATTCTTTACCTCTTTATTCGCCGCCTCCGCCGTGCCCGCCGCCATCGCCGCCATCGCCGCCGTGGCCTTCCCCTTCCCCGCCGAAGCCGCCGCGAACGACTGTGCCCGAAGGCGAGGAGATGTCGCCGCTGTCAGGAGCCGTGGTAGAAAAGCCCGTGGCCCTGGAACCAGGGCTGGTGCCGCCTTCGCCGCCGTACACCCAGCGCCCTTGACCCGCCGTCGCGCCCCCACCCGATCCGCCGTAGCTTCCGCCGCCTCCATAACCGGTGCCGTTGTTCTGGCATACGGAGTCAGGCAGGACATTCCCGTTCTTGTCCACGCACCGGGCAGTGGTGGTCTGGTTCGAGCATCCACCCAGCGCCACCGCCGAGACAGCGGCGGCGGCGAGCAGCGTCGTCATCACCTGCCGCGAACGGCGAGGCGTTCGCGGCTTCTCAGCAGTTGGCTCTTTCTTCTCTGGCATTTTATATAAGTGCTCCCTTCCCTGACTGTGACCCCGCAGCCCGTAAAAAGTTGCGGCTAGAAAAGTTGCGGCTAAAGATGAAGCGGCTAGAGTTGAAACAGTTCGCGTGCGTTGTCTGCGAAAACCGCCTGCCGCTGTTCCTCCGGGATCATTTGCTCGACGAAGCGCCGATAGCTGCTCATTGGCGACAAAGGCCAATCCGAGCCATAGAGGAAGCGGTCCGGGCGCTCGGCATAGTCCATCGCGCTGATCACATTTTTGGCAACTTCTTCCAGGCCGCCCCGTTCTGCCGTTCGCTCATAATAGTCCGCATCCCCCACCAGCAGCCCAGAGAGGTCCGCCCAGACATTGTCATTTTTGTAGACTACTTCGGCAGCGTCAATCAGCCACGGGTTCCCGAAGTGGGCCATCACAAACCGGACGTCAGGGTGATCTACAGCGGCTTCGTCAATCAGGAGCGGATGCGCGTACTTCACCTTGGCCCGAGTGGAATACGTGTCGCCCGTGTGGAAGATGAACGGCACCTGGTAACGCGCCGCCAGTTCATAATAAGGCGCGTACTCGGGGCTGTCCGGGCCGAAATAGACGTAGCCTGAGTAGCCTTTGAGGGCTTTGACTTTGCCCGCGCTGAGTTCTTCTTCCACTCGTCGCAGATGATCGGGATGAATGTTAGCGGGATCGGCAACGCCGACGGCATGGACGCCTGGCACAAGCTGGGCGATCTCAAGCGTTGAGTTCACTCCCAGCGGATCATCAGCGGTCACGGCAATGCAGCCCATTGCCAGCACCTGCTCGATGCCCGCTTCCTCCATCTCGCGGCGCAGCCAGGCGGCGGTTTCTTCGGCAGGCTTTGCCAGCTTGGACTGGTTTGCCTTCGCGCCTGGAAGCTGGGAATTGACGAGGTGGACGTGCATATCGATCATCATCTTACCTGCATCTTTCAGTCAACTGCTTGATCAGGCACTCATCCCCAAACGGCGGGCAGTTTCTGAAGGAACTGGATACAACCGCTCCTTCGGCAAAAAACCTTTTGCCTTCGTCGCTGTACCTGTCTGCTTTGGGATACGTCGGCTGCGTCACACTCGAACTGCCGGTGCTAGTCCTGCCACTGCTTATCGCCTGCCATTCTATTCCGTCTTGAGAAACTTGTCCTTTGCCCAGGTGTATTCTTCGTACAACCCCTGAGAGCCATAAGGAAGTTGGAGGGTGTCGCCTATAATCTCCGCTTTGGCTTGACCCGAATAGGAACCCACGATAGACCAGTTGGCTTCTCGGGCGGCATCTCTCGCCGACTGCGGCGCATGATACTTGATGACATTGATCGACAAGTCCGTCAAGCCGTTTCCAATCGCAATGATGATCTCCGGGCTACCCTCATGATCAAATTTATGCTCTGCGACCTGGATAAAATAACCCGGTTGGAGTTCCCCGCCCTCGCTGATGCCCTGAAACTCTTTGGCAAACTTTAACGGCAGGTTCACCCCATCATGAGAGAAGATCGCCAGAAAGCGGAGTCCATTTGGATGATCGCGCCCGATCAATAGGTACGAAGGCTTAACTGGCGTGTGGAAATGCAGCGGGAAGAAGAGGTCTTTCTCGCTCGTCTTGCCCCATGTCTTCGAGTTGGGCATCGGCTCAATGCGTGACTTGACCACAAGCTGAAGCATCTGAGCGTGGGCGGCAATGCTGTGACAGAAGCAGAAAAGAATTAACGCCCACACAGGAAGATGTCGGCTTTGGATTTTCTTAAATGTCATAGTTTGCTTTGCACATTTCCTTCATAGATCGCTCAACTGCTGGGCAAGAACAGAAAACCGCGTCTGGCCGTCGGTAGCGGCGACGTGCCAT
>CAXSZN010000018.1:0-74699 GCA_964241935.1 uncultured Armatimonadales bacterium
TGTCGCTTCTGTTGCGGACGATCCCCGCTGTGCTCACCGGACACGGCGCGTATTAGAATTTAACTAAATGCGGCGGCTTCCGGTATGGGAGCCGCCGTTTTTGCCGTTTGGGTGAAGTGGAGTAAGAGACACGCGATGATTTTGCGAGACGATGTCGTAGACCTGCCGACACCGACCGGGCCGATGCGGACGTGCCTTTTTCGGCCTGCCGTCGAAGGCCGCTATCCTGGCTTGGTTTTGTTCTCCGAGATCTTCCAGATCACCGCACCGATCCGCCGCATGGCCGCGCTGCTGGCCGGCGGCGGCTATGTGGTCGCGGTTCCCGAAGTCTACCATGAACTGGAGCCTGCCGGAACCGTGCTGGCGTATGACACTGCCGGGGCCGACAAAGGCAACGCCGACAAGATCACCAAATCACTGGCAAGCTACGACGCCGACGCCCGCGCCGCTTTGGACTATCTCCAATCTCACCCAAGCTGCACCGGCAATCTGGGTGTCATGGGCATCTGCCTCGGCGGGCATCTGGCGTTCCGAGCCGCGATGAACCCGGACGTCTCTGCGGGCGTCTGCTTCTACGCCACCGACATCCACACGCGCAGTCTTGGCGAAGGCAAGAACGACAATACGCTGGATCGTATGGGCGAGATCAAAGCCGAAATGCTCATGGCTTGGGGCCGTCAGGACCCGCATGTCCCCCGCGACGGCCGCCAGGTTATTTACACTGCCATGAACGACGCCGAAGTGACAATGCAGTGGCACGAGTTCAATGGCGCCCATGCCTTCCTGCGCGACGAAGGTCCCCGTTACGATCCTGCTTTGGCTCGCCTCGCCTACACCCTCATTTTCGAGTTGCTGGGCCGGACGCTGGCTTAGAACACATCACAAACGAGGGGTTGAAAACCTCTCGCTAGGTTAGGCGTCTTCCAGACGAAGAACGGGAAAGCATTTGGCTATCCTTCTGCCGTCCGCAGGACGCCCAGCCTAGCGAGAGGTTTTCAACCCCTCGTTTGAGTGCATGGTCTTTCTTTCCCCCTGTCTTTCCCCCATCTTTCTTTCCCTCCGTTGGCTTTCCCGGTGCGTTTGGGTATACTTAAGGCCGAACACGCTTTTTCGGGACCCCAAACACATGCTCGATCCGAATGATTTTGATGCACGCTGGACGCTAGGGCTGGGTGTGCCGGTCATCGCCTGGCTGGCTGTCGTCGCTTGGCGGCGGACGCAGGCAGTTGTCCGGCGCATCCACGCCGTGCGCGTCGAGATGGCGCGTCACCCGCAGGACCCGTATCAGGCGCTGGCGGCGCTGATGGCGGAAGAAGAACCACAAAAAGAAGTTCAAGAGAAAGAAGCTAAAGCAGGGAGGCGCTGATGGCAAAAGGAGTGACCGACCGGCAGCAGGAAGTGTTTAACTTCATTGTCGCCTACTTAGAAGACAAAGGCTATCCGCCGACTATTCGCGAGATGCAGCTTGGCCTGGGCATCGGTTCCCTGCGCGGCGTGACCATCCATCTGGATGCCCTGCAAAAGAAGGGTTATATTGACCGGCTTTCCGCCAAAGACGGTCCCCGCACCTCGCGCGGCATCCGCATTCTGGCCCGCTTAGAGTCGCGGGCCAAAGACGAAGAGTCCGGCCTGCGCCGCTTGCCGCTCATCGGTACTATTGCGGCGGGAACGCCGCTGCTGGCGAACCAGAACATCGAAGACATCATCGCGGTCCCGAACCAGCTTCTGCGAACTAACAGCCCCGACTGCTTTCTGCTGCGGGTGCAGGGCGACAGCATGACCGGCGCCCACATCCTGCCCAGCGACCTGGTGCTGATCCAGCCGCAGGCGACAGCGGAAAACGGGGACATCGTCGCCGTGCGTCTGGGCGAGGAAGCGACGGTCAAGAAGTTCGTCCGGCACGGCAACCGGATCGAACTGCATGCACAGAACCCCAATTATGCGCCGATCCCGCTGCGGAAGTCCGACAACGCGGCGATTATCGGCAAAGTCATCGGCCTGCTGCGCGGCTATTCAGGAGGACGATGAAGCCACAAATTTTATGCCTCGCGGCATTGCTGCTGGCGGGCTGCTCCAAGTCTGCCCCGCCGGCAGCGCCTTACAGCGCCGCGCCGGTCGCGCATAAGACAATTGGGGATTTGGCGGTGACGCTGACGGCAGGTGCGCCGCTGCATGTCGGGGACAATACGTTCCGCGTTACCCTGGCGGATGCCGTGACGCAGGCTCCAATCAGCGGCGCGACTGTCACTGCAAGCGCGGAGCTGCTTTCGCCGGTTACTGCCGGCAGGGCAAGCGCCGGCAAGGGGCTGGGAAACGGCGTTTATCAGGTTCCGATACCCCTGAGCGCGGCGGGCCGGTACGACATTAGCCTGCACATTGCGCGGTCTAGCGTGCCGGCAACCGATATTTCTTTCCCGTTTCAAGCCACGCAGTAGCCGCAGCAAAAGAATGCAAATAGGAGAAGAAAATGGTCCAAATAGAGGCGCGTTATGACGGCGGCAAGAAATGTTCGCTGGTCCATCAAGAGGGGGCGACGCTTGAAACCGATGCCCCGAAAGACATTGGCGGCGACGCTTCGGCGTTCAGTCCGACAGATTTAGTCGCGGCGGCGCTTGCATCCTGCGTTCTGACGACAATTGCCATGTACGCCGAGCGTCACGAACTCAATTTAGACGGCATGACGGCGTCTGTCGGCAAGGAGATGATCGCGTCGCCGCGCCGGATCGGCCGCCTGCCGCTGACAGTCCATCTTCCGGCGTCTGTCGCCGAGGATATTCGTCCCCATCTTCTGCGGGTCGCGCACGCCTGCCCGGTCCACGCCAGCCTGCACCCAGATACGGACGCGCCGATTGAGCTTGTTTACAATCTGTGACGCTGCCAAAACAAAGCGGCCCGCTTCACAAGAAGCGGGCCGCTCGTTCGTCCAGGAAAACTCAGTTGTAGCTGAACGTGCCGGCAAAGCTGTTCGCGCTAAGGCCGGAAGTGCCTGCGGCTTCGCCGACAGAGGTCGTATCCTGATTGTCCGTTGTCGCCGTCGCGTTCTTGCCGGCAGAAACAGTATTACCGTGCAGGTACTTGACATGGCCGTCGCCAAATGCAAAATTTGCCGCACCGGTATGCACGGGATTGGCGAGGTAAACACCTGCGCCGTTTGTGCCGTTGGTGTCGGGGCGGGCCGGATTCCCCATTCCAGCCGTGCTGCTGACCCCACAGACATATTTGGCATTATTGGACCAGTCCAAGTAGCCTGCAAGAACTGCCGAGTCTCCGCCGTTTCCGCTCGGCGAGGCGTAAACACCATATGTGAGACCGGAATCATTGACAGGATTAGTGATGTCCGCCTGCGCTCCCTGGGTTTCAAACAGCAAAACTGTGCTGGCAGGAGCGTTCATCTGGGCGAGGGATTGGCTGCCAAGATTGGAGTTCATGCCGTAAGAAACCGGCACATCGGTTTCTCCATTCTTTTCCAAGTTGGTCGCGTTCGGGGTCGGGTCATCCGGGCATTTGTAAACGCCTGTGCTTTTAACGTAGGTGTAAACTTCCGCGCCCCAGCCGAGGCCGGCTCCGTTTCCACCGGCGGGAAACTTTTCGTCCGCATCTTGATTATACTGAACCAGCGCCAGCCCAAGCTGATGCAGGTTCGATTCGCACGAGGCACGGCGAGCGTTTTCACGAACCTTTTGGAATACAGGGAAAAGAATTGCCGCGAGAATCGCGATAATGGCGATCACGACGAGCAGTTCAATCAAAGTAAAGCCCGTACTGGATGCGGCTGTCTTACGTTTCGTCATAATGAGTTTCATACCTTGCCGAAAGCTGGCGGACAGATTGCCGCCGCCTTTTTATATACCAAATTTTCGAAAAACCTAACGCGAAAAACAAGGGAAAGCCAGCATAAATCCCGAATCAACGCTTATGTCTACTTCCTATGCCCTTCTTCGGGCCTATCCTCCGGCCCAGCCCGCGCCCGGTCCGGCGCTCTGGCTGCCGTTCCGCAAAGGCGAGTTATTGGTACACGCCGGTGACGACGGAGCCGTTCGCCTGCATTATGGAACGCGAAGCAGTGTTGAAGCGCTCGGTCTCAGCACGCCGCTGTATTTGGGAACATTGGGCGAGATGCCGTGTTTAACCGCCGAGGCGGACCCCGACAGTGACCTGCCGGAAGGCTGGGCGGCAGTGAACCTGCGCGGCTTGTTCGGCAAAGTCTCCGACGCCGAGTACAGCCTCGCGGGGTATGCCTCGCAGGTGCTGTACTGGCGGCGGACCAGCGTTTTCTGCCCGGTCTGCGGACACCGCACCGAGGCTAAAGAGGGCGATTGGGGCCGGCGCTGCCCGGAGTGCGGCCATGTCGGGTATCCGCATCTGTCCCCGGCCACGCTGATTTTGGTCCACGATGGCCCGCGCCTGCTGCTCGCGCAGAAGCCGGGATGGGGAACGCGCTGGAGCATTCTTGCGGGATTTGTCGAGCCGGGCGAGTCGCTGGAAGAGTGCGTGCGGCGGGAAGTGAAAGAAGAAGTGGGGCTGGACATAGACACGCTTGCGTATGCCGGCAGCCAGCCCTGGCCGTTCCCGCACCAGCTTATGGTCGGCTTCACGGCGCAGTATGCCGGCGGCGAAATACAAATCGAAGCGGCAGAGCTGGAACGCGCGGCGTGGTTCACGCGGGACACGCTGCCAGACCTGCCCCCGCCGGTCAGCTTATCGCGGCAGATGATTGATGCATGGGCGAGGTAGTAACCCCAAAAGACCCGGCACTGAAAGTGCCGGGTCTTTTAAGTTGTCGGCCTGCCGCTGAAACTGCAAAGCTGCGGGGCGAAACTGCAAAGCTGCGGGGCGAACTAGGCGCTAGGCGACTGTTGCGGCGGCACGCTTCATCAGCCGGGATTTGCGGCGGGCGGCGGCGTTCTTGTGAATAATGCCGCGTTTCCACGCTTTGTCAATGACGCTGACGGTTTTGGCGACACTGGCCGCAACTTCTTCGGGCTGGGCGGTTCCCGTGGTGATCAAAGCGCGAGACTTCTTCATGTAAGTCTTGATCTGCGACTTTGTAGCCTGGTTGCGAAGCTGCCGCTGGCGGGACCGCTTGACATCTTTGATAACGGACTTGATATTGGGCATGGCGTTAGTAAAAGCTCCTGGGTCTGTGCCGCGCTCAGCGTTTCTCGCTGAGGCGAATGCGTGTTATTGTACCCGGCTTCTCTGCAAAAATACAACTTCTGCCCCCGGATGACCGGCAACAGTCCTAAAATATATTTTTCTTATCCGGCCTGTACGGATTACTTGGCACGATTTATGCATTTCAAGAACTTCAAGCGCAGACGTGTATCGTACTTGAATTCGTGTATCGTACTTGAATTATGGAAAGGGGGTGAGAAGCACAATGATCAGTGGCAAAGTGAAATGGTTCAGTGCCGCCAAAGGCTACGGGTTTATTCATCTTGCACAGGGCAGCGATGTTTTCGTCCACTACTCGGTGATCGAAACCGACGGCTACCGCTCCCTGCGCGAGGGCCAGGAAGTAGAATTCGAGCTGGAATGCGGGCCGAAGGGACATCACGCGACCAAAGTGGTTACGACGGCAATGGAGATACCGACGGGATCTGTGTGCGCCTAGTTTTTGTCGTTCCTTACTTTTTAAACTTGTTTTTCGGCACTTATTTGTTACTCGCGGCACGGCCCCCAAAAGGTCATGCCGCTTTTTTGATCTTCCGGGTAGCGTTATTTGCCCGGCAGCAGGCTGCTGTAATGCAGCGGTGTCAGAGGCGGGAACGTGTGGCCGCTTTGCAGGGCGGCGATACGGTCCTGAGTGTGCTTGATCCGGTCTGAAGTCAGCGGGTGATCCGAAAGAAAATCGCCGCCGAGACCCCCGCCGCTGCCACTGACTTTCTCGAGAGCCTCGAACAGCTCAATCATGCCCTGCGGATTGTAGCCCGCGGCGACCATATTTTGCAGCCCGCCCTGGTCGGCCTGGTCTTCCTCGACACGCGAGAACTTGAGGCCGATGGCGCTGTCCGCCAGACCCGCAATGGACTGAACCGCTTGCCCAGCATGAAAAAAGCCCAGCAGGAGGCCAATCCCCGCCTCACGCTCCTGCTGCTTTTCGTTTGCTTTGGCCCAGTGCTGAAGCCGAACATGGGTCATCTCGTGGCCGGTCACTCCGGCCAAAGCGTCATCGGTCGAAAGCAGTTGATACAAGCCGGTAAACATGAACATGTTGCCGCCGGGCAGGGCAAACGCATTCACAGATTTGGAGTCCAGCACATGAAACTTAAAGTTCCAGGGGCTGCGGTCAGGTTCCGGCAGGGCACGGACCAGCCGCTGCCCAATTTGGTTGAAGTGGCTGGCGCGTTTGTCAAAAACTTCATGGTACTGGGTTAGCACCTGCGCGGCGGCCTGATCTCCAATCTTTTTTTGGTCTTCCGGGCTGGCGACCGCAAACAGTCCGCCTGCCCGCGCCGCCGCCGGCAGCAGCGGCAGCGCCGCCATCCCGAAACCGACCCGCCCTGCCTCGCGCAGGAACTGCCGCCGTCCAATCTGCCGCTCCCATTGTTCTGCTTTGTATGCCATTGCGTGTTCCTCTGCCGTAAGATTATGATTGATACCCACAGCGACTTCATACCCAAGCCAAAGGTTCCAAAGCCAAGCCAAAGGTTCCAAAGCCAAAAATTGTAAAACACTGACTGGCTGACAGTCTTCATGCAGGAAAAATAGAAGACAATCGCGAATAAGACGCTTCAGAAGGAAAGCGCCGAGATGTCCGACAAACGCACGGAAGAACTTGCCCTGCTGTATGAGGCGGCTGGACTTTTGGGGCGCACACTTGACCCTGCCGTCATTTACAGCACGCTCCAGGCGATGGTCGCGCGGGTCATGGACTGCGCCAGCCTTCTGATTTCAATCTATACCCCCGAAGACGGCCTTATCCGCTGCGTCTACGCCTGCACCGACGGCGTGGTGCTGGACACTGCCGCGTTTCCGCCTCTGCCGCTGGACCAGGAAGGGCGCGGGATGCAAAGCCGGGTCATCCGCTCCGGCCTGCCTTTGATGGTCGAAGACGCCCTGGCGGCGGAAGCCACGCAAAGCACCCGCTTTTATGCTCACGCCGACGGCACTGTGAGCGCATCCGCCGACCCGAGCAAGCCGCGTGTCCGGTCACTGGTCATTGTTCCCATTCAGCTTGAAGGCAAAGTGCTCGGCACCGCTCAAGTGATGAGCTACCGCCTGAGCGCTTACACCGAAGACCATCTGCGTTTGCTGGAAGCGCTGCTGATCCAAGTGGCTGCGGCGACGCGCAGTGCTTACCTGTTCCAGAAAATGAGCGCAGAGCTGGCCGAGCGCAGCCGGGTGGAAGCGGAAAACCTGCGGCTGCTGGCGGAGGCGGAGGAAAACGTCAAGCGGCAGCGGGCGTTCCTGCGCGACGTGCTGGCGAGTGTCACCGATGGGCGGCTGCAGCTTTGCGACACGCCCGCCGATCTGCCTCCTGCTCTGTCCGAGTGTTCAGGTCTGGTGCCGCTCACTCAAACCAGCGGTCTGTCGCAGCTTCGCCATGAAGCGCAGGCGGCGGCGGAAGCGGTGAAGCTCTCGGAAGAGCGCGGTTTTGATTTAGTCCTGGCCGTCGGCGAAGCAGGGATGAATGCGGTCGTTCACGCCGGCCAGGGAACCGGCCAGGTCTTCTGGGACCGAGCCAGCCAGCTTGTCCAGGTGCGTGTGGAAGATCAGGGCGAAGGCATTGCCGTGGAAAACCTGCCCCGCGCGACGCTGAAGCGCGGGTACAGCACGAAAGCGACCCTGGGGCATGGCATGAAGATGATCCTGCAAACCGCCGGCTGCCTTTGGCTTCTGACGGGTCCCACCGGAACTACCGTGGTTCTGGAACAGGGCTTGCAGCCTGTGGAAGAAGACGTGACCGGCTGGCTTTAAGCTGACGCGGCTATGATTGTTTGCCTGCCACGGATTTCGGGTATCTGCGTCTTAGGATACACGCGAAAGGGAAACACATGGCAAACGAAGATATTCTCGAAGGCAAGCTCAAGCAGGCGGAAGGCAAAACGCAGGATGCCGCCGGCGACATCACCGGCAACACCAACGACGATGTGGAAGGCAAAGCCAAGCAGGTCGAAGGTAAGGCCCAGGAGCTGTTCGGTCAGGCGAAAGAAGCCATTCACGACGCCACCAAGTAGCTTAAGTTTACTTGAATTCAAACGAAGCGGTCCGGCAGTGACGCCGGGCCGCTTTTTTGTCTGCCGGGCCGCTTTTTTGTCTGCCTGGCCGCTTTTTTGTCTGCCGGGCCGCTTTTTTGTCTGCCTGGCCGCTTTTTGATGGGCTGTGCTATAATTCTTTCTATGAATACAATCACTGAGTTTAAAGAGTTCATTCTGCGCGGCAATGTCGTGGACCTCGCTGTTGCTGTCGTCATCGGCGGCGCGTTTGGCGGCATCGTCAAAGCATTTGTTGCCGACATCATCACGCCGCTGATCGGCCTGCCTGGGAAAGTTGATCTCAGCAGCCTCAACACGACAATCCACGGCGCAAAGTTCGGCTTCGGCGACTTCCTGAACACGGTGCTGAGTTTTCTGATCGTGGCCGCCGTTGTCTTCTTTTTTGTAGTCAAGCCCGTGAACTACTTGATGTCGCTTCGCAAAACGGAAACGCCGGTGACGGCGACCACCCGCGAATGCCCCGAGTGCCTGAGCAGCATTCCGCTCAAAGCCACTCGCTGCGCGTTCTGCACGGCTGAAGTCGCGGCTGTTTGAGCGCGGAAATGTCTTCCTGGCATTTGCTGCGTGTCTGGCTGACGCTGAGCGTGCAGTCGTTCGGCGGCGGCACAGCGACCCTGACCCTGATTCGCCGGGCGGCGGTAGATGAGCAGGGCTGGGTATCGGACGCCGAGTTTGGACGCTTTTGGGGCCTAGTTCAGCTTGCGCCGGGAATCAATCTGCTGGCGCTGACCATTCTGCTGGGGCGGCGCGTCGCCGGGGCGAGGGGCGTCGCGCTTTCGCTGCTTGGCCTGCTGCTGCCGAGTGCGGCGCTGACGGTGCTGCTGACGGCAGGCTACATCCATGTCCAGTCCAGTGTTTGGGTGCAGGCGGCGCTGCGCGGAATTGTGCCGGCGGTTGTCGGGATCGGGCTGGTGACCGCCGGGCAAATTGCTTTGCCGCTTCTGAAGTCCAGCCGCCGCGCCGGACTGGGCGCGTTTGCCCTCAGTCTGCTGGTCCTCATCGGCGCGGCGCTTGCGGCGCGGTTCGGCCACCTGCCGGTGCTGGTCATCCTGCTGTCCGGCGGCCTGCTCTGCGCGGCGGGAAGCGTCCGGCGCACCCCATGACCTTTCTGCATCCTTTCATTTCTTGGTTCTGGCTGCTTTATTTCTGGCTTTTTCTGAAAGCGTCCTTGTTTTCTACCGGTGGCCTGGGCAGCCTGCCAAGTCTCCATGCCGACTTGCTGGCTCGCCGCCTGGCGTCCGACCGGCAATTTGCCGAAGCCCTGACTATCGGGCAGTTGTCGCCCGGCCCGAACGGCCTCTGGGTCATCAGCCTGGGCTATTTGACTGCGGGACTGCCCGGCAGTCTGCTCGCGCTGCTGGCGCTTACGCTGCCGCCCCTGCTGATTCTTGGGATCGAGCGCGGCTACCGGCGTGTGCAGGACCATCCCGCCGCCGAAGGCTTCGTATCCGGCCTCAGCCTGGCGGTTATGGGTGTGTTCGCGGTCGCCCTCAGCGGCATCCTGCATTCCGCCGGGTTCAGCCTCCGCACCGGTGTCATTGCCGGCGCAGCGGCGGCTCTTTTGCTGAGCCGCCGCGTCCCATTATTCGGCATTATCGGCCTGGCGGGCCTTGCCGGAGTGCTGTGGCGCTGAAAATCCCCGATAGTCAGCCCGTGAGCTGCTACTTCACGTCGCCGGCCTAACCGCCGGGGCCGTCAAGGGATAAAGTGGCCGGGGGTGCGATGATCTCCCGGACCTCGCTGCGGCAGCGCTCGACGGCGGCGCGAACGGAGCGTACCTTTTCTGCATCGTCTAAGCCTCGCAAGCCGTTCCAGATCGTTCGGGCTAGATTGTCCAGCTCTTCGCGAAGGAAACCGATCTCCGGCTGGCTTGCGGCGGCTGTCGCGGAAGTGCCGAACCGCGTCCAGAAGGCGTTCAGGTCGCCGGCGCGGGCTTCAAGTTCGGCTTGGCCTGCTTCCGTTAAAGTGTAGATGCGGCGCTCCGCGCTCTGGTCGCTTCGCACCTGGCCCAAGTCTTCCAAAAATTGCATGGTCGGGTAGACCGTGCCGGGGCTGGGCGTGTACTCGCCCGCCGAGCGCTCTTCCAGATATTTAATGATCTCATAGCCGTGCTTTGGGCTATCCCGGAGCGCGTCCAGGAGAACATACCGTGCTTCCCCGCGCCGGGCGCGGCCCCGTCCACTCGATTGTCCGCCGTGTCCGCCGCCATGTCCTCCTCGGTGCCCGCCGCCCCGTCCGCCGTGACGTTCCTCTTCCGTGGGGGCGTCATGGTGGAAGCGGCTGCCCTGTCCGGCCTGATCTGCTGCGTGGCTGTGGCGCCCTCGATGGTGTTCTCGGTGATAGCGGCGTCCTGTTTCTGTGTCTTGTCGCGATGTCTGGTCTTTCATGCACTACCTTCTTATTATAAGTTATATCGCGATATATCGCGATAGGTCTATTGTATCTAGTTCGGCATGTATTTGTCAAGGCTTCCCTGAAGTTATTTTTCCCTAATCTTTTAATGCAGGTTTCATGTTCTCGGGCTATACTAAGAAGCATGAAGATTTTAGTCGTGGAAGATGACCCGGCCATCGCCCGGATGCTGAAGCGCGGCTTGACCCAGGCCGAGTACCAGGTAGACTGGGCTGAAGATGGGCGGCAGGGGCTGACAATGGCGAAAGAAGCGCTGTACAGCTTGATCCTGCTGGACGTGATGCTGCCGGTCAAAGACGGCTGGCAGGTCTGCGAAGAGCTGCGCGAAAGCGGCAGCCGCGTTCCCATTTTGATGCTCACGGCGCGGGATGGGTTTGACGACCGTATTCGCGGACTGGATTTGGGCGCGGATGACTACCTGCCGAAGCCGTTTGATTTTGGGGAGCTGCTGGCGCGGGTGCGTGCCCTGCTGCGCCGGGACCGGGTACATCGGACCCGCCTTATTCATGTGGGCGACCTCGTGATTGACACCGCCCAGCATAAAGTGACTCGCGGCGGCCTAGAGATCGGCCTGAGCCACCGCGAGTACGACCTTTTGGAAGCATTAGCATCAAACGAAAGCCGGGTGCTGTCTCGGCAGACTATTCAAGAGCGCATCTGGCAGGACGAGGACAGCTACTCAAACACCGTGGACGTGTATATTGGGATGCTCCGGCGCAAGGTTGACGACCCGTTCCCAACGAAGCTGATCCAGACCGTGCGCGGTGCGGGCTACACCCTGCGCGTCCCGGAGGAACCGCGATGATTCAGCCGCGCTCCCTGCGGTTTCAGCTTGTTTTGTGGAATGCACTCACGCTGACCCTGCTGCTGGGAGCGCTTGGCCTCGTGACGCGCTTTGTTGCGGGCCAGGCCATCCTGTCATCGGTGGACCAGCAGCTTCGGGAGCGGGCAGAGCCGCCGCACGGTCCGCCGCATCGGCCGCCACCTGGTCCGCCGCCGGGGCCAAATCCCGGCAGCCTGCTTCCTCTCGGCGATGGCAGGAACGGCCCTGACGGTGGCAGGAACGGCCCTGGCTATGGCAGGGACGGTCATAGACCAGGGCCGCCGAATGAACGCGCCTTGCGCTTCTTTACCCGTCAGGGAGAACCGCAGCGAGGCGGCGGAGCAGGCCCGTGGGACCCAGCAGCCCTTTCCGCTGCCCGCAGCGGCAAGCTAGGTTTTTCCACAGTAGTCACGCAGGGAGTGACCTGGCGTGTTCTGACACAGGCCACGCCCGCCGGCTATGTCCAGGCTGCGTATCCGCTCACCGAAGTCAACCGGACAATCGCCGGGCTGGACCGTGCTCTGCTGCTGCTAATTCCTCTTGCCCTGCTGGGAGCAGGTCTGGCGGGGGCTGCGCTGACGGGCCGCGTTCTGCGCCCGGTCCGGCGGATGACCGAGGCTGCCGCCGCGATGGGCGATGCGCCGTCGGCGCGGCTGCCGGTACAGGGCGAGGATGAATTTGGACAGATGGCGAACACGTTTAATGGCCTTTTAAGCCGCTTGGACACCAGCTTTCAGAAGCAGGCACAGGTTTTGGAGCAGCAGCGGCGTTTTACCGCCGATGCCTCGCATGAGCTGAAGTCCCCGCTGACTGTTATTCAAGGCACCGCAAACCAGATCAGCTACGGCGGCTTGACCGACGCTGAAAGCCGCGAGGCAGGGGGCGAGATCGCGGAAGCCGCCGCGCAGATGTCCCGGCTGGTACGGGACCTGCTGCTGCTGGCTCGCTCGGATGAGGGCCGGATGGGGCAGAACCGCGTTCCGCTTTTCGTGCGCGATGTGCTGGCCCAAGCCGTCGCCCGTGCCCCGCGTCAGGGGATTCCGATTACGCTGCAAGTGTCTGACGAGGCGCTGGCCGTGTGTGCCAATGAGGACGAGATGGTCCGCCTGTTCGCCAACCTGCTTCAGAACGCAGTCCAGGCGACGCCGCCGGAGGGTAAAATCGAAGCAGAGGCATGGCGTGACGGAGCGGACGCAGTCGTCGCGGTTTCGGACACGGGCAATGGGATCGCGCCGGAGCATCTGGCGCATTTAGGGGAGCGGTTTTACCGGACGGACTTCGCCCGCGCCCGGCGTGACGGCGGCACCGGCCTCGGCCTGTCCATCTGCCGAGGCATCGTGCAGGCACATGGCGGAACAGTAACGTTTGCCAGCGTCCCCGGCGTCAGGACAACGGCTACGGTGAGACTTCCGGTCGGATAAGCTGCTTTTTGAGGGTCAAAGCGGAACCTGGCTTACGCTAGGACTTGGCCCGGCGGTAAATGAGAACCAGGCCGTTGATGCCCTCGTGGTCGTTCAGTGTGTTGACCTGCCACAGCTCCCAGCCGGCAGCCATACGGGATGCGGCGTCCTCACTGTTCAGAACCTCCGTCAGCCGCTCGCCCAACCGCTCCAAGTTGTCAAAAGAGGAGCCGCCCTCAGTTTGTACGTCATACTCGTAGACCATGTTCGCTTCCTCGCCCCTGTTAATTTTGGGACTTTCGTGAGACGGTAATGCAGTGCCTTCGGCCTAACTAGCTCTGACTCCGACCCTGCTTAGACAGGCTAAGGGCTGCTTTAAAGACGCTTTATCCCAGAAATAAAAATCTCCCCCGTAAAAAGTTTCGCCTCCCACCGCTCCGTCTCTCTGATACACTCTATTCACGTCCGCAAACACAACCGACAGCGAGAGGCAATAGCCTCCCGCTTTTTTTGTTGCCTGTCCACTTAAGCAGGCCAGACAAACACCCCAAACTCCCCCAGCATTCGGCACAGCAGAAACAGCGGCAGGCCGACGACATTGAAGTAGTCGCCGTGGATTTCGGGGATAAACGACAGCGCTTTTCCCTGAATGCCATAAGCGCCGGCTTTGTCCAGCGGCTCGCCGGTGGCGACATACGCCTCAATCACCGCGTCACTGAGAACAGCGAAGACAACTTCAGTCCGGGCAAAATCGGTTCTGACCGTGCCGCCGTGAATCAGGCAGAGGCCGGTGTAGACCTCGTGGGTGCGCCCGCTGAGTGCCCGCAGCATACGTCGGGCGTCGTCTTCGTTTTGAGGCTTGTTCAGGAACTGTCCGTCTAAAACGACCGTCGTGTCCGCGCCGATGACAAGTGCGTCGCTGCCTACACGCCCGGCGACTTCTTCTGCTTTGCCCTGCGCGAGCTGCGTCACATACTCCGGCGGGGCCATGCCGGACGGGTCTACTTGCTCTTCGTCATAGCGGCTGGCGACAACCTCAAACGGCAGGCCTAAAAGGCCCAGAAGCTCTCGGCGGCGCGGGGATGTGGACGCAAGAACAAGTCTTGAGGTCATGCTCTGGCCCGCACTTTCGGCTCCGTCCCTGCCTGCAAGCGGGCGATATTCGGGCGGTGTTTTAGGACAACAAACAGGGCGACTAAGATCGCGAACAGCACATGCGGCAGGTCATGGTGGAAGAAGATCAAGACGCCCGACGTGACAACTGCCGCGATCATGGACGACACCGAAATGTAGCGCGTGATGAAGAGGCAGAGACCCCAAACCGCAAAGCCGACAGCGGCAGCGGTAGGGGACAACCCAAACACCACTCCGAGCGAAGTCGCAACCCCTTTGCCGCCCTTGAAGCGCAGAAACGGGCTGAAGTTGTGGCCCAGAATTGCCGCCAGCCCAACTGCCACCGGCATCCATGGGGGCATATTGACATTCGGCATCGCGGTGATATGAGGCACAGGCAGCCAGGCGGGGGTGCTTGGAATACCTGCGACAATTACCGTCGGGAAGTAGCCTTTGCAGAAGTCGAACAAAAAGACGGCGGTTCCCCAAAGCGGCCCCATGATGCGCCAGACATTGGATGCCCCAATATTGCCGCTGCCGTAATCGCGCACGTCAATGCCCTTGACCATGCGGCCTACCAGGAGGCCAATAGGCAGCGAGCCGAACAAATACGCCAGCAAAACCAGCACCAGGGCATGAGAAAAATTCATAATCGTTATCCGCAGCAATGCAGCAAGGCTTATTGTGCCTGTTCAGTAACCGTCACAATGTCATATAGCGGAGGATGCCTAAGATTTTGTCCACGTCTTCAATGAAGTATTCCGATAGGTCCGCTTCGGCATGAAGACCGCGCAGGCGCAGGAAGCGCCAGTTCGTGCCGCTCGTCACTGCACCGTACAGCACGTCACGCGGCTTGCCGTCGCGGGCATTTATCAGCGCGGCGGCGTACATCTCCGCAATGCACTGGGCGACTCCAGCCGTGAGATCTTCGCGCTTGGCCTCCACGACGGCCAAAATTGGAGCGGTAACAGCCAGCAGTGTCGGGGAGCGAGAAACTAGAAAATCGCAGAAGCCGTACAAGCCGAGGGCAGGGTCGGCGCTCATCTCCACGCCGGAAAAGACGGCGAGCTGGTGCCCGGCCTGCTCCCGCAGCTCGACCAGAAGCGGAGCAACAATCATCTCCGACCGCGCTTTTTCGGTTCCCTGCCCGCGTGCAATCGGCAGGTGACGCTTCAGCAGGGTGTGGAAGAAGTCGGAAATGGGCAGCGGGAGGACATCGGCAAACAGATCGTCGGCGTCCGACACTGTGATGCCAAACCGCTCCGACAAGAGCCGCAGGGTGAACTCACTGTAAGCCATATCACTCTCTTCTCATTTGGCGTTGATGGGCATCTCTAAGGCAAACTTGGAGACGCGGATATGCGGAGGGATTTCGATGGGGTAGTCGCCGTCGAAGCAGGCACGGCAGAACTTGTCGTCAGCAATACCGATGGCTTTGGCGACGCCGCCGAGGCTCAGGTAGCCGAGTGAAGTCGCGCCGATCATCTGCCGAATTTCTTCAACCGAGTGCCTGGCGGCAACCAAATCTTCCTGATTTGCCATGTCAATGCCGTAAAAGCAGGGGAAGCGGACCGGCGGCGCGGTAATCCGCACATGCACTTCGGCGGCTCCGGCGTCGAACAGCAGCTTGACCACCTGGCCGGTCGTCGTGCCGCGCACGATGCTGTCATCCACCATGACCACGCGCTTACCGGCTAGGGCTTCCTTGATCGGCATCAGCTTCATGCGGACTCCGGCCTCGCGCATCCGCTGGTCCGGCTGAATAAACGTGCGCTGGATGTAGCGGTTCTTGACCACGCCTTCGCCGTAAGGAATGCCTGACGCTTCCGCGAAGCCGATGGCGGCAGGCGTGCCGGTGTCCGGGATCGGCATGACCATGTCCGCGCCCGGTATTCCTAAAACAGAAACGGGATGCTCCCGCGCCAGCTCATGCCCCATGCGCCGCCGGCAGTCGTGGAGGCCGCGCCCGTAGAGCGTGCTGTCCGGGCGGGCAAAGTAGATAAACTCCAGCATGCACGTCGCCCGGCGCTCCACGGGAACCACCTGACGCTCGCGCATCCCGCTCTTATCAATGACAATCATTTCGCCCGGCTCGACTTCGCGAATATACTGAGCGCCGACCGTGTTCAGGGCGCAGGTTTCCGACGCCAGCACATAGTTCTTGTTGTTGTGGATGCCGAGGCAAAGGGGACGGTTGCCGACCGGGTCACGGATACCGATCAGCTTGTCTTCCGTGAGGATCACCACTGAGTACGCGCCTTGCAGGCGGGTCATCGTGTGCGCGACCGCGTCTTCCAGCGTTTTATCCTGCTGGGTGGCGATCATGCGGGCGATCACTTCGCTGTCATTGGTGGTGCCGAACGGCACGCCTTCCGCTTCCATTTCGGCCCGCAGCTCTTCCGTGTTGATCAAGTTGCCGTTGTGGGCAATAGCCACGGTGCCGTCGCCCCAGGCGCAGTGGAGCGGCTGGGCGTTGCGTAGGACGCTGGAGCCGGTAGTGGAATAGCGGGTATGGCCGATGGCGATGTGGCCCTGAAGCTGTGACAGGGTGCGCTCGTCAAAGATCTGGGTGACCAGGCCCATTTCTTTGTACCACTTGATGTCGCAGCCGTCGGAGACCATAATCCCCGCCGACTCCTGCCCCCGGTGCTGCAGAGCGAACAGGCCGAAATAGGTCAGGCGTGCGACATCTTCGCCAGGCGCAAAGAGGCCGAAGACGCCGCATTCCTCACGCGGCGTATCATCATCTTCGCCAACGCTGGAGTTAATCTGTGTTTCTACCTCAAGCATACGGCTCTTAGTATACCAGATTCTCCCAGCGCAATTCTTACTGGAAGTTCAATTGCAGGTTCCTAAAGCGCGGAATATGCTCGGCGGTCATTTGCCGGCACAGATACTCCTGCGCTTCGGCGGCATCCGTTTCGCCCATGGTGTGGACTGTGTAGCCTGACTCCCAAAGCTGCTCGCGGCGAACAAAACGCCCATGAAATGTTTCGGATTGGTGGGCGATGGCCGCGCTTCCGGCATCCTGTGCGATCCGTGCGACCTCGGAGACAGCAAGCGAAGGCGGGAACTTCGCGATGAGGTGCACTCGTCCGGCGGTGCCGCCGATAGCAAGGATATGGCAAAACTGGGTGCGGGTGCGGGCAGTGATTGCTAGATAGGCAGCCTGCCGGATGTCATCGGAATTGAGGGTGGAGTCACCGTTGCGCGTTCCCCACGCGAGGTAGATGAAGAGTGCAGAATCTCTGCTTGGCGGATAAAACATAATAAGTAGCGCCTCCCTGCAATAATGTATGATAAGCGGTGTCCGAAGAAGCAGTCGTCAAGATTGCTTCCAGGCATTAAGCACACTGCAAATATCATGCCAAACCCCGTAAAAATGCGTGGCTTTTGTAACTACTTGTTAACTTTGTTTTGCAAAGAAAGCAATCATACAATTACAGCGTAAGCAGTCTGAGCAAAATGACTTCAGCCTGGATCAGATTACCGCTGATCTCCTCCCGCCATCGCCGCCGGGATTGCCCCTTCATACGCCGCCCGTAGATCGGCAACGGGAACCGACAAAGCAGGCTGCGCGTCAATCGTGAGCGACAGACCGTCTCCTCCGACCGTGCCGAGGCTGGAATAGCCGATGCCGTGCTTGTCGCGCAGGGTGCGAATTTCCGGCTTGCGGTCGGCAGCAAAGCTGACAATCGCAGATGAGCAGCATTCTCCGAATAGGTGAATAGCTTCGATCGGGCCGAACAACTCGATGGCTGCGCCTTTACCGTCCGCCAGGCTGCATTCCGCCAGCGCAACAGCCAAACCTCCATCGGAAATGTCGTGGGCAGATTGCAGTAAACCTTGATCAATGGCTTCGCGCAGGAATGCTTGCACCCTTCGTTCTGCGTCTATATTGAGCGCAGGCGGCGAACCCGCTTCAAGCCCGTGAATAAGCGACAAGTATTCACTGCCGCCGAGCGTTGGAGTTCCGCCGCCGACCCGATAGACAAGATCGCCTTCGTTCTTGAAGCCCATTGTGACACGCTTGGACGCATCCGGCAGCAGGCCGACCATGCCGACGGTCGGGGTAGGGTAGATGGCCTGCTCCGGGGTCTCGTTGTAGAACGACACGTTGCCGGAGATGACCGGGGTGCCGAACGCTTCGCAGGCATCGGCCAAACCCGCGACAGCCTGCTCGAACTGCCAGAAGCCTTCCGGCTTTTCAGGCGAAGCGAAGTTCAGGCAGTCGGTGACGGCAAGCGGGGTCGCGCCGACACAGCTTAAGTTGCGGGCGGCTTCGGCCACGGCAATTTGTGCGCCGAGATAGGGATCCAAGTAGCAGTAACGCGGGTTGCAGTCGGTGGTCAGCGCCAGCCCCTTGCCGCCGGAGTCGCGCAGGCGCAGAACAGCGGCGTCGGCCGCGCCGGGCAGCACGGTGGTCTGGGTCTGAACCATGGAGTCGTACTGGTCATAAACCCAGCGCTTCGACGCGATAGACGGCGACGCCAGCAGCTTGAGTAAAACTGCGTTGTAATCGTCCGGCTCGAGCAGGTGGGACAAATCAGCAGACTGGACTTCGGAAATATAAACCGGCTCCGATGCGGCAAGCGAGTAGGTCGGGCAGTCGTCGGTCAGAGACTTTGCAGGGACATCGGCGACAACCACGCCGTTATCTTTGAGAACCACGCGCCCGGTATCCGTGACTGTGCCGATGACTACCGCGTTCAGGCCCCATTTATGAAAAACCGCCGCGACTTCGTCTTCATGCCCTTTGGCGATCACCGCCAGCATCCGCTCCTGGGACTCGGACAGCATGATCTCATAGGGGGTCATGCCCGCTTCGCGCTGCGGCACCGCCCGCACGTCCACGTCCATCCCGACGCTGCCTTTGGCGGACATCTCGCAGGTGGAGCAGGTCAGCCCCGCCGCGCCCATGTCCTGAATGCCGACCACATGGCCCGTCGCCAGGGCTTCGAGCGTCGCTTCAATCAGCAGCTTTTCGGCAAATGGGTCGCCCATCTGGACATTAGGCCGCTTGCTTTCCGAGTCCGGTCCCAGCTCCACCGACGCGAACGTCGCCCCGTGAATGCCGTCTTTGCCCGTCGCCGACCCCACATACAGCACCGGGTTCCCAATCCCTTTCGACTCTGCCGACGCGATTTGGTCCAGCGGCACCACGCCCACGGCCATCGCGTTCACCAATGGATTGCCCGCATACGACGGATGAAAATAAATCTCCCCGCCTACCGTCGGAACTCCCACGCAGTTGCCATAGTGCGAGATTCCGCCAACGACATGCTCAAACAAGTACCGCGTGTGGGCGTTCTCCGCCCCGGCAATCGGCCCAAAGCGCAGGGAGTTCAAGATGGCGATGGGACGCGCTCCCATCGTAAAGATGTCCCGCAGGATGCCGCCCACGCCGGTCGCCGCGCCTTGAAACGGCTCTACGGCAGACGGATGGTTATGCGATTCCATCTTCATCACGACGCCGAGATTATCGCCGATGTCAATAACGCCCGCGTTCTCGACTTCGCCGGAATCCATCGCTTCCTTGTACTTCTTGAACAAGCGCAGCACCGGCCGGGAATACTTGTAGCCGCAATGCTCCGACCACATGACAGCGTACATTCCTAATTCCGTCACGCTCGGCTCGCGTCCCAGCGCCTCCAAAATCAGCGCATATTCCGAATCGTTCAGTCCCATCTCGCGGTAAATCGTCGGGTCAATCATGGTGTGTCCTAAATTGGGTTACTCGTCGTCTTCCGGCCAGTAAGTCAGGGGAGCCTGTGCGCCGTGTCGCAGCATCTGGAGATGCACGGTCGGCGGGTCGTTTTAGCTTGCTTCGTCAACAGTGAACAAAATGCGCCAGACCGCGCCGCGCTTGTGGCGGAACAACAGCACATACAACATCTCGCCGGGGCTGACGCGCTGGAACGGGCCGCTTTCATCGGCTTCTGAGCAGCGTTTCGGGTAAGTTGTAAGTGAGGCGACAGCCTCCGTCAGCGCATCTTACCATGCGTCCGCCACTGCTGCCCATACAATCTTTCTTGCCGCTGCTGTTCGGCCTCCATTCGATTGGCTCCGCGACTTGACTGACGGACGGCATACACTACCGATTCTTCATCTGCCATTACGCTGCCCGTTCCGCTACGGTGCTGCTCGTGGCACGCTGTTTGTCGCGCTCTTGACGCCGTGCAAGCGTCTTGGCGCGATACTCTTCAATCGTCATGCTGCGCCCGGCGGCATGGTCTTCCACACTTGCACGCAGCTCTGCCACAAGTTCCTCTTCCGCCTCGGCTTCGGCAAGCGCTTGATCCAGCAAAGCAATGAGTGCGTCTTCCGGGTCTTGCCCGCGCATCTCCGCCACTGAGCGCACTCGTGCTTCGGCATCAGGAGTCAAATTAAGTGTCATCAGGTTCCCTTCTATTCAACGTCTATGAGTCTCATGCCTGAACGGCCTGCTCAAGCCGCTTGAACTGTTCATCAGTCATGTGATTTTTTGCGACAAAAGTAGTGCGCGGAAACTTCAACTCGATATACGGGTAATCCTTTAGCTCAGGAACCGCCGCCCGCCACTTTTCCCGGCTCCGCATCAGCACAATTTCTTTTCCATCTTTGATGGCTTGCCGAACCAGATCAAACGAGTATTCCTGAGACGGCAGCAGTTGCGGCAGAGCCTTAAACCGTGCTGAACAGTACGGAAACCATTGAACGCAGGCAAACTTCTCGGCAACGGATTTGAGTCCTTGACGCTCTACAAAATAGCTCAGGCGTCTGCGCCACCACTGATGCCCGGCTGTAGAAGCAAACCGGGGATCGAGATAGAAAAATGGGTAATCGCTTTCAAACGTCAGGCTCTTACGCCGCTGTTCAACGTAGATAGGGTCGGCTTGCAGATAGTTCAAGACTTCCGGCTTAAAGCCGCCGTTCAGCGCCAGCAGCAGAACATCCGCCGTTTCCGGGTTGCCGAGATAAGGATAGGCCAAAGTGTCCAGCCGGATTTCTGCCTCGCCGGTCAACTTCGGCGCGTATCTGTCAAGAATAGGCTTGTCGCAAGGCAGGACATACGGCGGCACAGTCGGCAAATCGCGCCAGGGATTTTGAGTTGAGATTGATTTGTTTGTCATAGTAGGTTATCTACTACTTGCGAAAGCAGCATCTCGGAAATTCTCCCAAAAGTTCGCCGCCTTCCTCGTCTTTGATCTGCTTGACACCCTTTTTGCCGTCCTGCCCTGTCGCCGATCCAGTCCAGCGTACTATAAACGGTTTTTCGCCGTTCTTCGCATACGCTTTCCTCAGTTCAACAGCAGCAAGGTTTCGCTTGTCAGGTTCGTTGGGCCAAAGAATTTCAATTTCTTTTTCTTTCGCTCCGGCCTCTGTTGTGGATCGCTCGTAGCTGCCGATGAAGGTGTCGCCATCATAGATTTGCAGTAACCACATTGTACTATTTGGCTTCTTAACTCGTTCAACGTGCAAATCGCCTACAGATTTGGGAACATCTGACTCTTCACCGGGAATATCAGATGGCAAGCCATCTTGGTAAGCATCCTTTTCCTCAACAGGTGGTTCAACTGGCCCCACTGGTCCTCTCGGCGTTGAAATCAAATGTTCTAGCCGTTGAATTTCGAGTTCTAGTTTGCGGCTTTTTAGTTTCTGTAAACTCAATGTGATGTTCTCAGTCTGGCATAATGGAGCAACAAGTTCAAGAAGGCGGCTCATACTGTCAAGGGAACGTATCACATCTTCGGCGCTTAGTGGGTCACGATGTGCCGGATAATTCCGCCATCCCTTTATCTCTCCAATGAGATTTTTTCCAGTGTTTTCCAAACTGTTAGCGAACACCTCTCGCCATTGAGCAAGCATCATGCCCAGCAGTGTAGATGGGTCATAAAGGTTTTGCTTTCGACCAGGCACACGAGATACTTTATCCTGCCAATCCAAGCCGTATTTCTTCTCTAGTTCCTGCTCAGCAAAAGGCTTAAGACCAGCAACGAAATGATCCAATGCAGCATCTACTTCAGCCCAATGTTGCTTCTGAATATCTTCTTCGCTTTGCTGCATCTCGCTAGGCTCCTTTATAATGCTTTCCATTATACCTTATTCGTGATTACCGGATTCGTGATTACCGGGCTTCATCAGCAGTTGCGGGGCTTTTGTTGACGGCGGCTTCTGCCGATAATGGGAACGAGCGGCGAATGTGTTTTAGTCTGTTCGGAAGTATTATGCAAGTTTCTTCTCCATTATCTGCGTCTTGGTCCGCGTCTTTCGGGCAGCCGGCTGCTGCTGCACTTGGTCTGTTGGGACGTCTGGCACAGGCGGTACAGATACCCGTTTCTAGTGGGCTTGAAGGCAGGCCGGCGGCAGGCGGAATGCTGACAGGAGAAATTATCCGGGCGGCGCTGCTGGAAATGGGCGCGGCGGCGGGGGAAGGGGATGTCGCGCTGGCGCTGGCTTTGACGCAGGCGGGGCTGCCGCTGACACCCCAAACTTTGACGCAGGCGAATGCGGCGCTGGCGGCCGCGCCGGGCGCGTCCCCGGAGGCTTACGCGCTGGCAAAGTCGCTGGCCCTGCCGACTTCTCCCGATGCGCTGCGAGCAGTGACTGCTGTGCTGAACGCGCCGTTGGACGGACTGCCCGGCGCGGCGCTGCCGGAGCGGGTCACGGCTTGGCTCGGCCTCGCTTTGGAAGCGGGGACGGCCCCGGAGGCCCTCGCGCGAGGGCTGCGCGAGATGCTGCTGCAAGTGGGGCGTTCCACGGAAAACCGGGTGCTGCGAATGCAGGAAGGGCCGCTGCCGATCGCGGACCTCCGAACAGCGCTGCTGCGGCTGGCGGAAGCATCGGGCGACCGAGGGATGCGCCACGGAGCGGATGGGCTGGCATCGCTTCTCGAAGGCCAGCAGCTTCTCAATCAAGCGTCGCTGACGGCGCATGGGCATCAGCCGAATGTGCCGCTGTATTTTGCCCTGCCGCTGGCCTTTGACGGCCTGCCGGGGATCGCGGAAACGCATCTGTGGCTGCGCCAAAGCGACCCCAAAGTGACTCCCGACGAGGAAATAGACGAAGAGGAAGTCCTGCGGGTCACGCTGCGGGTGTCGCCGCCGAAGCTGGGCCGGGTTCAGGTAGACTTGATCGGCCTGGTGTCGGGCACGTTAAGCTGCCGTCTCGGCGCGGAAAAACACGCGTCTTATCGCCTGCTGTCAAAGTGGGCTGGGAGTTTAGCCGAAGCGCTGGCGTCCGCGGGCTGGAACCTCTGCGATGTCACCTGCCGGGTACAGGCTGACTGGCCCCCGCTGTATCATGGCGGCGCGGCGCTCGCTTCGCCCCGGACCTGCGTAGACCACCATATCTAAAAGAACTCTCCAAGAGAATCCTCATGCAAGAACTCGCGCCTCATCATTCTGCTGCCGAAGAAATCCTGCGCCTCGCCCGCGAGAACGATATTCCGCTGCGGCAAGACCCAGCCCTCACGGACGCCCTGCTAACGCTGGACGTGGGGCGGCAAATCCCACCCGAGCTGTTCCGCGCCGTCGCCGAAGTACTGGCGTTTATTTATAAAGTGGAGGGGAAGGCATGAACCTACCCTGTATACCGATCTACCGTCATCACCTCAAATGCTTCGCCGATTTGGCGGGTTGCCAGCGCCGTGTGCAGGGCGCGGGCGGTGTCAAGTGATGTCAGGCAGGGGATGGAGTTTTCAACGGACGCCCGGCGAATGAGCGCGGCTTCTTTTTCAATCTGCTTGTCTTTGGACACCGTGTTGATGAGAAGCGAGACGCGCCCGCCGCGTATCAAATCCAATAAGTTCGGCGTGCCCTCGCTGATTTTCTTTGCCGTGCTGACTGCGAGGCCATTCGCTTCCAAGAACTTGGCCGTGCCTGCCGTTGCGTGAAGTGCAAAGCCGAGCGCGGCGAAGTTCTGAATAATCGGCAAGCTCTCGGCTTTGTCTTGGTCGGCCAGCGTGACTAAAAGCGCCGCGCCTTTGCCGCCGGCGGGAACGTCAATGCCCGACGCCACCATGGCTTTGTAAAGCGCCCGCGAAAAGTCCGTGTCAATGCCGAGTATCTCTCCGGTAGACTTCATCTCCGGGCCTAAGTTGATGTCTACGCCGGTGAGCTTGGAGAACGAGAACACCGGCGCTTTGACCGCAATGTTCGGCTGGTTGGGGTGCAGGCCATTTGTGTAGCCCTGCTCGGCAAGCGATTTTCCCAGCGACGCCCAGGTCGCAGCCTTCACCATCGGGATGCCCGTGATTTTTGAGAGATAGGGAACCGTGCGAGACGCCCGCGGGTTGACTTCAATCACATACGCCTGATCGTCTTCAATCACAAACTGAATGTTCATCAGGCCGACGACTTTCAGCGCCAATGCAAGCTGGGTCGCATACGACACCATCTGGTCAATCGTAAACTGCTTGATCGTCTGCGGCGGATAGACCGCCATCGAATCGCCGGAATGGACGCCCGCCCGCTCGATATGCTCCATGATGCCCGGCAGCAGGCAGCCGCCCTGCCCATCGGCAATCACATCCACTTCCGCTTCTTTGCCGACAATGTATCGGTCTACGAGAATAGGCGCACCGTCGGCAATATCCGACGCATACCGCATATACTCTTTCAGATCAGTATCATTGTAGACAATCTCCATCGCCCGCCCGCCCAGCACATACGAAGGCCGGACCAGCACCGGGTACCCGACTTCCCCCGCCACCTCCAGCGCCGCTTCTGTGGATTGGATCGCCCGCCCGGCAGGCTTCGGAATGCCCAGCTCCCGCAGCAGTGTTTCAAAGCGGTCCCGGTCTTCCGCCAAATCAATCGAGTCAAACGATGAGCCGAGAATAGGAACGCCTGCCTCCGACAGCGGCCGGGCCAAGTTGATCGCCGTCTGTCCGCCAAACTGGCAGACAATCCCGTAAATCGGCGCTTCCCGCTCGATGACGTTCAGCACGTCCTCCGGCGTCAGCGGCTCAAAGTAAAGCCGATCGGACGTGTCAAAGTCCGTAGACACTGTCTCGGGGTTGTTGTTAATGATAATCGCCTCGTATCCCGCCTCCCGCAATGCGCGGACCGCATGGACACTGGCATAATCAAACTCAATCCCCTGCCCGATGCGAATGGGACCACTCCCCAGCACGATCACCTTCTTCTTGGTGGCTAAATTGTCTGTTTCTGTGTTTGTCATAATCATTCAACCGGTGGCAGCAAATTGGCAACGGCGACTGTCCTGCCTGACGCCTTCAGCGGTGCGATAGTCTCGCCGGACTTGTGGATACTGCTTTGGCGGTAGATGCCTTCCAGTGTCGGCTGCCGGTAGACTTCAAGCTGCCGGTGCACAAGATTGACAATCCAGTATTCCTGAACTCCGGCCCGTGCGTAATCGATGAGTTTTGATCCGCGATCTTTTGCCAAGGTGCTGTCGGAGACTTCAATGAGGAGCAGGCAGTCAGTCACGATAGGATGGCTTGCCAGATAATCTCTGCTTGTTCCCGGCACGACTAAAACATCAGGTTCCGGCTCGCTTGTATCCGGCAGATGGAACGGCCCCTGTGGTCTTACTTCGTGCCCTTCGCCGAAGAGGGCTTCCATCGCATCCGTAGTCTGTCGAACTGCCGAAAAGTGCGGCGTTTTTTGTGGTGGCAATTTCCAGATCCTCCCCTCCAAAAGCTCGACACGCTCGTCATCAAAAAAACCCAACTCCGCAAGACGGTAATATTCATCAAGGGTCCAGCGTCGCGGCTCCGCTCCCTCCGGGTGCCAGATTAACCCATCTAATAGCTCCGTGCGCTCTTCGCCGAAAAAACCGGAATGCTTGAGCTGGTGGTACTCGTCAATGTCCCAGCGCCGTAGACCATTCGGCGCGTCCGTTTGCGCCTGTTGTATTGAAAGCTGATTTCGCTGTGGGGCGAGAGTTGTTTGCATAGCTTAATCCTTGAAAAGATTACGTTCCGTTTTGACGCTCGTAGTCTCGCCGCAGCATCCCCATCGCTGGCATCATGCCTGCTGCTTCATAGAATGGCTGAAGCACCTCATTGCAGAGCAAATCCACCATGTAGAATTTGTCCAGCCGCGCCAGCATCCGGCGCATTAATTCGTGACCAATACCGCGCCGCTGATAGGCAGGAAGTACTTCCAGCAGCGGAATATATGCTGTTAAAACACCGTCGGTGATCGCGGAAACAAAGCCAACGACTTGGTCAGTTTCTTGATCCAGTGCGAGTACGACTTCCGCACTGTTCTGAAGCAGTCTCAAATGTGTTTCTGGTGTCGGCGGATTAGGCCAGCCGACAAAGAAGCCTTGAAGCTGATCAGGCTTAAGGCCCTCAGTGCTGGCCCGATAATTGATTTCAGGGTCCATTATACCTGCGAACTCAGGGCAGGAACAGCCCGGCGGCGGTGCTGCTCTAGGTGAACGCTGAGAATGGCGATGTCGGCGGGGGTGACGCCGGGGATGCGGGCGGCTTGGCCCAGCGAGATAGGCTCGACGCGGGTCAAGTTGTCGCGACTCTCGTTGGAGAGGTTGCGAATGCTCTTGAAGTCGAACTTGGCCGGGATCGGGACTTCTTCGCGGCGGCCTGCGGACTCGACCTGGGCCGATTGACGGTCAATATAGCCCTCGTACTTGCAGGTGATCTCCACTTGCTCACCCACGGCGCGGGGCAGGGCGGCGGGCGGCGGGGCAAGGGCGGCGACGGTGTCATAGGCAACGCCGGTGCGCTTTAAGATGTCCGAAAGCGGAACGCGCTGGGAGACGGGCAGCAGTCCAAGCGCGGACAAGCGCGGGTTGTCGGAGCCGCTGACGCAGGTGGTTTCGAGACGTGCCGTTTCGGCGGCGATGGCGTCGCGCTTGGCTTCAAACAATTGCCAGCGGGTGTCAGGGACGAGGCCAATGGCGCGGCCAAGTTCAGTCAAACGCAGGTCGGCGTTGTCCTGGCGCAGCAGCAGGCGGTACTCGGCGCGGGAAGTCAGCAGACGGTACGGCTCGTCCGCGCCTTTGGTGACCAGGTCGTCAATCATTACGCCGAGATACGCATCAGAGCGCCTTAAGACGAACGGCGCTTGATGCTGGGCGTACAGGGCGGCGTTGGCCCCGGCCATCAGACCCTGGCCGGCGGCTTCCTCGTAGCCCGACGTGCCGTTGATCTGGCCCGCCAAAAACAGGCCCGGCAGGCGCTTGGTCATCAAGGCATGGGTCAGCTCCGTCGGCGGCACGGCGTCATACTCGACGGCGTAGCCGGCTTTCAGCATAACACACCCTTCTAGGCCCGGAATGGTGTGCAGGAACTCCAATTGAACATCGGCAGGGAGCGACGTGGAAGTGCCTTGCACATACAGCGAATTGGTGTCCCAGCCTTCCTGTTCCAGAAAGACTTGATGCGTGTCACGCTGATTAAAGCGCACGATCTTGTCTTCAATAGACGGGCAGTAGCGCGGCCCCAAGCCTTCAATCGAGCCGCCGTACATGGCGGACTTGTGAAGATTGGCCTCAATCACGGCTTTCGTCCGCTCGTTGGTGTAGGTCAGCCACGACGGCAGCAGACCATCAATGCCGAGTGTGTCGTGCAGAAAAGAGAACGGCGGCGTGTCCGGCTCCGACTCAATCGCCGTTGTCTGCGAAAAGTCTACCGAAGCTTTGTCAATGCGAGGCGTCGTGCCGGTCTTCAGCCGCAGGGTCGGAAAGCCGAGCGTCCGCAGCGTGTCCGCCAGCGCCAGCGCCGGCTTCTCGCCAAGCCGCCCGCCCGCCGTGCGCTCGTCGCCCCGGTGCATGACCCCGCGCAGGAATGTCCCGGTCGTAATGACCACAGACCGAGCTGTGTACGCCGCGCCGTCCGCTGTCCGCAGGCCGGCAACTGCGCCGTTTTCAATCAGAAGGCTCTCGACCATGCCTTCTGCCAGCGTCAAGTTCGGTGCCGCTTCCAGGGTCGCCCGCATCGTGCGCGAATACAAATCCTTGTCGCACTGGGCGCGAATGGCCTGCACGGCAGGGCCTTTGCCGGTGTTCAGCATCCGAATATGCGTGACGGCAGCATCGGCATTGACCCCCATCTGCCCGCCGAGCGCATCAATCTCGCGCACGAGATGACCTTTGGCGGGGCCGCCGACCGAGCAGTTGCAGGGCATCAGCGCGACGCTTTCCAGGGACAGCGTCAGGCAAAGCGTCTTTGCGCCGAGACGCGCCGCCGCCAAAGCCGCTTCCGCGCCGGCATGGCCCGCGCCGACAACAATTACGTCATAATCTGTCATAGCTTACTCGTTAATCCGGGTGCTGTCCGGCAGCGGCTCCCCGCCCCACAGCGGCCCGCCGCCCATCTCGCGCCGCCAGCTATCGCGCCATTTGTGTATCTCGACAGCTCCAATCGGCGGCATCGGCTGACGCGCTTCTTTCGGCAAGATCGCCGGGAACGGGCGGTGCGGCTCGGTTTGATACCAGTACGCGACTGTCGCCAAATCCAGCGTCAAAGAGTTCGCGTGGCCGTGTTCGATGGACGCCCGCAGGGACTTTTCAAAGTAGATGGGGTCTTCCAAGTGGAACCGGTAGCAGTGTGTCCGGCCCAAGAAGCCTGTCTCGCTGTTGACCCGCGCGTAACCGAAGTAGGGGTGCGCGTACAGCTCCTTCGGGCACCACGACGAGTTGAAGTAGTCTTCGGTCCCCGTCCCGTGCAGTGACCCCGGCCAGGGTTCACCGTCTACGAGAAACATGTCGTCGCCTTCGCCGTACCAGAGCGGGGTTGGGGAATCGACAAAATAGTTCACCCCGACATAATGCCCCGCGCCCTCAGCGTGTACCAGAACATGGTTATGCGCGTCTGCCGGGTTTTTCGGCTGGACACCGAGCGTCTCCCACTCATTTTCCCGGTCGCCCTGACCCGCTTCCGGCCCCGGCATCTGCCGGTTCCACCAGGCATGAAAGCGGCCTTGCTCCGGCCCGATGTGCGGGTGCTGCTCCCAGTCTACATAATAATAGAAACTTGTGATCGGCACATCCGACTGGTTCTCGACTTCTATTCTCGCACCATCCCCAAATGGCATCGGAAAATAGCAGTTCAAAGCGTTGCCCCCGGCAGGCGCGGCAGCCAGCGGCAGCGACGCATAGTTATACTTCTCGCCCCAGCCCTGTCCGAAAAAATCTCCTAATGGCGCTTCCACCGAAGGGATCGCTTCGCCGTCCCAGAACATCCGCAAGATCGCATTGCGCCGGATGAGCGGGTCCGCACAGGCAATCGTGACCCAAATGTGCTTGATGATGCCCGCCCCGCCGATCTCCGCCAGCGTCTTCGTTTCGCCCGCGCCAATCGGCACAAAGTCGTTGTTGCCGCCGGTTCGGTCATACGACGACACGCGCTTGGTCCGAATGCCGGGACGCAAAAGGGCTAGGTTGTTAAGGGGGCTGGTCATGTCGGCCTCTTCAAGAAACGTATCCGGTTTTGCCAATCTTCATGGTGATATTGCTCCCAGAGAAAGATTAAAGCCCGTGTCAGCTTCCCAAAATCGTCGCTCGGAATGGTGCGGTCATCTACGAAAATGACTCCGGCGTGACTCTCGCCTGCGACATACATTTCCGTCAATAAAGGCGGAATCGTTTTCTGGTCGTAGGTCACAATCGTTAAGTCTTCAGCATACGCTGCTTGTAGCAAGGCTTTGTCGGAGCGGCCTTCAAAAGCTCCATTCCGCTAGACATGAACACTTTCGACGACCAGAGCAGGCTGGTGGTGCCGAATTTGAGCCGCAACAACTTGACTCATATTCTCGTCAAGCAAAAGGTGAAGACTCATGGTTAAGCGTCCTTCAGAACAACGCTTGCCAAATCTTCATCCGTCAGGGTGATACATTCAATGTTCGGTAAAAGACGTTTCAGATACTCAAACCCACTTTCCTCGCCGTCGGTGGGCATATAACGCTTCGCAGGTTCTGGCGCTGGAACAACTTCGTTGATGATAAGCCGGGCAATCGCCAACTTCTCGTCGGCAGAAAGCGGTTTAATCGATTGTTCATAGACTTGGGTAGCAGTCATAATTCTAACTCCATCTTGTTACTTCTTCGCCCCTGCCGGCAGCAGCTTCTTGAGCCGTGACAGCTCATCGCGAAGCTCGGCGGCACGCTCAAACTCCAGCGATCGGGCGGCCTGCTTCATTTCTTTTTCGATGTCGGCCAGCGCGGACATGATCTGGTCGAGCGGCAATGTCTCCGGGTTGCGGGTGCGCGAGACATTGTAGTACGACTTCTGCTCGGCGATTTTCTTGGATTCAAGCACTTCGCGGACGGCTTTGTTGACGGTGTACGGCGTGATGCCATGCTCCACGTTGTAGGCTTCCTGGATCGCCCGGCGTCGGGTCGTTTCGCCCATCGCCCGCTCCATTGACCCCGTGATGCGGTCGGCATACATGATGACCTGGCCGCCCAAGTTCCGCGCGGCGCGTCCGATGGTCTGGATCAGCGATGTTTCCGAGCGCAGGAAGCCTTCTTTGTCGGCATCTAAAATGGCGACCAAAGAGACTTCCGGCAGGTCTAAACCTTCGCGCAGAAGGTTGATGCCGATAATCACGTCGTAGATGCCTAAACGCAGGTCGCGCAGAATCTCGGTGCGCTCCAGCGTATGCACGTCGGAGTGAAGATAGTTAACTTTGATGTTCAAATCCAAAAGGAACTCGGTCAGGTCTTCGGCCATCTTTTTGGTGAGCGTCGTCACCAGGACACGCTCGCCTTTGGCGGTCCGCATCTGGATCTCGTGCAGCAGGTCGTCTACCTGGCCTTTAATCGGCTTGATGATAATCTCCGGGTCAATCAGGCCGGTCGGACGGATAATCTGCTGGACAATCTGCTCGGAATGCTCGCGCTCATACGCGGCGGGTGTGGCCGATACGAACACGCACTGATTGACGCGCTCCTGGAACTCCTCAAACTTCAGCGGCCGGTTGTCGCCTGCCGACGGCAGCCGGAAGCCGTAGTCAATCAGCGTGTCTTTGCGGGCCTTGTCGCCGTTGTACATCGCCCGAAGCTGGGGCAAAGTCTGGTGTGACTCGTCAATGACCATTAGAAAGTCATCTGGGAAGTAATCCAAGAGCGTGGAAGGCGCGGTGCCGGGGGCGCGTCCGTCAAACCAGCGCGAGTAGTTTTCAATGCCGTTGCAGTAGCCGACTTCGCGGATCATTTCCAGGTCAAAGCGTGTGCGCTGCTCGATCCGCTGGGCTTCCAGCAGCTTGCCCTGCTGCTTGAACAGCGCGACCCGGTTGTGCATTTCTTCTTCAATGCCGATCACCGCCCGCTCCTGCTTTTCCGGGCTGGACACAAAGTGGGACGCCGGGAAAATCGTGATCTCATCTTTCGACGACTGCACTTCTCCCGTCAGTGGGTCCACGGTCGTGATTTTCTCCACTTCATCGCCGAAGAACTCAACACGCACGACGATTTCTTCATCGGCGGGCTGAAGCTCGAGAATATCGCCGCGCACACGGAACGTCGAGCGGGTCAACACCAGGTCGTTGCGGCTGAACTGCATCGCCACTAAACGCCGCAGCATGTCGTCCCGGTCGTATTCCTTGCCGCGCTCGAACTTTTGAATGATCTGGGCATACTCTGCGGGCGAGCCGAGACCGTAGATGCACGAGACCGACGCCACGATGACCACGTCGCGCCGCTCCAAAATCGCCTGGGTCGCTGAGTGCCGGAGCCGGTCAATCTCATCGTTGATCGCTGAGTCTTTCTCAATAAACGTGTCCGTCTGCGGGATATACGCTTCCGGCTGGTAGTAATCATAATAAGACACGAAATACTCCACGGCATTCTGCCCGAAGAAGTCCCGGAACTCCGAGCAAAGCTGCGCCGCCAGCGTCTTGTTGTGCGCGATCACCAGTGTCGGCTTCTGCACCCGCTCAATGAGATTCGCGGCCGAGAAAGTTTTCCCGGTGCCAGTCGCCCCCAGCAGTGTCTGGTACTTATTGCCTTTGATAATGCCTTGCGCCAGCTTGTCAATCGCCTCCGGCTGGTCGCCGGACGGTTTATAATTCGAGATAACTTTGAAGTCCATGTGCGTTCTGTTCCTAAATTGTCGGGTTCACCGCCAGCCCGTCCGCAGGCGTCATCACGGTAACTGCCGCCGCACCGCGTGCCAGCAGTTCTTGGTCCCAGGTGATGAGCGTCATGCCGTATTCCTGCGCGACGGCGACATACACCGCATCTGCTCCGCGCAGTCGGCATGTTAAAGCAATCTGCACTGCCGCTTGCGTTCGCGGCCCGGTCAATATCACAAAGCTGATTTTGGGGAAAGTTTCAACGCTGGCAAGCGTGACCTGTGCTGCTGCTGCGTCCCCTGTCGGACGGATAATCGCGGAAGCGATTTCCGGCAAGACCAGAGTCGGACAACGAACTCTCAGACCTGATTGCCGGACACGGCGCAGAAATGATTCACTGGCTGCGTGAAGCATATCAGTCAAAGAAGCGGCGGAAACAAAAACATTGGCATCTATGGTCAGCATCAGCGGCGCATCTCGGAAATGACATCGGTAGCGGACACGCCGGCAGGCCATGACTTACTGACTTGTTCTTGAGCAATCTTCCATTGTCGCTCCCAATTTTCATTTGTCAGTTGTTTTTCATCTGTCAGTTCTTGGCTGTCTTCCTGGAATTGCACAACCTCCGGCTGAATGACAAATGCTTCTCCATCTGTTTCTATGACAAACCGGGTGTGCGGCTTGGCTGTACCCAGTAATTCTGCTGGAATGACCAGCCTGCCGAAGTCATCTGTTTCAATGACTTGACTGGCTGCTGTTTCTACGACTTGTCCCACTCTTGTTTCCTCCGCCGATTTTGCTTCTGTCGCCGAGAAAAAAGCGGTCTTTAGAGGCTTATAAAATGTGCTTCCAAAGACCGACGCAAACCGATGTTCTATTATACCTAAAACGGCTGGGTTTTAGATGAAATTTTGTGTGAGGGCGGGAGGAAAAGCCGCAGGCCACCGCGAAATAACGGCTACTCGCTGCTGACCTGAAGCTGATTGTGGACTTTCTCGTCCGGGCCGAGCGTGTCGCGGGCGATCTGCCCGGCACGGGCTTTATCGGCGGCGCTGCTCACAGTGCCGCGCAGGTAAACTCCCTCGGCATCGGCACGGACATGGACGGCGGGCGACAGATCAGCGGCGGTCAGGGCCGCCGTTACCCGTGTTTGCAGCTTCAGGCGGTCCATCTGCGGGCGGGCCTGTTTTTCCGCCTGACGCGCCTGCCGACTGACGACGGCGGCGTTGTGCCGGGCGTCCTGCTGGGCACTGTTCAGCGTTTGCTGCGAGCAGCCGGAAAATGCTGCCGCGAGGCCAAAGAAGGCCGGTAACACCAATGAAGGTTTAATTCTCATGGTCACGATTATAACCTAAACGAAAGAAGTTAAAAGAATTTTACCATGACTGTTCTTCCTGAAATTACCCAAACTTTGCTGGCCGCAAAAAAGGCCAAAGGCCTCAGCTTCACCGATTTAGAGCCGATTGTCGGGCTGGACGAAGTGTGCATCGCCGCGATTATCTATCGCCAAGCGACTGCCACCCCGGAGGAGGCGCACAAGCTGACGGAAGCGCTGGGCCTCGGACCGGATGCGGCAAGTGAGCTGACCGAGTACAACATCAAAGGCCTCGGGCCGGTCGTGCCGACGGACCCGTTCGTGTACCGCTTCTACGAGATTATGCAGGTCTACGGCCTGCCCTTGAAGTCGGTTATCCAGGAAAAGTTCGGCGACGGCATCATGAGCGCCATTGACTTTACAATGCATGTCGAAAAAGAAGCCGACCCCAAAGGCGACCGGGTAAAGCTGACCATGAACGGCAAATTCCTGCCGTACAAAAAGTGGTAATTGCAAATGAGTAAAATAACCTGGGCGATACTTGCGGCAGTTTTTGTTCCGCTTCTGCCGTCTGCCGGGCAGGCCGCGCCGCCGCTTCAAAGTCCTCCGGCCCTTGTGGCCTGGCAGTTTGACACGCGCAGCCGCAAAGACCTGGCGCCGCAAACAGATGTCTTTCTGCGCGTTGACGGGCGGCGTGTCTTGATCTTGCAGAATGCCGAGGAACCGTTTCAGGAGGTGGAGCGTCAGGACTACAAAAGCCGGACGATCCCTGCCCAGGCGATTGCCGCCTGCGCCGGCTGGTGGGCCGGACAGGGGGACGAATTGTATGTCGTCCGCCGCGCCCATTCACTGGTCGTCTTCCGGAAAGAGGAAGACGAACAAGCGCCGGTGTTTCCCTGGAAGCGCCTCAAAGTCATTCCGCTGCACTTACACTGAGTTAAGCTAAAACCGTAAATGGTGGGCCGACAGCCAGGCGATGCGGGCAACGCCTGTCACCAGCACGACCCCGCAGGCGGAAAAGCTCAGGCGGCTAGTTGTTGAGGGCGTCAGCGGCAGAAGCGTGATGCCGCGCAGCCAGAACAGGCCGCAGCGGAGCCAGAGCAGCAGAAGAATGCCGTAGATAATCATGCCAAGCGGGTGCCAGTGCAGCGACTCGCGCCAGTGTCCGTGGCCGAGGCAAACAAACGACCGGGTCAGGCCGCAGCCGGGGCAGGGCAGTCCGGTCAAATGGTAGAAAAGGCAGACCGAGGGCAGGTGAGCGATTTGCCCCGCAGGCGAGGGAAGGGGAAGCAAAACACTCGCCGTGAACATCACGGACAGCAGCAGGCAGACTGTTCCGGCGTTGGCACGTTTTCCCAAGTTCTCGGCAGAAGTGATAGCTGAAGCCATAGCGCACTCACTATTTTCATACGCGCGGCGGTGGGGGCCAGGAGCCTTGCACCGGGTTCGGGGGCGGGCCGGACCCGGCGGCTTTCCAAACCCGGTTCAGCCCGTCCTGCTGCAAGACTGGGTTGATGAGACCGAGGCTCAGAAAGCCGCCGACTCCAACAAGGTCCAGGACAAGGTACAGCACGGCGTTGTCGGTCGGCGGCAAGCCGACTTGCAGACTCATTTCGGCGATGCGCTTGCCCATGCGGTAATCCCAGTAGATGTTCCACAGCCCGCAGGTGAGCAGGGACAGCAGCACTTCAACGCCGGGGCTGATGTCCGGCGCTCCGAGAAACTCCTGCACTTCTTCCGAGACTTTATAAATAAAGTACAAGTAATAAATCCCGCAGGTGAGCAGGATCAGCACCAGTGTCAGCGCGGGATCGCGCGTTGTTCCTCTTCGCATGAAGTGTATTTCGTCATACGGCGTTTATCTTCCTTTGTTTGTCTCGGAGCAGACACGGGTAAGTTCGTGTATGGTAAGAAATCGGAAGCCGCGAGAATTCAATGCGGAGGAAGGAACAAGCGATGGGCAATCGGAAATCGCCTCTGCCGCTGCTGGAATTCTGGCTTCCGGCTGACCTCCATGCAGTGCCGCAGGCGCGGCGCAGTGCAATGCGAGTTTGCATGGAAGCGGGGCTGACAGACGACGACTGCTTTGCGCTGGATCTGGCGCTGGGCGAGGCTTTGGCAAACGCAGTGATGCACGGCGCGAAAAGCAGCGCTGGAAACGATCAAGAACAGCAAGTATATCTTGGGCTGTGGCATCACCAAAAACGTCTTATCATACAAGTGCAGGACTTTGGGCCTGGCTTCGTGCCGCCTTCGCCTCCGTACACGATGCCGGACGCTTCGCAGCACGACACGCACGGGCGCGGCCTGCCGCTGATGGAAATGCTGACCGACGCGATGGCAATTTGCAGCGGCTGTATTCGGGAAGGAGGGTCTTCCGTGTTCCTCATCAAGCGAATGCCGCATTAAGTGAATGCGAAAGAAAAACAAGTTCTGTGAAAGACACTGCCGGCAGCAGTGTCTTTTTTCTGCTTTCAATTTCTGCTTTCAATTTCTGCTTTATTTTTAACGCACCGGTTCTTTTTCGCATCTGCCTGTGTCTAAAATGCAGCGGGAACTTAACCGGCCTGCTGGGGCGTTTTAAAAGTATCCCACTTGTTTAGGCAGGAGAATTTTCGTGGCCACGACAAATGACCCGCCTGTCCGTGCGGCAGCGGCGGTCCTGACCCCCACACAGGCCTTGACCCGCGCCCGGCGCGGCGACCGCCGTGCGTTCAGCCGCCTGACTGAGCCGTACCGCCGGGAGCTGATCGCCTACTGCTACCGCCTGACCGGAACACTGACTGAAGCGGAAGACATGGTCCAGGAAGCGTTTCTCCGCGCGTTCAAGGCGCTGGAAACCTTCGAGGGCCGCGCCAGCCTGCGGGCCTGGCTGTATAAGATCGCGCACAATCTGTGCCTCAACCATGTCCAGCGCCGCCCGCCCGGCTGGGAGTCCCTGGACGAAGTCGGCGAAATCAACTTGCATGACCCGGCTGCCGACACCGAAGACACCGAGCTGGGACGCGAAAATGTCCGGCTTGGGTTCGCGGCGCTGGTGCAGAGCCTGCCGCCGCGCCAAAGAGCCGCGCTGGTTCTGCGCGACGTGCTGGGCTGGAGCGCGGAAGAAACCGCGCGTATTTTAGAAACAACCGTGCCGGCGGTCAAGAATGCACTGGGCAGAGCTAGACAGACTTTAGCAAGCCATCCCTCCGGCGGCGACCCTGCCGAGGTTCGTGATCTGGCGGTGTCCGACCCGCAAGCACGCGAAACCGTAGCCGCGTGGGTAGACGCCTTTGAAAAGGGGAATACCGTTCGGATGGTCGCGCTGCTGACCGGCGAATGGCCCCCGCAGCCCGTACAATCGCAATCCGGGTATGATGGCTCCAAGAAAACAAGAAGTACAGCAAACAAATCAAATGGCGAAAAAGCGCGAAAAAGCGGAACAAAGCAAGACAGAATTGAAGAACGAGAGGAAAGAACGCATGGCGAGCGATAAAGAGCGTAATGAAAAAGAGCGTAACGAGCGGCGCAGCGGCGGCCGCCGAGACAATAGCAGCAGTGGTGAAGGCGGCAGCATCCCGCGCAATCAAGAAACAGCGGTCCGGGCAATCTTTGTGCTGGATGAAATCTTAAAAAGCACTGATCCGATTGACCCGAATTATCAGTACCTGCTGCTGCTGCGGCATCAATTAGAAGTAGACGAGCAGCAGTCCGCCGAAGCGCAGGAGCTGATCCAGAAGTACGACGAAGCGTACAACAAGCTGACCGCGCCGGCAAATCGTGTGGCTGTCTTTTTGTCCAAGAACGAAGACGGCACGGCGAACATCGCGATGGGCGACAACGATTTCTACACAAATGTTGACCCGAACGTGGATGTGGAAACACTTCAGCCTGGAACCCGCGTCAAAGTCAACGAAGCCTATGCCGTTGTCGGTGATCTGGGTCCCGCACAGAACGGTCAGGTCGTCAAAGTCAGCGAAGCCCTGGAAGATGGACGCCTGCGGATCGGCGGCGACCAGCAGGGCATGAATACGCGCATTGTCGTGCGTGGCGCGGGCCTCGCGAACGAAACCATCAAGACCGGCTCGGAAGTCCGCATGGAGCCGAACTTCCGCGTTGCGCTGGAAGCGTTTGCGGCCAAAGAGAACCAGGACTTTTTCTTAGATAAAGTCACCGAAATCCCGTGGAGCGCGGTCGGCGGCCAGCAGGAAGCGATTGGCGTCATCAAAGACGCGATCGAGCTGCCGCTGCTTTACCCGGAGCTGTACGAGCGCTTCGGCAAGAAGCCATTAAAAGGCATTCTGCTGTACGGCCCTCCCGGTTGCGGCAAAACACTAATCGGCAAAGCGACTGCCTACAACATTACGCAGGAATACAAAGCGCGAACCAAGCGGGATGTCAAAGAATACTTTATGTATATCAATGGCCCCAAAATCCTGAACATGTGGCTCGGCGAGTCCGAGCGTCAGGTGCGCGAGATCTTCTCAACAGCCCGCGAAAAAGCAAAAGAAGGATACTTAGTCTTTATCTTTATTGACGAAGCGGAGAGCATTCTGCGGACCCGCTCGTCGGGACGCTTTACGAACATCTCCAACACGGTTGTCCCGCAGTTCTGCGCCGAGATGGACGGCCTGGTGTCTTTAGAGAACGTCGTCGTGATGCTGACGTCGAACCGCCCGGACTACATTGACCCGGCCATCCTGCGCCCGGAGCGTATTGACCGCAAGGTGAAAGTGGTTCGCCCGGACAAGAAGAGCACGTCCGACATTCTGGGCATCTACTTAAACCCCGGCCTGCCGCTGGACTACCGCCTGGTAGAAGAGCAGGGCGGCGAGGAAAAAGCGCGTCAGCTTTTAGTCGAAAAGACGACCGAGCTGATTTGGTCCAAGACGCACGAGACCGAGTTCCTGGAAGTTTATCTGAAGAACGGCTCGGTAGACACGCTCTACTGGAAAGACCTGGTTTCCGGGGCGCTTTTGACCTCGGTGGTCGAGCGGGCCAAAGACTTTGCCATCAAGCGCTCGATTGATGTCAAGTCTACTAAAGAAGGCGTCTCGATGGAGGACATGGAGCGGGCAGTCCGCACCGAGTTCAAGGAAAACGAGATTTTCCCGAAGACAGACAACATTGAAGACTGGCTGAAGCTGCTGGATTACGAGCCGGACAACGTCGTGCGCCTGAACCCGATTTCGCCCAAAAAGGCCACGCAAGTGACGCGCCGGAACGTGATTTAGGGAAACAACCCTCATGCCGGAAATTGTAGGCAAAGTTGTCGCCATTACCGGCGCAAGCAGCGGCATCGGCGAAGCGGCGGCGCTTCTGCTGGCGAAGCAAGGCGCGAAAGTCGTGCTGGGGGCGCGGGGCGAAAACCGCCTCGCAGCCCTTGCCGCCCGCATCACTGACGCGGGCGGCGACGCTGCTTATGTTCCGACTGATGTGAAACGGCGTGAGGACCTTAACGCCCTTGTCGGCTTGGCCTGCGAGCAGTACGGCAGGCTGGACGTTCTTGTCAGCAATGCCGGCATTGGACCGATTGCTCCTCTCGATGACCTGCGGGTTGAAGAGTGGGACGAGATGATTGACATTAACATCAAAGGCGTTCTGTATGGCATCGCCGCCGCCCTGCCGGTCTTCCGTTCGCAGGGTTCCGGGCATTTCATCAATGTGGCTTCGACCGCTGCACACCGGATTGTGCCGAACATGGCGGTTTATGCCGGAACGAAGTTCGCCGTCCGCGCGATCTCCGAGGGGCTGCGCCAGGAAGCGGGCGACAAGCTGCGCGTGACGGTCATTTCGCCGGGGTTTACCCGAACAAACCTGGCGGAGTCTATGACAAACCCGGAGCTGAAAGCGCAAACGATTAGCGCAATGGACAAGATGGCGATGCCGCCGGAGGCCGTTGCGGAAGCGATTGCCTATGCCATTGGGCAGCCCGCCAATGTAGATGTCGGTGAGATTATTGTTCGGCCCACGGCCCAAAGCTGACGCCGCTGACTGATTATTTTGAGGAGACTGACTTTTGCCATTATTCGGCACGGAAACGGAATACGGAATTGCGGTGGAAGGCAAAGGCGCAAGCGACCTGCTGGCCGAATCTCGCGCCGTTGTGAAAGCCTACCGGGGCAAGATTGCCTGCCCGTGGTACTACAAAGGCGAAGACCCGCGCAACGATATGCGCGGCTTTCATGTGGACAAGCTGACGGTGGACCCGGAAGACGCAAAGCTTGACGCGCCCAACCAGAAGATGCTGCCGGTGGAAGAAGAGCGGGCGGACCGGGTGCTGGTCAACGGCGCACGGCTTTACAACGATCACGGCCACCCGGAGTATTCGACGCCGGAATGCGCGTCGCTTTTAGATCTGGTCGCGCATGACAAAGCGGGCGAGAAGATCGTTCTAGCGGCGGCGCAGGCCCGGATGGAGAAGTCGGGGGTCGGACAGGTTCATATTTTCAAGAACAACACGGACTTTCACGGCTCAGCTTACGGCACCCATGAGAATTATCTTATTCCCCGCGCGACGCCTTTCTCGGAGCTGCTGTCCGGCCTGCTGCCGTTCTTTGCAACCCGCATTTTGTATGCCGGCGCGGGCAAAGTCGGCATCGAGCCGCGCGGCGACAGCGGCCTATACCAATTGTCGCAGCGGGCGGACTTCTTCACCGAAGACGCTTCCGTGGACACCCTGCACCGGCGGCCTCTGGTCAACACGCGCGACGAGCCTCATGCCGACCCGCGCCTCTGGCGACGGCTGCATGTGATCTGCGGCGACGCCAACATGTCCGAGTACGCGACTGCGCTCAAAATTGGTACGACCTATTTAGTGACATCACTGATTGAGCAGGGCTGGCAGCCCTGGGTGAAACTCAAGCAGCCGACCGATGCCATCAAGCAGATTTCTCGGGACCAGTCCTACAAGTGGCAGGTAGAAGCGGAAACCGGCACGATTTCGGGAATAGACATTCAGCGCGTCTATCTCGCAGCCGCCAAAGAAAAGCTGTCCGGGCGCGGCTTCGACACCGACTGGACGCTGGCCGAATGGGAGCGAACCCTGGACGCACTTGAGTCCGACCCGCTCTCGCTGGGCGACCGCTTAGATTGGGTCGCCAAGCGCAGCCTGCTCGCCGATTATGTTGAATCGGAAGGCATCAACTGGAACGACGAGACCGTGCCGTCGTTTGACCTCGCGTACAGCAACGTAGACCCGGACGAAGGTCTTTACTATGCGCTGGAGCAAGCCGGCGAGATGGTGCGCTTGACCAGCGACAGCGCGGTTCAAATCGCCGAAACAGAGCCGCCGGCCAGTACGCGAGCCGCGATTCGTGGGTATCTTGTAGATAAGTTCGGTGACTCCATTGGAGTCATCGGCTGGAACAAAGTGGTACTGCGAACGGAAACCGAGTCCTGGGTTGCCGATCTCGACGACTACCTAACGCCGGCTGCTGTGACCGACGCGATGGCAATGATTCGAGACGCCCGCACGTTAGATGACTTGGTGCGCCATTTCGGCGGCAAGTAGCGCCGTTCGCAGGATTCTGAGACTCAATCAGCGAATCATGACCCTGCCGCTTAATGCCTCCATTGGGCGGCCCGAATTAGAGAAAGGAACGAACCATGCCCGGAATAACAATGCCCGATGAGGACCGCGCCACGCGGCCTGCCGGCCCCGCCGACCCCCTTCGCAAAGAAGGCGACGAGACAGGCCCCTCGAAGCCTGATGTCCAGCGGCCCGACCGCAGCGACCTCTTAAAGCGCATGAAGCGGGTTGACCCGGACCAGGCCCGGCGCTACCGCCAGCGCAGCGGCCAGTAAAGCGAAATTACAGGCTGAACGAGCAGTTGACAACTGCCCGCTAAGAGAAGCACTCTTCGAGTGCAGGAAAGCCTGTATGGGCTTTATCTTCCGTCCGCAGGACGCCTTCCCTAGCGATCAATTTTCAACTGCTCGGCAGCCACTTTCTACAGACAGTGTGACACTTATGCTTCGATTTGATAACGACAGCGGCGGCTTTTCCGCGCTGTTTTCCGATAACAATTTTGCCCAAAACTCACTGCATGACCGGCTGCCGATGCCCACTCCCGTGCCGAATGTGCCGGGTGCGCGGGACGTAGACACGCACGGTACGACGGTTATTGCGGTCAAGTACAAAGACGGCTTGATTAACGTCGCCGACCGACGCGCCACCGCCGGCTACACGGTTATGTACGACCAGGCCGAAAAAGTGCTGGCGCTCGACGACTACACGCTGATCTCGATCTCGGGGTCGTTTGCGAAGAGCGTCGAAGTCGTGCGGTATCTGCGCCATGCATTCAAGTATTTCGAGCGCTCCCAGCTTCAGCCGATGTCTCAGGAAGGCAAGCTGATGGAACTCCAGCGCGTGATCGCGAACAATGTCCCAGCGGCTCTGCAGGGCATCGGCGCATTTATCCCCGTGCTGTCTACGTTTGACCGGGACACAAATCAAGGCCGCATTTATTTCTACGATGTGCTGGGCGGCCAGTTCGAGACCGCCGAATACGGCGCAGCCGGCAGCGGCTCCGCCCCGATTAAAGGCGCGTTTGAGTATATTCTCAAGACTAAAGGCCCCTTCCGCGAGATGGACCGCGAAACGGCGCTTAAAGAAACACTGACACTTTTAGACATTGCCGCAGATCTGGACACGGCCACAGGCGGCTCAACGAAGTTCCTGCCTGCCGCCAAGTACATCACCGCCGACGGTATCCGTGACTTTACCGAGACCGAGATCAAGGCTGCTCTCGGACGGTCGTAGGTCATAGAAACCAGCGCAAACAACACGAGAGAAAGGGCGAACACAAGGTTCGCGCCCTACGTTGCCCAATCCTAACCCCGTAGGGGCGAACCTTGTGTTCGCCTTCCTGCTGGGTGATGCATGACCGGAGTAACCCTTGCCTTCTTATAGTCCCTACGACTGGAACGAAAGTATCCAGCAGCGAAACGAATACATTGAAGACCGTCTTAAAGACGGCAGTCCGGTGGTCGCGCTGACCTATGACGGCGGCCTGCTGCTGCTGTCTGCGCGGCAGACCCAGCGCAAAATTTACGAAGTCTACGACAAGCTGATGTTCAGCGCCATCGGCAACCAGAGCGACGTGGAGCAAATCCGCAGGGGGGCAATTGATGCCGCCCACCAGGAAGGCTTTTCGCGCTCCCCGGACGATGTCAGTGTCCAGCGCCTGATCTCGTTTCAGCTCTCGCCCGCCATCAAGCGCATCTACGGTGACCCGTTCGCCCAGCCGATTGTCATCAAAGGCATTTTTGCCGAGCTGGGCAAGACGCCGGAACGCGATATTCTGATGACTCTTTCCTACGACGGTGAGTTCTCGACATCGCCTGGCATGGCGGTTGTCGCGGGCACGGCTTATGCCGAGGACCGGATGCGGGAGCATCTGAAGTCGGAAACCGAAACGGGCACCCCGACACTAGAGTCTGGCCTGCGAGCCGCGCTTTATGCGTGGGGCGTCGGCATGAAGCATCTGGAAGCCGAAGACCGGGCCGACGCCGACTACTCGACCGACGGTGAAGGCAAGCAGGATGTGTCGTCGTTCGTCACCGAGCATCTGGGCAAAGGCTGGACCATTGAAGCGGGCGTCTTGGAGCGCGGCACAAACCGCGAGAGTCGGTTTCGCTTAGTCACTGCCGCCGAGCTTTCCGAGCCATTGGCACGGTACAACTAGGAAAGCCCCCTACCCCCGGTACTTCGTACCGACCCCTCCCCCGTTCCGGGAGAGGGGTAAAGATGAAGACAGAAAGACCGCCGCTTGTTAGGCTTCTTTTCCTAATTTCTTGTCCCTCTCCCGGAACGGGGGAGGGGTCGGTACGAAGTACCGGGGGTAGGGGCTTCCAGTTCTTTTCAGGGAAACATCTATGGACAAACGCATCTTTGGGATTGAAACTGAGTTCGGCTGCCTCGTCAATGACGACTCTGTCGGCACAGCAGAAATGATTGTGGAACAAGTCAAAGACCACGCTTTCTATAAAGACAAGCTGGGGCTGATTGACCTGCACGCTCGCGATTATGCGTTTGAACCCGCCCGGTGCGGCGGCTTCCTGCGCTCCGGCGGACGGCTTTATATTGACGCCGTCGGTTCGCATATGGAGTATGCGACTCCCGAATGCACGGATTTTGCCGACGCCGTGGCGTATGACAAAGCCGGGCGCGTGATCCTGCAGCGCCTGCTGCGCGAGCTGGATTTGCAGGACAAAGTCTCGTTCCATTCCAACTCGGTAGACCACTTCGGCGGGCATACGTTCGGCTGCCACGAAAACTTTCTGGTCGCCATTGACGACCGGTTCTTTTTAGAAGCGCTCTCGTACCTGCTGCCGTTTCTCGTGACACGCCAGATCTTTGCGGGTGTCGGGCGGGTCGGCGGACACCGCCTCAACTACAAGAGCCTCAAGAATAACATCATGACCATCTCGGATTACGAGGTGGACTACCAATGGGTCGGCAACTTCTACGGCGTCGAGGTGGACCCCACGGTTGATTTTCAACTGTCTCAGCGGGCCGATCACATTGTCAAGACAATTTCTTCACGGGTGCGCTTCAACCGGGCGATCATCAACCCGAAGTGGGACTCGTATTATAATTACTCTAACTTGCATCGCCTGCACATTTTGTTCGGCGAGTGCAACATGAGCGAGTACGCGACGCTGCTTAAGATCGGCACGACTTCGATTGTCTTGGATTTAATTGAAGACGGCATCCTGCTCCAAGATGTCGAGCTGCGCGATCCGCTGGAAGCGCTGAAAAGCGTTTCGCGTGACCCCACCTGGAAATGGCTTGTCAAGCGCAAAGACGGCAGCTCCATCGGCGCGGTAGACTTGCAGCGGCTGTACCTGAAAGCCGCGCAGGAGCGCTACACCGGGCGCGACGAACAGACCGATTATGTGCTGACTGAATGGGCCAAGTGTTTGGACTCTTTGGAGCGTGACCCGTATGAGCTGGCCGACAAGCTGGACTGGGTTGCCAAGCGCAAGATGATGGAAGACTTCATCGAGTCTGAGAACGGCGCGGTCCAGTGGGGCGACGACATCCTGCACTCGCTGGACTTGGAGTACCACAATGTCAACCCGGAAACCAGCCTGTACTACGGTCTAGAGCAGTCCGGGGCCATCCAGCGGGCGACCACCGACCGGCGCATCTTCGAGGCGACCATGACCCCGCCGACCAACACACGGGCGAAAGGCCGGGGCATCGTCATTGACAAGCTGCTGGCGAATAATTCTCGCGATTATGTGATTGACTGGGATCTTATTTATATCAACAAGCGCCTGCACTTAGAATTAAAGAACCCGTTCCACACCTACAAAGACGAGTCCTCCGCGTTCGCAAGCGGGCTATAAAAAGCCGGGGTTGTAGAAAACCCCGGCAAGAGTGTGTCCTTCGGACAAGGACAGGCTGGCGGGCGCGTTTCTTTTTGTGCGGAGCACACTACGCTGCCGGGGTTTTCTACAACCCCGGCTTTTTTGCGTGTTGCTTTGTGCTTGACATGTAAGCCTGCTTTTGTTACAATGAGGCAGAGGAACTTATCATGTCGTCTTCTGCCGATGACAACACTTTACCCAGCAACACTTTATCCGCCCCTGAATTATCTCCCGCCCGTGCGCTGGCGGCGTATCTGGAAATGATGCGCCGCCGGGAAAGCTTAGACGACGCGCCGTTCTGGAAAGAAGTGGCCGCGTTCAACCAAATGCCCCACTACCAGATTGACCAGTATTACGGCCAGTACGTCGCCGTGTATCAGGGCAACATCGTAGACGCCGACCCCGACGAAGCCGAGCTTGCTTTGCGCTTCTACCGCACCTGGGGCTACGTCCCCGTCTACATCCACAAAGTCGGCACCGAAGAGGGATTAATTGACGCGGAAGATGCCTAACGGCAAGGGTAGGCGTTGAAAAACCATGCCATGAATGGCATGGCTAGACGGCGCGGACGCCACAAAACACCCGCTTCGCGGGGTTAAGAGTAAGATAATGCCAAGAGGTTCCCAGTTCCGCGAAGCGGTACTTCGTAGCGTCTTCGCTGTATAGCCGTGCGTTTTAACGCATGGTATCTTGCTGCGTGTCCCACCACCGCTTTTCGTCATCTACTTCCACACTGGTCAAATAAAAAGTGGTTCCTGCGTACTGCGCTAGGTCCTCACCTAACGCAACCGCTCTTTGTACCTGATCACGATGACCTCGAATTGAGCAAAGCCCGTGTGCAGTATACTCGGCATGGCGAGATGATGGCTCCCTTGTGATTGCGCACAATCCTATGAACCAATCCTCGTCACCATCCCAAGAGCCTTCAACTAAGTGTATTTCTCCTGAGACATTGTTCAGTCGGGCAAATGCACGAACACGGGCAAGCGTCTGAGTGCTGAAATCCACTCCCAATTCGCCTTTTCGTGCGTAAACTGCCTCTATTACCTCTTTAAGAGGACTTGAAGTGACACCTTTTACAAACTGCATTGCCGGCAGAGTTAAGTCGGCAAAAAGTAATTCGTCAACGAAATCCCGCTCATCTTGGGTCAAATCCTCCAACACGTTGCTACCCCGTGTTCTTCATGCCGGCGGCGACGCCGTTGATGGACAGCAGGACGGCGGCGCGGAGGTCTCGGCGGGCGGTTTTCATTTCTTCCGAAGCATCGTCAAGCGGCAGGGCGCGGAGACGCTTCAGCAGCTCGACTTGCAGGTAGGAAAGCGGGTCCACATACGGGTTCCGCAGGCGGATGGACTTCTGCAAGACAGGCTGGTTGTCGAGAAGCGCGTCCATGCCCGTGATGCGCCCGATAATCGCCACGGATTTCTCGTACTCGCGGCTAATCGCGCCGAAGATGCGCTCTCTGATTGTGTCATCGGTGACAAGCGCGGCGTAGCGGGCGGCGATCTCCATGTCGGCTTTTGCCAGGGACATCTGGGCGTTGTCAATGGTCGTCGTGAAGAACGCCCAGCTTTGATACATCTGCCGCAGGCGCTCTTCATGTGTCGGTGACTGGTCGGCATAAGCTGTCAATGCGGTGCCGACGCCGTACCAGCCGGGCAGGGTGTGGCGGCTCTGCATCCACGAGAACACCCACGGAATAGCCCGCAGGTCTTCAATCCGGTCCGACGCCGTCCGCTTGGGCGGGCGGGAGCCGATGTTAAGCTGGGCCAGCTCGCCGACCGGCGTGGCTTCCTGGAAGTAGCGCACAAAATCTTTGTCGCCGTAAACCAATGTCCGGTACGCCGCAAACGCCGCGTCCGAAACCTCGTTCATGACCGCCGCCCATTCTGCGTTTTCTGTTCTTACTCCCCCATTATTGGGGGCAGGGGGGCCGCTTGCCGTCAGCACGGCATGAACGATCTGCTCCAAGTTGCGATAGGCGATCTCCTGGTCAAAGTAACGCGAAGAAATCACTTCGCCCTGCTCGGTGATTTTCAGCCGCCCCTGCACACTGCCCGGCGGCTGGGCCAAAATCGCTTTCCCGGCAGGACCGCCGCCTCGCCCAATCGCGCCGCCGCGCCCGTGGAAGATGCGAAGCTTGATCCCATGCTTCGCTGCGACTTCGGCAATCTGCGCTTGACCGACATACAGCTTCCAGTTGGCGGTCAAATAGCCGCCGTCTTTGTTGGAGTCCGAGTAGCCGACCATGATTTCCTGCGCGTCGCCCCGCAGCGAGACATTGCGCCGGTAAACGGGGTTTCGGAGCAGCGTGTCCAAGATGTGCGGCGCGTTTTCTAAATCTTCAATGGTCTCAAAAAGCGGCACGACATCCACTTTCGACCAGCCGTTTTCTTCTTTTAAGTCCGCGAGATTGGCCTCTTTCGCCAGCAGCAGCACGGCCAGCACATCGGAAACGTCGGACGCCATGGACAAAACAAATGAGCCAAACGCATCCGTACCGAGAGCCTGCATCTTATCTGAGACCAGGCGGAACAGCTTCAGCGTCTTGCTTACGTCCTCGTCGAAGTTCGGCAGCGCAGGCACTAAAGGCCGGCGGCCGGCGATCTCACTTTCCAGCAAGGCAATCTTGCCGGCTTCGTCCAGCATCTCAAAGTCTACACCTTGATCGGCCAGCACCGCCGAGAGTGCCCCAAGATACTTTTCTTTATGCTCCCTAATATCTAAACGTGCCAGATGAAAGCCAAATAGCCGTGCTTGAAAGAGCAGCGGGGCCAGCGCACGCCGGGCCGCGAAATGGCCTTTATAGGTCTCCAGCGAACGCTGAATTAGCTCCAAGTCACTGATGAACTCTGCGGCATGGTCGTAGCCGCCGGGCTTGCCGTCCTGGGTCCGGCGCAGGCGCTCCCAGACGAACTCGCACTTGCGGCGGTACGGCTCCTGCGGACTGCGCCCCGCCGCCTGTGCGGCGACTTCCGGCAGCCGCTCGGCATCTAAAATGAGCGACTGCTCCAGTTCCGGCGAAACGCCGACATAGTGCCGGGATTGGCTTAATCGGTCGCTGAGTGCCCGCACTGCCGGGATATACAGCGCCATCACCTGCGCCCGGTGCAGGCGCAAAACTTCCGCCGTGTGGTCCAGAGTAATAGTCGGGTTGCCATCGCGGTCCCCGCCCACCCACGAGCCGTATTCTAAAAAGTTCGGGATGTCGAAGTCTTCGCCGGGGTAACACTCGGCCAGCGCCGCCGCCAGATCTTCATACAGCCGGGGCGTGACCTCAAACAGCGTTTCACCGAAGTAAAACAAAATGTTCTTAGCCTCGTCAATCACCGACAAGCGCCGCTGCCGCACTTCATCTGTCTGCCAGAGTATCTCGGTCTCGGCGACGACATCCGCTTCCAGCCGCTGGCACTCGCTCGTCGCCATTTGCGGCATCTCCAGCGCACTGAGATACGCCGACAGACGGTGCAGCTTCTCGTTGACCGTTCGCCGCTTGGCTTCCGTGGGATGGGCCGTAAACACAAGCTGGATAGACAGCGTCTCAATCAGCCCCCGCATCTGTGCTGCCGTCATGCCCGCGCTGCTGAGGGTCTGGATGGCCTGACGCACCGACTCCGAGCGCGGCTTGTCGCCCGCCGCGCAGGCCCGACGCCGGTTGACCCGCACGATTTCCTTCTGCTCGGCGAGATTAACTAACTGGAAGTAGGTCGTAAACGCCTTCAGAACCGGCAGGGCCGCATCAAAGTCCATGCTCCCGAACAGCGCGTCAAGTTCCGCCTCCGCCGCCGAATCCCCCGGCACGCTTCGGGCTTCTTTGGTCAGCGCCCGAATGCGCTCTACCCGATCAAACAACGTGTCGCCGCCCTGTTCCCGCAGCACTTCCCCCAGCGCATTTCCCAAAAGCCGCACATCCCGCGCCAGCTCCCCGCCGTCCATCTTTTGCTCGTCATTTGCCATGCCGCTATTGTACCCGCTGGTCTGGTAATTGGATTGCCCACGCTTTTCTGCTATAGTAACTTTATGCGAAAAGTGCTGGAATTAATACAAAACCTTGAACTCCCTGCGAGCCGGCCTGCGCTCGTGGCGATTTCTGGATTTGGCGGATCAGGAAAAACTACACTTGCCCGGCAGCTTAAAGACAAACTTGGAGACGCCGAAGTTATCTCAATTGATGATTTTGTCTCGGAGAGTCTTTGTGAGCGCTCCGAAGAGTGGGCTTGTTTTGACCGTGCGCGTTTTCGGCGGCAAGTGCTGGAACCGGCTCGGAACGGGGAAAACATTCAGTATGACGTTTATGATTTTGGCTTGCACCAGTTCACCGAGCGGCGCTCTGTGTCCGCATCAAAGTTTCTCCTGCTGGAAGGGTGCAGCATTCTTCACCCGGACCTCCTGCCGTACTACGATGTCAGCATTTGGATTGACTGCCCGCTTCAACTTGCCACCGAGCGCGGCATCAAGCGGGATCAAGCACAAGCCCCTCACCAGGATGAAATTTGGCATACCGCTCACGAGGCACTTTGGCGCACCGTCTGGATGCCGAACGAACAGGATTTTTTCACCAAGTACCAGCCCGCCCATCTTGCCGCCTATGTTTATTGTGAAGATGCCGGATGAACAAGACCTACTTCATCTTTGAGCGGCACACGCATTCAGTGATTTATTTTGTTCAGGCCATGTCTGTCAAGGAAGCTATTTGTAAGTACATTCTCGATCAGCGGTCTGATAATGCGGTCTTTCTGCCAGATGGTTCTGTTCAAGACGAAGACGTTCATTATCCGCATCCGCTCGCTTATATTGAAGCCAGTGAAAAAGTGCAGGGCGAGTGGCAGATACGGGAGATGCCTGCGTGGGTATTGCAAGGTTCGGTGGTAGAAGCCTTTTGCTGCGAAAGTCAGAGCGGTCCCGCCTCAGACATCGCGGAGTGCCGCGAGCGCTTCAAGGTGGGCTTTCCAAAGGCACGTGCAAAAGCATTTGTTTGGTATCTCAAGCAGGGGCATTTGGTAACATTTTATCGCCGCGAAAATCCCTTCGAGATTGTCGTCCTCAAGCGTTATTTGTTGAAATGGCACGGCATAGAATGGAATGGTGATCCTGGACCGACAGTTCTGAATTGGGACGGAGGCTATGAGGAGATTCTCAATTCTCTCGATGTCATGCCTTACAAACCCAAGAACATTGTTTGGGTGACAGAATAGAATTTGAAGGGGATAATGGTAGGGCAGAGGCCAATTTTGCCAAGCGCGGGGTTTGTTTTTTGGAAGCGTCCTCTATGTGAAACTTGCTCCTGATGTGACTGCCGCGTTTCCAACGGAGCAGGCTGTCAATGACGCGCTCCGAGAACTGATAAACAGCGCTAAAGCTGCTGTTTCGCTTCCCGTTGACGAACCGCTTGCTCGCCAGGTGTTTGAGGCAGAAACGGAGTTGTACTGATGCTCCGGCCCTTTCATCTCACTTTGAGGCTATAATGTTCTATGGATTTCGCATAGAATCCGGTGAAAGCAGCCGGCAATATCCAGAAGCACAAAGTCACGTTTGAAGAAGCGCAAAGCGTATTTGATGACCCGCTGGCAATCAATTTTGAGGACGGCGAACATTCCGAGCTGGAAGTCCGAGAATTTATTGTTGGACATTCTCAGCAGAACCGTCTTTTGCTGGTTTGTTTCACTGAGCGTCGAGACGGCATTCGTCTGATTAGTGCGCGGCCTGTCACTCGATTAGAGCGTCAAGATTATGAAAACCAATAACTTAAAACTGTCTGACCCACTAAAACTGTCTGACCCAGACACGGTTTCTGATGAACTGCTGCCGGAGTACCGCTTTGATTACAGCAAGGCGCGTCCGAACCGCTTCGCTTCCCGAAGTTATTCACCTCAAGCTATGGTGGAACTGGACCCAGATGTTGCCGCTGTGTTCACGACCCAAGAGGCCGTCAATGCCGTCCTGCGGGTGCTGATCCAAACGATGCCTCAAGCCGGACACCGTGAGTCCTCTTGATACTCCCTTTGCTTTACATCTCACTGCGTCTGATGTGAAGCACTTTGTTAACGAACCACTTGCTCGGCAGGTGAACTTTGAGGCGGGAATGGAGTGTATTGAATGCCTCGTCCGCTTGTGCTCGGCAATGGAGAGCTGCTGGTCAACTTGGACAGCCAGCTCTCTATTCGTGATATTTACTATCCCTATGTCGGCTGGGCGAACCATGTCGGCGGGTACCGGTGCCGGGTGGGGGTCTGGACTCCCGATGGCTTTGCCTGGCTGGAAGACGGCGGGTGGGAGCGGCGCATCGGCTACGAAGCGGATACGCTGGTTTCAAGCTGCACGGCGACCCACAGTGGTCTAGGGGTACGGCTGCATGTCGGCCATGCCGTGCTGCATGACGCCAACGTGCTGCTGCAAAGGTTCCGGGTGGAGAATCAGCGCGACGAAGCGCGGCCTTTGCGCCTGTTCTTTTCCCATGACCTGCGGATTGATGAAAGCGACATCGGCGATACGGCGTTCTATGACCCCTACGCCGACGCGATGATCCACTACAAGCGGGACCGCTATTTTCTGTTTGGCGGGCGCATTGGATGCGGGGACGCCGAGGACACATCGGGGATTTTCGAGTATGCCTGCGGCGAGAAGGGATTTCGAGGCGCGGAAGGCGCGTGGCGGGATGCGGAAGACGGCGAGCTGTCGGGCAATGCCATCGCGCAGGGGGCGGTGGACAGTGTTCTCAGCTACGCCTGCACCCTGCCGGGCCGGGGCGAGGCGACTCTGCGGGCATGGATGGCGGCGGGCGAAACGCGGGACGAGGTGCGGGCAATGCAGGACGCGCTAGTAAAGCGCGGCTTTGAGGAGGCGCTGACTGAGACGGCGGGGCAGGACGGCGCGTATGCCCTGCGCCGGACGGATTTAGACCGTCTGCCGCCGAAAGTCGCCGCGCTGTTTACGCGCAGTTTATTGATCATCCGAACGCAGGCGGATAAGCGCGGGGCAATCTTAGCGTCCAATGACACGGACATTATGGAAACGGCGCGGGCGCATTATTCGTACATGTGGCCGCGCGACGGGGCATTAGTCTCGGCGGCGCTGGACCAAGTCAGCTTGTCTGAAATCACGCGCCCGTTTTTTGAGTTCTGCGCCCGCGTCCTCCCGAAGGACCGGGCGGCGCTGATGCACAAGTACGGGCCGGACGGCACGGTCGGGGCGTCGTGGCATCCGTGGATTATTGAGGGCAGCGGCCCAGAAGTGCCGTTCCAGGAAGACGGCACGGCGCTGGTCATCTGGTCGTTCCGGCAGCATTTCGCCAAATATACCGACACCGAGTTCGCCCGCCAAATTTACCGCAAGCTTGTTCAGCCCGCCGCCGATTTTCTGGCTGACTTTCGCTATTCCAATCACCTGCCGCTGCCGTCGTGGGATTTATGGGAAGAGCGGCGTGGAACGCATCTCTTCACGACGGCGGCTGTTGTTGGTGCACTGCAAGCCGCGTCTGAGATGGCATCGGAGCTTGGGGAAGCCAAAGCCGCGGAGCGTTACCAACTAGCGTCGGAGGAAACTAAAGCCGCGCTGCTGACGCACTTTTGGGACGAAGACGCGCAGTGCTTCGCCCGCATGGTCACCACCGACCCCGAGGGGAACTTGTCGCGGGACATGACCTGCGATGCGTCCGCGTATGCCCTGTTCGCGTTTGGCGTTCTGCCCGCCGATGATCCAAAAGTCGCGGCGACGATGGGACGCATGGGGCGAAAGCTGTGGGTCAAAGCGGGCGGGGGCGGGCTGGCCCGGTACGAACAAGACTACTACTTCCGGGTCTCCGACAACTTCGAGCAGGTTCCCGGCAACCCGTGGGTCATCTGCACCCTCTGGCTGGCCGACTGGTACATCGCGTCCGCCAAGAAGCCTGCCGACCTCAAAAGCGCAGTGGATTTATTGGAATGGGCGACGCTTTGTGCCCTGACCACCGGTGTCCTGCCCGAGCAGGTTCATCCGTTCACGCTTGCGCCTCTGTCCGTCGCTCCCCTCACTTGGTCCCATGCCCAATTTGTCACAACTGCCTGCGCCTATTTGGACAAGCTAACAGAACTCAGCGGGTGAACAAAGATGCCCCTGCCCCGATTCTAGGGAGCCGGAGTTAAGAGAGGATCGCCGCGCTGAGAGCAGTTTCTTTTTCCCATATGCCCCCAGAATTGGGGTGGGGGACATCTCTCTTGACAAAATCCTTTGAAGATGCTTATACTCAAACCACTCTGGGCATAACACAAGTAATATTTTTGTCCGAAGGGGATTTCTAAAATGCAGTACCGACAGCTTGGGCGCACCAAGATTGAAATAAGCGCGATTATTTTCGGCGGCTGGCAGTCCGGCAAATCCGAATGGGTCGGCATTGACGACAGCGAAACCGTGAAAGCCCATCAAGCGGCGTTTGACAGCGGCATGACGACGTTCGATACCGCCGAAGCCTACGGCGAAGGACACAGCGAGCGCATACTCGGTCAGGCGCTCGGCGACAAGCGCGACCAAATTGTGATTTTGTCTAAAGTGTTTGCCGACCATCTCAAGCACGATCAGGTGATCGAAGCGTGCGAGCGTTCCCTCAAAAACTTAGGCACGGACCGGATGGACCTGTATCAAATCCACTGGCCGTCGGGGACATTCGGCACCGATGTTGTGCCGATTGAGGAAACCATGGGAGCGCTGCTGAAGCTGAAAGAGCAGGGCAAGATCCGCGCCATCGGCGTTTCCAATTTTAACCGAACCCAGCTTCAGGAAGCCGCCGCGGTGGGGCGCGTGGACAGTCTGCAGCCGCCGTACTCGCTGTTTTGGCGTCAAGTCGAAGACGATGCCGGCCCGTACTGCATTGACAACAAGATTTCGATCATTGCGTACTCGCCGCTGGCGCAGGGTCTTTTAACGGGCAAGTTCAAGCGCGGGCATACGTTCGAAGAAGGCGACAACCGCTCCGGAAACAAGCTGTTCTCCGGCGAAAACTACGAACGCGCCCAGAATGCTTTGGATAAGCTGCGTCCGCTGGCCGACAAGTATGGCATTTCTGTCGGGCAGCTTGCGCTGGCCTGGCTGATCGCCCAGCCGCAGGCAAGCGCGATTGTCGGCGCTCGCAACGCCGAGCAGGCGGCGCAGAACGCCGAAGCCGGAGATGTTGAGCTGGACGAAGATGATTTAGACGCGATTGACGAAATTGGGCGCACCGTTACCGACCGGCTGGACAAAAACCCGATTATGTGGAACTGGGGCGGCTAAAAGCCGGCAGTCTAAGCCATGCGCATCTCTGAAATCGGCGGCGAAACCGGATTAATTGAGCGCCTTCGGGCCACCTATGCCGGTGCGGCAGGCAGCGGCCTTGCGCTGGCCGCCGGAGATGACGCCGCCGTTTTGGACATTCCCACCGGCCTGCAATTGGTCGTGACGACAGACCTGCTGATAGAGGGCGTCCATTTCCGGCGCGATTGGAGCGATGCGTACTCAATTGGCTGGAAGGCGGCGGCGGTCAATCTGTCCGACACAGCAGCGATGGGGGCAGACCCGACGTTTACATTTGTGTCGCTTGCTTTGCCGCCGGACGAAACCGTCGAGGGAATCGAACGGCTATACGACGGACTTTGTGACTGCCTCGGCCGCTACGGGGCAAAGCTTGCAGGAGGGGATACCAACCGGACTTCCGGCAGCTTGAGCCTCAATATCACGCAGCTTGGAACCGTGCCTGCCGGCTCGGCTTTGAAGCGCTCCGGGGCCAAGACCGGTGACGTTCTGCTGGTCACCGGCACACTCGGTAATTCAAACGCCGGGCTGCTGCTGCTGGAGCGGCAGGGCGCGTCCAAAGCCGAAAAGCTCTGCCGCGTTCTGGTGCAGTCCCATCGCCGCCCGCAGCCGCGCATTGTCGCAGGCCGCGCTCTGCGCGAGACCGGCCTTGTCCATGCCTGCATGGACATCAGTGATGGTCTGGCCGCCGACCTGCCCAAGCTCTGCGCGGCATCGGGTGTCGGCGCACAGGTAGACGTGTCCCACCTGCCGGTCTCCGGCGACCTCGCCGCGATGGCCTCAGAGCTTGCCCGCCCCGCGTGGGAGCTTGCCCTCAGCGGCGGCGAGGACTACGAGCTTCTCATTGCCGTTGCTCCGGCGGATGTGGAAGCGGCCTGCGCCGCAGTCGCCGCCACCGGAACGGCTTTGACCCTAATCGGCGAAATCACGCGCACCGGCCTGCGCTTTATCGGTCCCGACGGTGCCGATCTGCCGGCGGCCACCGGCGGCTGGGATCATTTCAGACTCCCCCTAGCCCCCAATGATGGGGGAACCGGACAAAGATAGAAGCGGCTCGCTCTTTCCCGTTCTTCTCATGTTCCCCCATTATTGGGGGCTAGGGGGTCTTCGGGCTTTCTGTACAATCTTTTACGTTTTCCTATGACACGCACTTTCCAGACTCAGAATGCGGACGAGACACGCGCTTTGGCCGCCCGGCTTGGGGCGCTGCTGTGTGCCGGTGACACGCTCTGCCTCATTGGTGACCTCGGCGCGGGCAAGACGACTTTCACGCAGGGGTTAGCTCTCGGCCTCGGCCTGCCTCCTGAAGAACCTGTGAACTCGCCGACATTTACGCTGGTTGCCGAGCATCCCGGCGGGCGTGTTCCGCTGGTGCATCTCGACGTTTATCGCCTAGCCGGCGCGTCCGATTTGTACGACTTGGCCTTTGATGACTACCTAAGCGGCGACAGCATTGTCGTCATTGAATGGGCCGACAAAATCCCCGACGCCCTGCCGTCGGAACGCCTCGAAATCACGCTTACGCCCGACACGCCGGACACCCGGCAGATCGTGATGACGGCAGTGGGCACACGAGCCGAAGAGGTGCTGGCACAGCTATGACATTTCTGGCACTGGATACAAGCGGCGCGGTGTGCGTCCTGGCGCTGGCGGAGGACGACGGCAATGTGCGGGCGGTGAGCCTGTTTGAGAGCAAGCGCACCCTATCGGTGCGGCTGCTGGGAGAAATGGACGGGCTGCTGGCACGCAACGGGCTGACGCTTGCGGATATGACGGCGTTTGCAGTCGGACTTGGCCCCGGCTCGTTTACGGGCGTTCGGGTGGGCGTGACGACGGCGAAGACGCTGGCGCAGGTCACGGGCAAGCCGCTGGTCGGGGTTGGTACGCTCGATGCTTATGCATCCGCGCTGTCGGAGCTAGGGCAGACCGTCATGCCGGTGCTGCCGTCGCGGCGCGGGGAAGTCTACGCGGCGCTTTATCAGGGCGAGGAGTGCTTAGATGCGCCGTTTGCGGCATCTTTAGAGGAGGCTCGGGCATTGCCAGCAGCGCGAGACGCGGTTTTGTGCGGGGACACGCGATTGCTGCCGGATTGGACCGGCTTGGCAGTGACGCAGCTTTGGACGCCGCCGGAAGGGCTGGCGCAAATCGCCGCGCGGCGGCTGCAAAACGGTGACACGGATGATTTTTTGAGCCTCGTGCCGCTGTATGTGGTCGCGCCGTCCATCTCAACGCCGAAAGCCGCGCCATGACACAGGTTTCGAGCGGGGCGACGCCGGGGCGCTATTTGTCGTTTGACCAGGTTGCGGGCGATTACGATCAAACACGGGTCATTCCTGAAGCGCAAATGGAAGATGTTGTCCGGCTGCTCGGGCGCGAAGCGAAGCTGGAACGCGGTGGGCTGTTTTTAGATGCCGGGGTGGGAACAGGCCGGTTCGCCGCGCCGCTGGCCCGGCTTTATCCATCGCAGGTGGTCGGAACTGATATTTCGCTGCCGATGATGAGGCAAGTGGCGGCAAAGCCCGCGTCGTCTGCGCTGCCGCTGACGCAGGCTGACTTGCAGCGGCTGCCGTTCCAGACCGGCGCATTTCAAGGTGCGCTGCTGGTGCATATCCTGCATCTGATTGAGCGCTGGCCGCGCGTGCTGGCCGAAGCCAAGCGCGTTCTGGCTCCGTCGGGCGTTTTGTTCCTCGGCATCGAGCTGGGCGGCCGCTCGGTGCTGATAGACTTTTACTTTGAGCGTGCCCGTGTCCGGCGTGTCCTGGCTCCCAGCCTCGGCACGGCGGGTTTATCTCCGGCGCTTTCTTTTCTACGCCGCCGAGAGCGCGACGGCGGCCTCGGTGCCCATGTCACACTGCTGGAGCCGCAGATTTCCTGGAAGCGGACTATTCCCGTGCCGCTGACACTCGATGCGCTGGCCCGGCGCACGTACTCGCAGATGTGGGATATTCCCGCCGCCGACCACGCCGAGATTTTAGAAGAAACGCGCCGCTACGCCGGTCAAACCTTTCGCAAACCCGATGCCGCCGAAATCCTGCCGTCCCGCTTTTCCCTATATGCCGCGCGGTGGTAGAACAGGGCGAACACAGAAGAAGGGCGAACACAAGGTTCGCCTCTACGGGCGAGAATGTAGGGCGCGAACCTTGTGTTCGCCCTTCCTTCCCGTCTGCGTTCCTTCCCGTCTGCGCCTACGCGGAACCGGCGCATTTGCCCTTGCATCTTGCCCCGCTTGCCGATATAATAACCCTATGGCTTTGATTCCGGTGGTGGGTCGCAAGACCTGGAAGATGCGCGTTTTCGTAGCGGCGCTGTATGTGACGCTGACGCTCGGTGCGGTCGCGATGGTGTATCCTTTTTTGGTCATGCTCGGCGCGTCTACCGAATCGCAGTACGAAAAAGCCAGCCCGGAGATTGTCCCGCGCTACTTGTACTCTAAGACGGCGCTTCTCGGCAAGTACGCCGAAGACAAGTACCGGGGCGATATGGACGCGATCAACGCCGCTTACGGTGCGAACTACGCCGCGCTGCAGGACATCAAGCCTCCGGCGCAGCTTGATTCCGGCAGCGTTCGGGACTGGAATGTGTTTGCGACGGCCCTGCCGGCGCGGTACAAAAGCGCGGGCTTCGGCGGCGCAGCGGCGGCGTACAGCCCTAGCCCGCTGCTGGACCGTTATCATGCGTTTCTGCGAACCCGCTTTCACGGCAGCGTCCGGGCGCTTGATCTTGCGTACAATCAGGAAGACGAAGATTTTTTGACTGTGTTTCCGCCGTTTGAGCAGCCCGCCGCTCACACATGGACGCCCGGCACGGACGCGAAAAGCCAAGACTGGAACGTGTTTGAAGCGACCTTGCCAGCCCATTACTTTGTCGTTATTGGCGCGGACCCGCTGTACCGGCGCTGGCTGCAGCAGGAAGCCGAGCCGGATTTGAAAACGCTGAACACGGCTTGGGGAACACATTTCAGCTCTTACAGCGGCGCATATCTGACGGCGACGCCGGAAGGCAATGCCAAAGAGCGTCAAGACTGGGAAACCTTTGTCCGCACCCTCCTTCCGTTCCGTGACACGCGCGTTGCCCCGTCGGCGCTTGGCGCATACCAGGCGTTTTTGATAAGGCAGTATAAAGGCCGCATTCAGGATTACAACCAAAAGCACAGCGCTCACGCCGCGTCGTTCGGCGTAATAGCTTTGCCGGACCCGCAGACGCTGCCGGCGGCCGGGCCGCCGCTGCTGGACTGGATCGCGTTTCTGCGAGTCGTTCCCCTCAGCGCCCTGTCCACCGACACGCCGGAGAGCCGCTGGCATGGGCAAATGGCACAGTCCGTTCTGGCCTCCGATTGGGCGTATGTGCAGGCAAATGCCGGGGCGCTGCGGCGGGATTATGTGTCGCGCAACTACCGGCTGGTTTTGCAGTACATTTTCCTGCACGGCAGCGCGGTCTCGGTGACAGTTGTTTATTGTTTTCTGGCGATTTTGACCACGCTGGTTGTGAACCCCCTGTGCGCGTATGCGCTTTCGCGGTATAATGTGTCTTACGGAAACGCCGTGCTGCTGTTTTTGCTGGCGACTATGTCGTTCCCCGGCGAGATTTCGCTGATCCAGAACTTCCTGCTCTTGAAGCAGTTTCACCTGCTGAACACCTATGCCGCGCTGATTTTGCCCGGCGCGGCCAGCGGCTACTCGATTTTTCTCTTGAAGGGCTTCTTTGACAGCCTGCCGCGCGAGCTGTATGAAGCCGGGACGCTGGACGGCGCGGGTGAGCTGTGGATGTTCTGGACCATCACGCTGCCCCTCAGCCGCCCAATCTTCGCGGTGATCGGGCTGGGCGCGTTTTCGGCGGCTTACGGCGGCTTTTTGTATGCGATGACGATCTGCCAGGACCACAAGATGTGGACGATCATGGTCTGGCTGTACGAGTTGCAATCCAGCGGGGCGCCGATGTATGTGATGATGGCGGCTCTGACTTTGGCCGCTCTGCCGACTTTGCTGGTGTTCGTGCTGACCCAGAACGTGATTATGAAGGGCATCATCCTGCCCAGCTTCAAGTGACCACGGATTTCAAGTGACCACGGATTGAAATCCGTGGCTGAGGAGCTTTCGGCTGATTGTCCTGCGGACAAAAGCCCAACTTCGTGAGATGCGAGTCTGTCCGCAGGACAATCGGCGCGGAGCGCCCTTCCGCCACGGAATTTATTCCGTGGGAAACCTAAGCTGTATGTATATGCAAGATGACCCCGACTTTGACTTTGTTCGCGCCGCTCACCTGGATCGGCACGGCCTCGCGATTGCTTACATCAAGAAGCGAGTGGGGCCGGGAACGGAGTATGCCAACGAAGTCGCCCGCGCCGTGCTCTCGGAGGAAGGCGGCTACTACCAGCTTGCGGAGATGCCGGAAGAGTTTGCCGGAGCGCTCGGCGCAGGTGTCTCGCACCGGCTCATCGCGCCGGCGGATACGCTCACGCTGCTGGCCCAGATGCAGGGGTTTGTCGAGGGCCTGCTGACAGGTACTCAGGCCGTCCATTCGGCGTCGCTGTATGCGCTGTACGCCGGCGGCAGCCTGCGGAGCCGCCGCGAGCTGTTTGTGCTGGACCAGAAGCCGGGCGAGCCGCCGTTCTGGCACGGCCAGTGGCAGCCGGGAACACTGCCACGCTTTCTGAAGCTGCGCCTTGACTGCGGCGCTCTGCCCCCGCCCCCTGCGCTCGGCCTCTCGCAAGGCGTTTCATTCCTGCTCGCCCCCCAGCACCGCGACGACGGCCACGCCCTGTTCGCGACCCTTTCCCGTACCCCCGGCACCCAGGACCTCAGCGCCCCTAAAACGCCCGCGATGATGCACTGACTGGAGCGGAAAAAACCGGCACTGGAAGCCCTCCGGGTCTGCCATTGCAGTGCCGGGCTAAAAGTTTACAAAGTCACTCCGTGACTAAATGCCAATGGCACTTGGCACACTTTCAGCATGCGCTTATTCTTCCGAGCGGGCTGCCGCTTCGGCGTGCGCCCAAGCGGCTTCGACAGCCTGCCAGCGCATGTCCGAGAGCGGTTCAGGGACGGGCGTTTGGCTGAGTTCGCTGAGGCGAAAATGCAGGGTTTGCAGGAACGGCAGCGAAGACTGGCACTGCGGGCAGCCTTTGACATGCAGCGCGGTGTACCAGCGGGCAATGCCCGAAAGTTTGCCGTCTACCCATGCCGAGACAAGGGTCTCCATATGCCGGCAGGGTTTGACGTTGTTGGGATCAATCTTGTGCATCATGGTTGTCCTTAGAAAGTTTAGCGCAGGTAGCCGCGCCGGCGGGCGAAGTCCTGCAGCAAGTCGTGCATCTTCATTCTCGCCCGCGCCAGGCGGGAGCGGACCGTACCGATCGGAATGCCGAGCGCAAGCGCGGTTTCTTCGTAGCTGAGTCCTTCAATGTCGGAAAGAATCATGCAGACGCGCAGGCTGTCCGAGAGCATGAGGAGGGCCTGTTCCAGTTCTTCCTCTAACGTCCGGGCCATGAGGTCCGTTCCAGGGACATCGGCGGGCGCGGCACGAGTCTGGACCGGACCGCCGCCGGACTGCATCAGCGTGTCTAAATCCACATCTGAGTCCCAGCGGCGCTTGTGGTTCAGGTCGTTAATAAAGAGGTTGGTGAGGATGCGAAGCAGCCAGGGCCAGGCGTTGGACCCCTGCTGAAAGCGTCCGTCCAGATACGCCTGGTAGGCGCGGACCAGCGTATCCTGGGCCAAGTCTTGAGCCAGATCCCGCCTGCCTCGGCAGAGGCGCTGGGAAGCCCGCAGGAGCGCCGCTTCCTGCTGGTGTGCAAGTGCGGCGAACTCCCGGCGCTTCGCTTCTATGTCTGCTCTCCCTGCGGATGTGCTTGCCATACTTCTGCTTACAACGCAGAACGCGGAAAAGTTCACTTCGGAAGAAGCTGCACGGAAACTTTTTAAGAGCGGGCGTCCATGAACATAGGAGTATCCGGCAAAAAGCCGATAGGTTTGGGTGTGGCGGACGGCGCGGCCTGATGATACGCGCTGCGGGCCTGCTCCTGGCGGTTGACCCGGTTCATTTCGCGCATGACTTGACCGACTTTCTGGTACAGCAGGCGCTGTGCGGCTTTGTCGGCGTCCTGAATGCGGGCTACCAGAGTTTCCAGGCTGGGATCGGCGGCGAGGATTGCCGGGCCGTCTTTGAGTGTTTTAATCAGCGTGTGCTTCTCCGCGAGGATCGCGTCAAAGGCCAGCAGATTGTCGGACTCCAATGTGCCGACCTGCTGCTGAGACAGCTCGAGCAGGCGTTTTAGGGTTGCGCGTTCTGCGCTGCGGGCGGCAAGTGACATGGCAGGGTAATCTTTCCGAGTGGGTTTTTTCGTGCCTGGGGCAGCTAAGCAGCCACAAGCTCCCGGCTGGCGGAAGCGGCAGGCTGGCACTGTCGGTCCACTTCAGCCCAGGTTTCGCGCAGATCGCGCAGGATGGCGATGGCATTTTCCACCGGCTCAGGCTGATTTTTGATGTTTGCTTCGGTCAGCGTCCGCAGCAGACCGGTGTAGATCCCAAGAAGAGATGCGGCAAACGCGCGTCCCGTCTCAGGGTTCAGCGTATCGTGCAGGTGTGCGATGATGGACTGGGCCTTGCCGATAAGCTGCGACTGCTCCCCATACCGCTTGGCCGTCATGGCGGCCAGGGCCTGGGTCAAGAACCGGATCGCGCCGTCGTAGAGCATGACAACCATCCGGGCGGGAGTTGCGGTTTCAATGGAGTTCTGGCGGTACTGGGCATAAGGATTTGGGAGACTCATTAGGTTCTTTCAGAAAGTGGTGCAGATTAGCTGGAAGATTTCGCCGTTGACGATGCTGAGGAAGACGAAGCCGAAGACCCGCTGCTGGAGCCTCCGAAGGCGGCGGTGAACGCGCTGCCCTGGGCCTGCAGGGCGCTGACCCGCGTTTCCAAATCACTAAAAATCTGCGTTAAGTAGGCTTTGTAGTTGTCTACCGTTGTTTGGATCTGCGTGATCTGGTCCTGCGCGGAGGAAATCTGGGCGTTCAGACCGTTTTCCGCGCCGATAACGGAGCCGCTGGTGGGATCTAGAATCTGGGAAAGCGCCGCACTGAGGCCATCGGCGACGCCGTGGGTCAGCGTGACATGACCGGAAACGCCGCCGGCGGGCGCGGCGGTGATCGCGGAAACGAACAACTGAATGCCGGCGGCATGGATATCGGTGCTGCTGCCGGTCAAGGTGCGTCCGGTTCCCGTGGCGGCCTCGCCGTTGATTGTTCCGGCGACATCTTTGCCGTAACTCACAGTGAGGGACGGGCCGATGCCGGAGTTTGTGCCGCTGGCGGCGGTGTCGGAAGACACGGAAAAGCCGGTGTTGGAGCCGTAAGCCTGCGACGAGATCACCAGATGATTGCCGGCGTCTACCGAGGCATAAATTTGGGTGTTCAGGCTGCTTGTAGCGTTGATGAGCGCCGCCGTCTGCTGCAGCGTGCTGCCGGCGGGGATCGTCAGCTTCGCGGCGGACGGGAACAGCGTGCCGCCGAAGGTCAGCGTTTCCGGGGCGCTGCTTGTCGCTCCTGCCGTCGCCGCCGTGCCGGCGTTGCCGCTGGCCTGGGTTGCGGGCTGGGTGATGGCGACAGCGTAGCCGGTTCCCGAAGACGCCGCGCTTTTGACGCTGCCTTTGACAAACTGAATGGAAGCGCTGTCGGAAGTGCCGGACAGGCCAAACAGATTGGTGACGACATTGGGATCGGACTGCAGGGCGGTAGTCAGCGCGTTTGAATCAACGGCAAGGTCATTGGAGCCGTTCAGCGTGACGCCGATGGACTGCAAAGTGTTCGTGCCGGAAACCGCTGTGAGCGCCTGCGAAAGTGTCTGCTGGATTTGGGTCAGCGTCGTATTGCCGAACAAGGCCGGGTTTGTCCCGGCGGTGCCGCCGCTCGTGGTGGTGGGCGGGGTAAACTTGTTTTCGTTGGTGACGAAGTCCTGGACTGTGTTATAGGCGGTCGCAAACGAGGAAACGGCCTGGACAATGGCTGCCGTGTTCTGGGAAACGCTGAGCGTGGTTGTCGCCGGCACGGCCGCCGTTCCCGTCGTGGCCGGTGTGCCCGCCGACAGCAGGCTGATGGACGCGCTGGGGATAACGTCGTTGACGGTGTTGGTGGAGCGGGTCAGATCAAGGCCGTCCAAATTAAACTTTGCGTCTTTCGCCTGAGCGACGGTGTCCGTGTAAGAGTTTTGCAGAACGCCGATGGTGGCAAGTATGCCGCTCGTGTCGGTGAATGCCGGGGCGGTGCTGCCGGTGCCGACAATCCGAAGCTGCTGCAGGCGGTCCAAGTTGCCGTTGGCGTCGGGAACGGTGACGACTTCCGCCGAGACGCCGCTGACCCCGGCCTGGTTGATAGCGTTCGCGATGGTCGTCAGCGAGTCCGAGTTCAAGTTGACGGCGATGTCGGCTCCGGTGCCGCCATTCGAAATATGGAATGTGCCGGACTGGGCGGAGCCGGCGGCGATGCCGAGCAGGGAGCCGACAGACTGGGTCGCGGAAGAAAGCGTCAGCGACGCCGCGCCGGTGTAGGCGGTCCCGCCCTGGGTGTAGCTGATGCCCTGGCGCACGGCTCCGGTGCCGGTTTGGATCACGCCCAAACTGCTCAGGACCGTGCCGCCGGTATCGGCTGCGGCGATAGAGTTGGCAGTGCCGGTCTGGGTGCTGCTCAGCGTCAGCCGGTAATCGTTGGTGCCGACATTGATGACACTCGCCGTAACACCGGCCCCGGCGGCGTTGATCTTGCTTGCGACATCCTGGAGCGCGTCCCCCGAATTGATTTGCACGGTCTTGCCGTTGAGCGTAAAACTGCCGGTCTGGCCGAGCGCGGTTGTGCCGCTGCTTTGGGACGCCGACACGACTTCCTGCGCCTGGGCAAGCTGGCTGATGGACAGCGAGTGGCTGCCGACAGCCGCGCCGACCTGACCGGTGATTGTCGCGGCGGCAGGGTTGGACGAGCTTGTCGTCGGAACATTGGTCGTCGCTAGGCTGCTGAGGCTGGAAACGGCGGTTTGCAGAGCGGCGAGATTGGTGTTGAGTGTCTGCCAGTCGGTGATCTGGGCGTTATAGCCGGTAATCTGCGTGTTCAGGGTCGTGATTGGAACCTGGGCGGTTGTGGTAAGCTGGCTGATGATGCTGGTTGTGTCCAGGCCGGAAGCAAGGCCCGAGAAGCTGATTGTTGGCGCTGCTGTGGACATAAGTAGGTGTCTCCAATGATAGTTCTACTGTCGGCAGGCCGCACGAAATTCTTTAGCAGTCTCCTGGCACGAATAACAGTTTTTTCGTTCACTTTATCTTCAGGTTTTTAGGGCATACTAAAGACAAATACTGAGAACGAAATACTTGGGGAGGCTTGCTTTTTATGATTAGAACTGGCTCTGCTCTTTTGCTGGCTTCAATGGGCCTGCTGGGCGCTGCGATCCTGCCGTCCCGCGCGGACCTTGCGATTACCGCGCAGGAAACGGCGGGAATTGGACAGGCCGCGCCGGTTTCCCAGACGGTCAAGCTGTTTTACAAAGGCGCGAACGCGCGGGTGGAAGTGTCCGGTGAGCCGGCGCTGGTTCAGGACGGCAAAGCGAATGTGATTTACGGCCTGAACACAGCGCTTAAGACGTATTATATGACGGTCCCGACGGAAGTCGAGCCGGGTATCGGCAGCCCTCCGAAAGACGACATCAAGCTGGACTTGAAGGAAACAGACAAGACGATGATGTTCGGGGGCACGACCGCGCACCAGTACATCGTCTCCGGCACGGTCTCGCATCCGCGTCCTCAAGGTGGCCGGCGCAGGGGGCGGCGGGGCGGCGGCCTCGGCAGCATCGGCGCCGGCTTTCCGCTTCTGCAGCCGGCAACGGTGGACCAAAACGGCGGCTACGGCGACGGGGAAGACGGCGGCCGGCGCGGGGGCTTCGTTTCTCAGGCGCAGTGGAGCATCACCGGCGAGATCTGGCTGTCGGACATGTACAAGTTCCCGTCCAAAGAGAATACGCTGTTCGCCGCTCAGCTTGCCGCGTCTTCCGCCGGGCCGTTCCAGCAGCCGCTGGCGGACGCGCTGGACAAGCATAAAGGCCTGCCTCTGCTGGCCCGGATCACGGTAGATTATATTCCGGCCTCCTCACAAGGCCGCCCGATCAATCAGTACGGCGGGGTAGTGGAAGGCGCGAAAGCCAGCACCACGGCTACCACGACTTTCACGACATTTACTGTTCAGTCTGTTTCCGATGCGCCGCTGAGCGACACGCTGTTTCAAGCGCCATTAAGCTACACTTTAATCGCCGCGCCATTAAGCCCCTATGTTCCCGGCACGCCGGTGACAGCCCCACAGTAGGAAATTGCCGGGGCCAATCTGCCTGACTGCAGAGAAACCCCGGTCCCCTCAAGAATTTCCTCAAACTTCCCGATATTTCCCCCAGTGGCAGTCCCTCAGCGCAGATAACCCACAACGCCGACGAAGGCACGCACTCAGCGACTTTTGCTTGTCAAAGGGAATTCAACCATGCCTTCAACTGCTGCTCTGCCCACCGTTACCACTCCTATTCAGCTTAACGACCTTCCGGCCCTGCTCGGGCCGTATGCCACCGCCGCGCCGATTTATGTGTATCTGATGAGCTGCGGCAACTTGACCGCAAGCCGGTTCCGGCTCAAAGACGAAGAAGACCTTATTCTTGTTCTAAAGCCCCGGAAAACCGCCCTGCGCCCGGCGGCTTAATGCGTGTCATCGGTCAGCGCCGCAGCGCCCAGCATCAGTGCCGCGAGGACCATGCTGGCGGTCACAAATGAACTGGGCTTAGGCGCGGCCCACCGGAACGCGGCAAGTGTCAGCAGCAGCACGAACATTCCAATCGCCAGCCAGCCCTGCCACGCGCAGGGAATCCAGTGCAGGCCATGACGGTGAAACCAAAGCGGGCGTTTCATTTCGGGTATCCTCCTGCTTTGTAAGACACAAAATGCAGTAATTAGTTGCATGTCCCACCCGACCGAGGGCGTGCGCCAGGGAACTTAATCTCTTTTGGCATCGTCAACAAATAAAACTTCTGACACTGCAATTGAGGATTAAGACTATGCTGAACCGAAAACATGCTGCCTGCGGCGCGGCGGCGCTGACACTGCTGGGTGTTACCGCCCGCACGTTCGCGGACCCGCCGGTTTCCCTCGCGCCGCCGGTTCCGGCAAGCGCTGCGCCGGGCACCCTGGATGCCGCACCGGACACCACGTTCCAGTGGACGGAAGTGCCGCAGGGGCAGCGTGTGCCTCTGACGCGGGCTGCATTCGACCAGAACGGCTACCAGTTGTTTGACACCGTCGGCGAGACGGTTCTGGTGCCGTTCACCAGCAACAACTTGTATGTGATGAAGTTTGCGCCGTCGGACGACAACACGCTTTATTTCATCAACAATGGCGATACGCCCGTGCTGTATGTCCCGCGCGGCGGATACTTAGAAAACGCGACTGTCGCGGGCGCACGCTGGTATCCGTTCCCGGACGACACGTTCCAGCCGGCCCATCCGGTCTTTTTAGGCGTTGCGCCGAGCTGGGATGCATTTGTGTCATTCGGCTGGTCGCCGGGGCTTGTGATTCGGGGCGGCTACTTTAGTGACCGCAGCTTTATCAGCGGCGGCGTGTTCCTGCCGACCGCCGGCCTGACATTTGAGTTCGGCGGAGTGCGCTATCCAAGCTGGGATGCGTACCACGCCTACTATGCGGGCCACCCGGACCACTTCCGGGATGGCTATGCCGGTCCGGATGTCCGTGGCCGCACATTCCAGGGAGCCGGCGGCCGCGACTACCGGGCCGGCACGCCGGCGTACCACAGCGATTACCGGGGCGGCCATGTGTTCCGTGGCGCTCACGGCTACCACCATAATCGTTAATCAGTGAAGCGCTTTTGTTTCTCCCTGCTCCGGCTTTGTTTTTGCAAAGCCGGAGCATTATTTTTTGCTTTCCGGAATCCGCTGAATTGCTTGCAGTAGTTAAACAGTACAAGAAACTGACTTGCTGACTTAAGTTAAAGCGGCGAAGGAGAAAAGAATGAAAGATGAAACAGACATTACGGTGGTGCTGGACCGCTCCGGCTCGATGGCCTCGGTGCGGGACGACACCATTGGCGGCTTCAACAGCTTTTTGGAAGAGCAGAAAGCGGTTCCCGGCAGCGCTTGCGTCTCGCTGGTCCAGTTTGACGACCAGTATGAAGTCGTCTACGAGTGCCGGGATGTTCAGGACGCGCCCGACCTTTCCCCACGCACCTTTGTTCCGCGCGGCTCTACGGCGCTTTTAGATGCCATCGGGCGCACCCTCAACGCCACCGGCGCACGGCTGGCCGCGCTGCCGGAAGCCGCGCGTCCCGGAAAAGTTCTGCTGGTGGTGATGACGGACGGCCTGGAAAACGCCTCGCATGAGTTCGGCGCCAGGCAGGTTTTTGACATGATTACCCATCAGCGGGACAAATATCAATGGGAAATCGTATTCATCGGCGCGAACCAGGATGCCGTGCTGACCGGAGCAAGCTACGGCCTGCCCGCCTCAAACGCTCTGGATTATGCGGCCACGCCTGCGGGAACGCGCCATGCCCTGAGCATTCTAAGCAAAGCAACCACGAAAATGCGACGTCGTGATGTCAATGAGATCAAAGAAGAATTCTTTAGCGCCGAGGACAAAAATCCGCTGTAACCCAAGTCAGCAGACCCGGCACTTCCAGTGCCGGGTCTGCTGGTTTGCAGCGTGCTTTACTCCGTTTCCGACCGTTCGCTGCTCTCGCCCGGCTGATCTTTCACAAAAATTGTCTTCAGATTCACGAACTCGCGGAGGCCATGCTCGGACAGCTCGCGGCCATGGCCGGAGCGCTTGATGCCGCCGAACGGCAGGCGCGGGTCGGACGCGACCATGCTGTTAATGAATGTCATGCCGGCGTCAATCTCGTTGATGAAGCGCTCTTGTTCTGCCGGGTCTGAAGTCCAGACGCTGCTGCCCAGCCCATACGGGGTATCGTTTGCCTGCCGGATGGCATCGTCCAGATTGCCGACCCGGAACAAAAGTGCGACGGGGCCGAACAGCTCTTCCGAGTAGGCCGGCGAGTTCCTGGGAATGTCTGCTAGCGCGGTCGGCATATAATAATTGCCGGGGCGGTCCAGGCGCCTGCCGCCGGTCAGCAGCCTTGCCCCGGCGGCGACGCTTTGCTCCACTTGGGCGGCCAGCCCGTCCAAAATCTTGGGCGTCGCCAGCGGGCCGATGTCCGTCTGCGCGTCCATTGGGTCGCCGACTTGAAGGGCTTCTACACCTGCGACAAACTTTTGAGTAAACTCGTCTGCGATGGCGCTATGCAAAATAAACCGTTTGGCGGCGATGCACGACTGGCCGTTGTTCAAAGTCCGGGCCTGCACGGCGGTTCGGACGGCGGCGTCCAAATCGGCGCTCGGCATGACCACGAACGGGTCGCTGCCGCCCAGCTCCAGTACCGTTTTCTTGAGCTTCCCTCCCGCCGCAGCCCCAACGGCCATCCCCGCCCGCTCGCTGCCAGTCAGGGTCGCCGCCGCGATACGCGGGTCTTCTAAAACCGCCTGAATTTGGGGCGTCTCAATCAGAAGCGCTTGGAACGCGCCTTCTGCAAAGCCGGCTCGCCGGAAGACATCTTCCAAAACCAGCGCACATTGCGGCACATTGTCGGCGTGCTTCAGCAAACCAACATTGCCCGCCATCAGGGCAGGGGCGGCAAACCGAATGACCTGCCAGAGCGGGAAGTTCCACGGCATGATGGCAAGAATAATGCCCAAAGGGCGATAGCGGACAAAGGCCGTTGCGCCGTCAACAACATAGGGCTGGTCGGCCAGGAAACGCTCGGCGTTCTCGGCATAATAGCGGCAGGTGTCCGCGCATTTCTCGACTTCGGCAACTGACGCTTTGAGCGTCTTACCGACTTCCAGGGTCATGGTCTCCGCAATAGCCTGCTTGTCGGCGCGAAGCAGCTCTCCGACCCGAGTCATGCGAGCCGCACGTTCGGCAAATGTCGTCTGCTTCTGGTGCGCGAACGCAGACGCCGCCTGGGCGATCTTGGCTTCAATCTCAGCGCTTGTCAGCGATGTGAACTCTTTGATGGTTTCCCCGGTGGCAGGGTTAATAGTGGCGATAGGCATAGGAAAGCATTCCCGGCGGGGAGGGAATGGAAACACAGAACCCACCCCGGCACTTGTGCCGGGGTGGGTTCATGGAACTTTTAGCCACGCTCACAGGTTTAAACAAATATGGCAGACGCACAAAAACCAGAAGAAACACAGTTTCCCGGCCTGAAAAACGATGGCCCAGCAGAAAGCAGAAGTCTGACTGCTTTTCCAGACCTTTCCAGCGTCCCTCTTCCGGCTGTTTCCCTGTCAGGTCCGCTGAGGGCGGACAAGATCGCGCCGCGTGAGCTTGTGCCGGTGCGGGTTCCCGTGAGCGCCCTCCAAAACCAGTCCCGGCGCGACTTTCTGCTCTACGGGGCGGGAATGGCGGCGGCGGCGTTTGGGTTTGCCTGGCTGCTGCCGGACGACACCCGCGCCCGGCTCGGCCTCAAGCCTGTCGCGGCGGCAGGGCGCAAAGCGAAGCTGCTGGACAAAACGCTGTCGTTTGACGATGATGTCGCCGCAGCGCTGTTTTCGCCGGATCGTGCCGTGCCGACTTACTCGCTGTCGCAGGCGGCGCGGGAGCTGCAAAACAATTATGACGGGCAGACGCCGGACCCGAGCTATATTGCCGGCTGGCACTTGACGGTCGAGGGCCTGGCGTCGGGCAAAGTCGAGAAGCTGACCACCCGCGACATAGACGCGCTGGTGACACGCTTTGGCGGCCGGCATGACCAAGTCACACGTTTAGTCTGCGTCGAAGGCTGGAGCATGATTGCGGGGTGGGGCGGCTTGCGGTTCGCGGACTTTTTGAACGCTTACCCGCCGATGCCCGGCGCGAAGTGGGCGCGTCTGGACTCGTCGGTCAACTTAGACTCCGATGGCAACCCGGACCCGTACTATGTCTCGGTAGACCTGCCGACGGCCCGGCATCCGCAGACGCTGCTGGCGACGCACCAGAACGACGCCAATCAGCAGATAGTGCCGCTGACCGTGGAGCACGGCGCACCGCTGCGCCTGCTTGTTCCGATGAAGCTGGGCTTGAAGAACATCAAAGCGATTACGAAAATCACCTACACTGCAGACGAGCCGAAAGATTACTGGAGCGACGAAGGCCGTGGCTACTCCCGCTACGACGGCCTGTAAAGACATTGAGACACAATTTTTCGGCATCACCCGGCATAAATAATGCCGGGTTTTTTGTTTTGCTTGACATCCCCTGCGCCTCGTGTTATACTGCACTCAAAGCACTTTGTTTTGTAAAGTATTGATACTGAGGAACCTGCCCATGCCCGCACTGCTCGCCCCGCTGGAAGAAGCCCGTGAAAACCTGCGCGTCATCCGGCAGACGATGGAGCGCTCGACCAAGTATTCCACACTTTCCGGCCTGTCCGGCGTTTTGATCGGCCTGGCGGCGATTGTCAGCGTGGTGCTCACGAGCCGGGTTCTGCACACCCAAGCAGACGCGCATCAGCCGGTGCAGGCGGCGTATCCAGGCCTCGGGCTGCTCTGGCTGGTGACCCTGGCCGCTGCGGTGGGGATCGAGTTTGCCTGCAACAAGCGCCGGGCTAAATCCATCGGCAAGCGGGTGGCGTCGCCGCTCGGGGCGCATATCATAGTCGCAGCTTTGCCCGCGTTTGTCGGGGCGCTGGCATTAACCGCGTTTTTCGCTCTGCATGGGCTGGCGGCGCTGGTTTGGGGCATTTGGATGCTGACGTATGGCCTGGCGATCTGTGCAGTTGGCTTGTTTTCAGTCCGGCCGGTGTCCTATTTAGGCGCGGCGTTTGTGCTGGCCGGCGCGGTGACCCTGCTGCTGCCGGCATCGTCGCAGCTTTTTATGATGGGACTGACATTCGGCGGCTTTCATATTGTCTACGGCGTGCTGATGGGCCGAAGGCACGGATGGTAATGCTATGGCGGTAGTCCAAACGGGTTACGCGGCTTTAGTCGAGTCTCTCGAAGCGCTCGACGAGGTCATTCACCAGAAAGTGCGGCTCGGCATCATGTCGGCGCTGATGGCACGCGGCGACGCCGACTTCCGCTTCCTGAAAGAAACGCTGTCTGTGACTGACGGCAACCTGTCCATTCATCTAAGCAAGCTGGAAGAAGCCGGGTATGTGCAGAGTGCCAAAGAATTTGTCCGCAAAAAGCCGCATACCACTTATGCGCCGACCGAGGCGGGCCGGGCGGCGTTCCATGCTTACTTAAGCTCCCTGGAGCGCATCGTGCAGACGGCGGGGCAGCAGTAAATGCTCATGCGTCCGATCCCGAATGTCCTTTGGAACCTGTTTCTGGCGATCATTCCTGTCGTGCTGGCGTTTGTGATCGCACATGGCGTCCGCCGGGAGCGAGCGAAGACAGGTACGGTGCAGTGGCTGCTGTGGGGTCCGCTGGCCGTCCTCTGGCTCTTGTTTCTGCCGAACTCCTGCTACTTATTGACCGAGTGGCGGCATTACTTGGACACGCTGACCCAGAGCCAGTTGCTTGCCCAGGCGCGGCACGGCGGCGACGGGCGCATGGACTTCTTTCTTGTCACCGCCTTCTATCTCGTTTACAGCAGTGTCGGCCTGCTGGCGTTCTTTCTGGCCGTTTGGCCGCTGGACCGGCTGACCCGTGTGCGTTTGGGCCGGCTTGGCGCGGCGCTGCGTCCCCTGATTTTCCCGCTCTGCGCTTTGGGCGTCTATCTTGGGCTGATGCGGGGCCGCTTTAATTCGTGGGATTTGTTCAGTGCCGCTCGTCTGTCCGAGCTGCTGGCGACGACCGCGCAGGTCTTTCAGCGCCCGTATTTGACTGCTCTAATTCTGCTGTTCGGCGCGGTCTTATGGCTGTTTTACGCCGCGTTCGACATTTGGATGGACGGCTGGGCCTGGCGCTTGTCCCGCCGCCACACCCGCCAAAACAATGCTTTGCCAGACAATGCTTTGCCAGACAATGCTTTGCCAGAGAACGTACCGGAGAAAGATTCCTCTCATGCTTCTGTGTGACCCTGCCGTCTGCCGCCGCCTGCTCCGCCGCCTCACGCTCGCCGAGCTGCTGGCTCTCTACGAGCGCACCGTCTGCCTGTACGCCCCGCTCGCCGAAGCCGTCTCCGAGGAGCTGGATTCGCGCCTGCTTGGGAGCTAACAAGCCATGAGCTTTCTCTACGGCTTCATCGGCGCAGTTCTTGGTGCTGCTCTTGGCTGTATGGCTGCGGTTTTTGGTGTGCAGGCTACGGCTGCTGACGGAGATATTTTCGGTGGTGCCTTCGCGCTTGCGGTATTTGGTCCCGTTGGTCTCCTGTTAGGAGCTGTTCTTGGCAGTGTGCTGGCGCTGCTTGTGCTGCGCTCTGTTAAAAAGAACATCAAAGAGGAGACAGCGAAACGCCGGAACGCTATGTTTGTTTCCTCCTGTATTCTGTCGGCTCCCCTGCTGATCGGCGCTCTATTTTGGGGCACGGAGCGCAGCCTCAAGACGCATAATCAGCCGCCGTCCGACCAGCAGCTTTTGGACAATTTTCAGGCTCACCATGCGGCATTCGATAAGTTAATTCAGATGGACCGCGCTGACAAAGGTTCTTACGCCTCCGAAATTAGTTCAGCAGTTTCCGATACGCCGCTGCCTGGAGGGACACGGGAAAAACGCATTGCTGAATACCGTCGCTGGCTGGAGGCCGCCAATATCTTCAAAGGCTTCTCTTCCGATGAAGACCAGGAAGTGACGCTTTGTTACTGGGGGTTTGGTTCAGCGATCTCCAGTGATACGGACAAAGGATATGCTTATCTGGTGGTTCCTCCGAAGCAGGTACTGAAGACGCTCGATGACTGCCGACCAGACAACAAAAACGAGGTGCAGGCGTACCGCCATATCGAAGGCTGCTGGTATCTGTACTATGATTATCTGCCGGGCTAATTCCCAGGGACGAGTGACTAAACTCCCTCGCTGGAAGGCGTTCAGAAACGCCGCCTGTCCAGGGGACAGAATACAGATTTGTCTTAATCTGACTGTTTCTTGTTCTTAATATTTCCTGCCTTGCTGTCCCCTGGACAGGTGGTAATTTTGATTACCTTCCAGCGAGGAAGTTTAATCCCTCGTCACGGCGTAGCAGCCGCAGGTAAATTGATTATGCTGCTATGCAAACCCCCGGAACAAACTGGGCCGCTTGGACGTTATAAATGAAGACTAATTCCGCCGCACCCGGTTCCTCCCTAGAAAGAAGCCGTTCCATGAAAAAATTAAGCCTTGATCCTCCGCGTTTCGTCCTGGCCGCCGGTGCGCTGGCATCGCTTTTTCTGCTGCCGCAGCAGGTCTCGGCGCAGGTTGTTGGCGGCTACGCGCGGCCTGGGGCGATTGTGCAGGGACAGCCTGTGGTGCAGGGACAGCCGCCGCAGGCAACTGCTCCGGCGCGGATGCTGCCGGGGCCGATTGTGCGTGGGGGGCTTCCAGTTTACCGGCCCGCGCCTGTTTACAATAGTACGCCCGTCTATAACCGCGGGCCGGTTACCGTGTTGCAGCCGGTGGGTGGGCGCGGCGGCACTGTTTACTACGGAAATGGCTACAACGGAAATGGCTACAACGGAAATGGCTACAACGGCAGCGGATACTCTAACAATGGGGGATATAACGGCACTGGGCCAGTGGTGACAGTGCCAGGGACGACATATTATTCTTCCGGCAGCGGCGGCAGAAACGGCGATGGGTCTTATGGCGGCGGGGCGTATCTGCCTCCAGTAGGGCCGGGCAACGGCTTTTTTCATAACCCAATCCCGCCGGTGGGGCCGGGGAACGGCTACTTTACGCATCCGATTCCGCCGGTGGGACCGGCCAATGGGTTCTTTAGCGGTCAGGCTCCCATCACAGGCGGCGGGCCGGCATTGCTCGGCGGCTACTATTATGGAAACTACTGCAGCAGCTACGCGCCGAACTCTTATCCGTCATTGTACTCGGGCTACGCCGGCTTCCCGCAGTATGTTTACAGCACCAACGTCATTGTCAGCGATCCGCAGCCGGTAGACTACTCGACGCCGTCGCTGCCGTTCTACACGCCGGTCTATCAGACGATCTACAACCAGACTAATTACTATGTCGCCACGCCGGAGCGGGTCGAGCAGCTTCAGGAAGGCGGCGACCAGGCCAAAGCCGCACTCGAACATGCTTACCCGGCAGATTCGTTTCAAGCGGCCTTCGCCGACATCGCCCATGCCTGGACCGACGGCAGCATTGACTTAGTCAAGAAGCATCTGCGCGACCCCGACACGCGCATTTCGGTCTTCTTGGATGGCAAGTATTCTTACTCCATTGCATCCAGCGACTTTTCGCAGATCACGCGGGACGCTTTGGATCGCCTGCACACCGTCTCATTCAACTTCACGCGCCTGCGGAAGCTGAAAAACGGCGACGTGACGGCGTTCGGCTCTCATGTCTACCGGGCGACCGACACCACGGACAGCGGCAGCGACACGGGAACGGTGCCGTTTGACCAATCAGGAACCGATCCAAGTGCCGATGGTACGGCGCTCAGTCCGGAAAAGACGGTATATGTGTCCTATACCCTGCGCCGCTACGGCACGGAGTGGGACGTTGTTGCGACCGATTCGGCAAGCCATGACTTAGCGGCGTCAAGCAGTAAGAGCGGCGAGTGAAGCGGGATACGGGCGAGGAACAGGAGGCTTCAAGAACCATGTGCTGAAGCACACGGCTATTGGGCGCAGACGCCACAAAGTACCGCTTC
>CAXSZN010000019.1:0-73241 GCA_964241935.1 uncultured Armatimonadales bacterium
GGTCTGTAAAATCGTCGGCGCAAGCCTACACAAGTTCGAAACTTGTCCGGCCCATCAAAAGTTTCACCCAGGCTTTCTTCGGAAAGCTTGGGTGTTTTTGTTTTGGTGTCTCGTTTTGTTTTGGTGTCTCGTTTTTATTTACGCCGGGCCAGCAGCAGGCAGATGTCGTCGTGCAGCCGGTCCCCCGCAAACGACTTTGCGCCTGCCAGGATCGCCTGACCGATCTCTTCCAAGGACCCGAGTGGCAGCGCTTCGACGGCGAGACGCGCCATGCCGTCGTTGCCGAGGAACTCACTGCCCCTGCGTGCTTCAGTGATGCCGTCGGTCGCCACGAGCAGCAGATCCTCAGTTTCCAGGTACAGGTCTTTGCCGGTATATTCGGCTTTGGGGGCGATCCCAAGCGGGACACCATTGACGGAAATTTCGTCGTACATGCCATTCGCGTGCAGCAGGATCGGCGGCTCGGAGCCGGCCACGGCGATCTGCGTTTTCCCGGTTGCCGCCTCGATGACGGCCAGCGTCATCACGACAAAATACTCGTCTGAACCGGCTTCCATGGCCTGCGACTCGCACAAGAAAGCGTTCAAACGGCTAAGCGCCGACGCCGCATCGGAATGCTCGCGCAAATAAGCCCGCAGCGTGTATTTGATCTCCGCCGTGCGGCTTGCCGCTTCCAGTCCCTTGCCGGACACGTCGCCGACAACCAGCGCCAGGCGCCCGCCGTCCAGCGCGAACACGTCAAAGTAGTCGCCGCCCACCAGCGCCTCGTCCCACGCGGGCCGATAAATTGTTTCCACATCCAGGCCGGAGAGAATGCTGGCCGGCGGCTTGTTCAGCAGGGACCGCTGCAAAGACTCCGCGATGCGATGCTCGCGCTCGTACAGCGCGGCCAGCTCTTCCTGCTGACGGCGCCGCTCAGTGATGTCGCGAACACTGGCGAACAGCAGCGGCTGAGACCGAACCATCAGAATGCTGATGCTTGCTTCAATCGGGAATGTGCTGCCGTCTGCCCGCCGCTGCTCCGACTCAAAGGGAGGCAGAGACTCGCTTTGGGCCTGCTGGAACAGGGCCGCAAACTCCGCCTCCTGATAGCGGACATCAACATCCGGCACGCGCAGGGTTTGCATCTGCGCCCGTGTGTACCCAAGTGACTGCAGCGCCGCTTCGTTCACATAAACAAATCTGCCTGCGCTGTCCATCAAGTAGAACGGGTCGTTTGCTTTATCGCTGAGAAATTGAAACTGCCGCAGCGCTTCTTCCGCTTCCTTGCGCTCCGTAATTTCAACGACAACGACGCCAACCCCGAGCCGGCTCCCCGCCGCATCGTCCACCGGGTAGTAGCTGCTCAGCCAGAAACGCTCACGGTCCGGCTCGGCAAGCGTCACCCCGCGCACTTCCACGCCGATCTGCGCTTGCCCTGTCTCCAAAACCGGCCGCAGGCTTCGGCTGACAATCGTCTCCATGCTCGGCAGAACTTCTGGAACTGTCCGCCCGAGCATGTCTTCCGCCGTCAGCCCGGTGATTTGCGCCAGCGTGTCATTAACGCGCTGGCAACGCAGGTCGCGGTCAAAAAACGCAAAGCCGACCGGTGCGGAACTGAGCAGGGTGTCCAGCAGGGCCACGGTTTCTCCCAGCTCTGCTGTGATCACTTTCCGTGCGGCGCTGGAGCGCTGCCGGGCGGTGACATCGGTCTGGATGCCGACAAAATGCGTCACCTCGCCGTGGGCGTCACGGACCGGCGAGACCGCAATTTCGTTCCAGAATTCCGTACCGTCCTTCTGGTAGTTCAAAATCAGAGTCTGGAACGGCCGCTGCTCCTGGATTGCCTTGCGCAGCTCGCGCACCGGCTCCGGGTCCGTGCCATGGCCCTGCAGAAAGCGGCAGTTGTGGCCGATCACTTCCATTTCAGAGTAGCCGGAAAGCGCAAAGAAGGCCGGGTTCGCGTAAACAATCGGATAATCCGGCAGCCTGGCATCGGAAATCACAATGCCGTTAGAGGCGGCGGCAATGGCATTGTCGCGGACGCCAAGAGCGTCCAGCGCGGTCTGCTTTTCGCGCTGCACCTGCTCGAAGCGAATGGCAGAGCGGACGGACCGGGCGACAAGCTCAGGCGACAGCACGGACTTGGGCACATAGTCCACCGCGCCGGCCTGCATCAATGCCAGCATGGTCTGCTCGTCACGCTGGCCGGTCAGGACAATTACCGGCGTGTGCAGGTCCTGGTCACGAATCTCCGTAAGAAGCTCCAGCCCGCTGCCGTCGGGAAGCAGATAATCCAAAAAAATACAGGAAAACTGCTCCCGGCGGAGCGCTTCGCGGGCTGAAGCCAGGTTCTCCACTTCCACTAAATCGGCGGCAATCGTGTCATACTTTAAAGCATCCCGCTTTAAGGCACGCTGGAGCGCCTCGCGGTCCAGCGGGTCATCGTCTATTACAAGGATACGGAGGCGGTCAGGCACTTTGAAGGGTCTTTCTGGGACATTTCAGTATTCAGGTTTTTTATTGTACCATAACCGTGCTCACAGAACTAAACAGATGCAAAGTTTTCCGCAGGCAGCCGCTCTTCGACCAAAGTTTCCGAGCGCAGGGTCACTGTCTGGGGTGCGTGATGCTCGGTTTGAACCTGGGTGATATACACTTCTTCTTTGACCCGCAGACGCTTTTCGACAACAAGCACTTCTTCCCAAATCGGCACAATCATTGTGTCGCCTTCGTAGCGAACCGCAGGCAGCGTGTCCACAAACCGGTTGACTTCTACCCGGCGCGTGCTGACTTCGGTGCGGAGCAGTGGCTGGTCTACGGTCTCGGTCCGCTCGGTCACCTCGGTTCGGAAGCGCACACGTCCTGTTTCAATTTCGCGCTTGCCGACAGTCAGGCTTTCTTCTGCCAGCGGGATAATTTGCAGGTCTGCAATCTTGTCTTCTGCAATCTTGTCTTCTGCCGTTGTGCCTTGGCTGGAGCTGAAGTCCACAGGACGAGCAGAAACCTGGTAGCTGCCTTCTTCCTGCGGAACTAATTCCTCAAAGGCTACCAGCAGGTGCTGCCCGTTATCCAGCAGGATTTCAACCATGCCGTTTGGAGCCGCCGGCAGCGGAGAAGACATGAGCATCCCGCGCGTGCCGCCCTCAAAAATTACAATCTTTGCAGCCTGAGCATCAGTGAAAACATCGGTCGTCGTCATATCTGCCATTAAAGTCTTCCTTCATATGCCAAAAAATGCGCCCAGAGAAATCGGCCCGGTTAAGGCCTTTCCTCTGGGCGCAGGAAATCAACTTGGTCCCAAACAGATCAGCGCCGGGTGGTGCCGTCGGTTAAGTCCTCGACCTCGACATCGGTGCGCCGAACCGTATCATGGACAGTCTCGGTGCGCTCGGTCGCGGTCTTGCCGACAACGACTTCTTCCACCACACGCGCCGTTTTCGCGACTACTGGGACTTCGTCCGTTTCGGTCACCTCAAAGTTCTGCTCCTTGAAGGCGGCTGCGGCGTCGGTCACCGGCTCGTTAACTGCGTGGCGGCTGACCGTGACATGCTCTTCGCGCAAATTGACCGACTGCTCGACGGGAGTTTCAACAACGCCGGTTCGGATGCGTGCGCCGCCGGCCTCAACTTGCCGCTTGCCGACTTCCAGCTCTTCTTCCACGATTGGGATAACTGCCTCGCCGGTTGTGCCGACGGTGCCGGTATTTTGGCTCAGATTGCTGTTGTAGCCCGAAGTGGTGGTGCCGGTGGTGGCGTAGGGATCAGACGCTGCCGCTGTCGTGCCGGTGTAAGTGGTATCTGCGTAAGCGTTTGTCGTTCCTGCCGTGCCGATTGCCGCATCATTGCCGCCAGCCGTACTGCCGACCGTGCGGTCGTAATCGTTGTCGTGCTTGTCCACGACATTGACGGCGGCTGCCGAAGCTGCGCCGCCGGCGACTGCGCCGATCACCGCCCCGATTGGGCCGCCGGCCAGCGCTCCGACAATTGCGCCGCCGACTGCGCCGATGACGCCGCCTTCTTTGACATCATGGCCGGTTGCGGGTTCCGTGCCGGGGTGGGCGGAAACGCCGGTCACGCTGTCATGGACGGAGTCGTCCTGCGTATCAGTGTAGTTGATGTTCTTGTCTGCCATTGCCATTGTTCTGTCTCCTTGTTTGGTTTGTGCTAAAAAGCTTGGGTGGGTCTTGCTAGGGACGTTAGCGATTTGTTCGCGTGCTGTCAATTTCGTCTACTTCGACATCGGTGCGCCGAACCGTATTATGGACAGTCTCGGTGCGGTCGGTCGCAGTCTTGCCGACAACGACTTCTTCCACCACGCGCGAAGTTTTGCCGACAACGGCTTCTTCATTGGTTTCGGTCAAAGTAATGTCTTTGGTCTGAAAATCGGCGTCGGTTGCCGGGCGGTCTACTGCTTGACGGCTGACTGTGACATGCTCTTCGCGCAGAGTGACGCTTTCTTCGACTGGCCGCTCGGTGACGAACGCGTGGATCCGCGCCCCGCCGCGCTGCACTTCCCGCTTGCCCACCTGAAGCTGCTCTTCGACAATGGGGATCGTGATCTGCTTGTTCAGGTCACGCTCGGTCGTCAGGTCCGGCTCGGTGTAGGCGGCCTGTGTCTCGTCGAAGCGGCTGTAGCCGGTTTCGCGGTAGCGAGAGCCGAGCTTGTCAATGTCAATCGTGTTGTTACGGTCCAGAATCGCCACGGCCTCGTCTGCCTTGTCATCATCCGTGGTGCCGACCACAAGCGCACTGCCGCGGCGGACACCTTCAGCATAGATTTGGGCGTCATCCTGGGGGACGCCGGCGCCGGTCAGCGAGCTGAGCACCTTGCCGCGTGAATCACTTTCCATGACTTGAACGGAGCTGCGCTGGATGCCGATGGCTTCCAAATCGCGCAGGGCGGCCTGTGCATCCTGAGTATGGGGAAAAAGTCCCACGACTGTTTTAGACATTTTTGTATTCCTTGGTTCTGCGTTCGTCTTCGGTGTCGTTTGCGAGCCGTGTTGGATCAAAAAACGCCCCGCGCTTATCTGCTTCTTTGACGCTGTATTCGACAAGCCTGAGATACCCGAAGCTTTTAGGAAGCAAACCATCAGGCAGACACGATTTTTGCTCGCACTCTTAGCGAGCAAAAAAATTGGTAATTTTGCTGGGTTTTTTGAAGAAGAGCAGACTGGAGAAATACAAGTGATGCGGCGTGAGATAGGTTGCAAAATTCTAAAAACTGTGTCATACTCTCCGCAAACAGAACAGCTTCCCGCCCACGTAGCTCAGTGGTAGAGCACTTCTTTGGTAAAGAAGAGGTCAAGGGTCCGATTCCCTTCGTGGGCTGTTTTCACCGTAAATTTGCTGATCTACTGTGGTGCTTGGGCCATGTATTCTTCCATGCTGCCGCTGCTCGCACTGTGGAGGATTGGTTGAGTAAACCGCAAAAGAAAAGGCCGCTGGCGTAATGCCAGCGGCCTTGTGTTTGTTTTCAGCGAGGATCAATCCAGTGGCCTAGACGTGAAGCTGATGCACGAGGTTCAGCATGAACTGAATGATCATGGGCATGTGATGGCAGGGAGGCAGCGGCTGCGGGTTGATGTCGCCGCAGTAGCCGGCCCCACTGCCGAGAATGGTCAGAGCGGCGGTCAGTGCGACAATGCTGGTGCGATGCAGAAGAGTTTTCATGTCAGGGTTTCCTTTTTTGCCTTTGGCTTGTTTGCGCTTGGCTTGGTTTGATGTTTGTATTATAGAGGGAATTTGAGGCGGGGGAAGAAACGCAGGTCACACTATGGATGTGAAATGTGTCACTCTCGAACAACAAAGCAGGCGGGGCAAAAAACCCGCAGAGAGGGCCTTGCCCCGGTGCCGTTCCTTACGAAACCAGGATGCACAAATCCTCTGGGTATAAAGTGGGTTTATCTGGCCTTGACAGCCCCCAAGCCAGCAGTGTATCATGTTCCTGGCAGTCTCGCTTCGATGCCATGAACATTCCATCTGCCTCAAACTCGCTTTTCCTTGTTCTTCTTCGCGCCTTAAACCTGCTGGCGCTGGCTTTGTGGCTGGGCGGGCTGGTCGCGATTGGCGCACTGGTCGCGCCGACGGCGTTTCATGCAGTCCGCTCTGCGCCGGCGCTTGCAGGCAACGTGCCGGGGCAGAATGCGCTGGCAGGGGCGGTGGTCGGCGGCAGTCTGCGCCTCTTTAACTTTCTCTCCATGGCCTGCACCGGCGTGATGCTGGCGGCGGGCCTTCTGCTGCTGCCTTGGGCATCCCGCCGCTGGACCGGCGCGTGTCTGGTGACAACGCTTGTGCTGCTGGCCTCTGTGCTGTATCTCGCGTTTGGCCTGACGCCTGCAATGGACCTGGCACAGGCGCAGGGCAAAATGACCGACTTCGACCGAATGCACCATGAGTACGAGCAGGTCTCTACCCTGTTCCAAATGCCGCTGCTTCTGCTGCTCACGTTATTTACCGTACTGCGTGACCGTTCCCCCGCATCCGTGAGTTAAGCTTCTTCGAGTTAAGCTTCTTCGCCGATTGCTTGCGTTTCGACGGCTGCCGGGTTATAATAAGAGCATGGACAGTGCTGCCCCAAATCGCCCGCTTTTCGTGGCCGCTGAAGCGTTCTTGTCGTTCGCCGGGGCCGGCATCGCCGGAACGCTCTGGTGGGCGGAGGTGGCGCGGCAGGATCTGCCGTGCAGCTCCGGCGGCGGCTGCGCGGCGGTGGCAGCTTCGGTCTGGTCTCATGTGGATTTGATCGTGGTGCATCATGTTCCCGTAGCGTTGCTGGGGCTGACTGGTTATGTGCTGCTGCTGACACTTGCCATGCTTCGGCTCGGCACGGAAAACGCGCGTCTGGACCGCAGCCTGCACCTTGTGGTAGGGCTGTTCAGTGCCGGGGGCGTTTTGTATTCCTGGTTTTTGCAGTGGATTGCTTATGCCGAGATCGGCAAGACTTGCTGGTGGTGCCGGTCGTCGGCGATTGTGATGACGCTTCTCTTCTGCACGGCTGCCTGGGAGTGGCGAGCCGCCCGCCGCCGAAGCTCAAAAGGCCGGCAGCCGGAAAGTCAAGAATTGGAAAGACAGGAACTTCATGGTTAATGGAACGCGCCCGAGCGATACCGAAGAAGTTGTCGGCAGGCGAAAAAAATCCGGGCCGGCTAAACAAGCGGTTCTGCTGGTTATCTGGCTGATCCTGCTCGGCGGCCTGATTTTTTGGATCAAGACCGTCGGCGGCAACGGCGGCGAGATCAAGCCGCCCGCGCCTGTTCCCGCCCTGGTCTTAAACCCGGCTGTGCTGGAAGCAAAGTGGCCGCAGATCGTCAGCCATGCGGCTGCGCCGGCGCGGGGCAGCGCCCACGCCCCTTATACAATCGCTGAGTTCGGTGATTTTCAATGCCCGAATTGCGGCAAAGCGTACCCCGTGCTGGAAGAAATGCTGAAAAAGTACCCGTCTCAGGTGAACTTGATTTTCCTGCATCGCCCGTTCCCGCAGATGCACCCGTGGGCGCTTCCTTCCGGGCAGGCGTCGGAGATCGCCGCCGCTTCAGGCAAGTTCTGGCCGATGTACGACGTTCTGTACACGCATCAGGACAACCTGGAACCGGGCTACTACGGCGATTACGCCGCACAGGCAGGGCTGGACAAAGCGAAGTTCCGGACCGCATTCGACGCCGGGCAGGGGCAGCCCCAGATGGAAGCGGCGGTTGCGTTCGCCGACTCGCTCGGCATCCAGACGACGCCGACAATGCTGCTGCGGGACAACGCCACCGGGAAAATCACGATTTACGTCGGCACCACCGGAACCAAAAACGCCGACGGCACCCCGCAGTACCCCGGCATTCAGATCGCTGCGGCGAACCCGCCGTGGGCGCATTAGAGAAAAAAGCCCCTCCGCCTCGCTAATGCTCGGCACCCTCCCCTGTTAGGGAAGGGGTTCTTCCGTTTCTTCCGTAATGACTGTAAACTGAACCAGCGTGTTAGACCCGAACGCAGTGGTCATGGCAACGTCTACGGCGTCGCGGCCCCGCGCCAGCACGATGCGCCCGATGCGCGGCGTGTTGTGGCGCGGGTCGTACATTCGCCACTGTCCTCCAAGATACACTTCCATCCAAGCATTAAAGTCCATCGGGTCAGGACTTTCCGGGACGCCGATGTCGCCCATGTAGCCGTTGCAGTAGCGGGTCGGGATATTCATGCACCGGCAAAGCGTCACCGCCAGATGGGTAAAATCCCGGCAGACCCCGCGCCGCTCATGGAACACGTCCAGCGCGGTTTTGGTAGGCCGGGCATACTTGTAGCCGAACTCGACGTTGTTAAACACCCAGTCGCAGATGGCCTGCACCCGCTTGGCGTTGGGCGGCGTATGCCCGAACAGGTCCCAGGCCACCGGCAGCATTTCCATGACTTCGCAGTAGCGGCTCCCGAGCAGAAATTGCAGGCATTCGTCCGGCAGCTCTTCAATGGGATGCTGTGGGGCATCAGTCGCCATGACATCCGGTTCGCCGCTGTCGGTTACCACCGTATCGTTGAACAGCCGCAGGCGGCCTTTCGGGGCAACTAAACGGTGGCAGCGGTTGCCGAAATTGTCCCGGAACTCGGTCATCGGCACGAACGGCTCCGTGCGCGGCTCGTCCGGCCTGAGCAGCCGGGGCGCTTCTTCGGGACTGGTGTTCAGCAGCAGCATCATGGGCGTGGGCGCGGCGAAGTCAAAGATAATGTCGTAGCCGATACGAATGAACATTGAAGATTTCCTGGGTGTAGCGTGAGCGGGGTGGGGGCGGCGCCGCCCGAAAGTTCGGTGCTGTCAGTGTACCCTAAGAGGCCAAAGATAAACGCCGGGTATAATCTGTCTATGACTTCGCATGTTCCTTTGATGCCGCAGCGCTTTCCCGGTGAGGCTCTGCTTGCGTTCCGGCGCGATCCAATCGCGTATCTCCGCAAGGCCGCCGCCCACGGCGATGTCGTGCGCCTGCCGATCACTCGTCAGCGTATGTTTCTCGTCAGCCATCCCGATCTGATCAAAGACATTTTCGTCACCCGGCAAAAGCAGTTCAAGAAGGGCCGGGGCTTGGAAAAGATCAAAAAGCTGCTTGGCGAAGGGCTGCTCACGAGCGAGAACCCAATTCATCTGCGCCAGCGGCGCTTGATCCAGCCGGCGTTCCACCGCCAGCGCATCGCCGCCTACGCCGAAGAGATGACCGGCTACGCGCTTAAAACCAGTGCCCGCTGGGCAGACGGCGAGACGCGCGATATGTCCGAGGAGATGATGCATCTCGCGCTGGCCGTTGTCGGCAAAACACTTTTTAATGCCGAAGTGGAGGACGAGACAGGCGAGATCGGAGATGCCGTCACCGAGATTATCGGATTGTTCCATCTGCTGATGCTGCCGCTGGCGGACCTTTTGGAGCACCTGCCGCTGCCCGGTGTCCGCCGGTTCGCGGCGGCCCGCGCCCGTCTGGATACGACAATTTACCGCCTGATTGAAGAACACCGGGCGTCCGGCATAGACCGGGGCGACCTGCTGTCTATGCTGCTGCTGGCCCGCGACGAAGACGATGGCGGACGCATGACGGACCTGCAGGTGCGCGACGAGGCTTTGACGATTTTTTTGGCGGGGCATGAGACCACAGCAAATGCGCTGGCTTGGACATGGTTCCTGCTCTCGCAGCACCCGGACGCCGAAGCCGAATTTCATGCCGAGCTGGATACAGTGCTTGCCGGTCGGACGCCGGTGCTGGAGGACCTGCCAAACCTGCCGTTCACACGCCGCGTTCTAGCCGAGTCCCTGCGGATGTACTCGCCGGCCTGGGTTGTCGGACGCCGCGTTTTGTCTGACTATGCGATTGAGAACGAGACTGGATGTGTGCTGCGCCGGGGGGACATCGTGCTCATGGCACAGGCTGTGACGCACTATGATCCGCGTTTTTGGACAAGCCCCGAGCAGTTCGACCCGGACCGCTGGACGCCGGAAGCGGAAGCCGCGCGTCCGAAGTTTGCGTATTTTCCATTTGGCGGCGGTGCGCGCGTGTGTATTGGGGAACAGTTTGCGTGGATGGAGGCGCTGCTGCTGCTGGCGACTTTGGGTCAGCAGTGGCGGATGCGCCTCGCAGTGGGGCAGGTTGTCGCGACACAGCCCATTATCACACTGCGCCCAAAGTTCGGAATGCGAATGGTGCTGGCCCGGCGAGAACCTGCCGGGATAGGTTCCTAACCGGGGTAGGTGCCTAAGCAGCCGCTTCCACGAGAACTTCTTCCGCCGCGTCCGCAGGCGCTTCCACTTTGCCGCTTCCAGAAGCAACCGCGTGGGTAATGCATTCCTGCTGGGCGAGACGGGCGGTTTCGGCGGTTCCTAAAATCATAGAATGCTCCATGATGCCGGTGGGATTGGGAAGCTCCGCAATCCGGTCCTGCAAAATATCCAGGCGGCCTTTCGTGTAGTCCTGCTGGCCGTGCAGAAGGCAGAAGCGCCAGCGGCTGGCCTGGGGCTGCTCCGGGCCGCTTTCGGGATACACGACATAACGGCTGCAAAAACGCTGCTCCGGGCCGAACTTGCCGGACAAAATATAAAGTCGCTGTCGGCCAAAGGCACCAATTGTCCAGCAGGCCGAAATCGCCGCCGCCAGCGGTTCCAGGCTGACCAGACCCGACTCCTGCGCCGCCCGTGCTTTGGACAAATGATTATTCATAGGTTCAGTATACCCGGTGACAGGCACGGTTCGTGCAGGCGGCTGAAAATAGGGGGCAGCAAGCCGCTGGCCGACGCAAAAAAAGAGGGCCGCCGAAGCGGCCCTCTCAACACGTGGCTTACTGATCCGTCTGTCACTGAAGCGAATTACTGAAGAAGCTTCAGGATTGCCTGCGGGGCCTGGTTGGCATACGACAGGGCGCTGGTGCCGGCTTGAACCAGGATTTGGTTCTTGGTGTAGTCAACAACCGTTGCGGCCAGGTCTGTGTCGCGGACGGTGGACAGCGAGCTGTCGTTGTTCGACTGAGACACGGCCAAGCTGTTGATGTTGGACTGAAGGACGTTTGTCTGCGTGGAACCGAGTTTTTCCGACGCCGCCGAGATGTCCTTGATGGCCTGGTCAATAACGCCGAGCGCCGTCTGCTGCGATTTCCCCGTGACATCCGTCAGGTCCAGAGCGCCGCCGCTGAGCAGGTCCTGCAGCTTAAAGGAGTTGCCTGAGCTGTCGGTGTAGTTGCCGACGTTGTTGGACTTTGTGCTGCCGATGGAAAGCTGGATCGTCTGGTTCTGGTTGGAGCCGATCTGGAACTGCAGGTTGTTTCCAGACACTGCCTTGTCGGCGGTTGCGCTGAATGTGCCCAAAGTTGTGGGGGTTCCGGCGACGGCGGGTGTGCTGGTCGTCAAAGACAGACCCTTAAGCTGGCCCTTAGTGAAGCTGTACGTCGTGCCGTCTGCGCTGATCGTGTCGCTTTTTTGCCCGTTGACCGTCAGGTAAGCTGCCGCGCCGGTGGCTGTGACAGAGCTTGTGACTGCGCCGGTCGCCGTGCTGGCCGTCAGGTTCGAGAAGTCCGCTGCGGCGGCTGGAGCGCCGGTGACGGCGTTCGTGAACGTCAAGCCAACCTTTGAGTCGCCGGTGACCGTATAGTTGAGGCCGGTCTGCTGGGCAATGGCCGTCTGGATGTCGGTCTGCGTGTTGGCTGTGCCGGAGAGCGAAACGGATTTGCCGCCGATGGTGAACGAGCCGCCGTAAGTGTCGGTCGTGACAGTGGCGGGAGTCGCGAAGACTGCTTTTTCCGTATCCGCCACGCCGGCGGTAAGGACGACGCTGCCGCTGGCGATGGCTGTTGCGCCGTAAGCGACGCCCTGCGAGGCGACCGACAAGGATTTGCCGGTGGCGGGAGTGACCGAGCCGCTGCCGGCGGTGAAGGCCGCGCCTGCCGAAGAAGCAGAGCCGTCGAGCAGGTTCTTGCCGTTGAACTGAGTTGTGGAAGCAATCCGGTCAATCGAAGCGACCGAGTCGGAGACGGCCTGGGCATCGGCGGTCAGCGCGGTCGAGTTGTTGGTGCCGACGTTCGCGGCCTGAACAATGGTCTGGCGGATATTGACGAGAAGCGACTGAACCTGGGTCAAAGCGCCTTCGGCGGTCTTGACGACGTTGATGGCATCGTTGGTGTTGTTCGTCGCCTGGGTCAAGGAACCCGACTGGGCTTGCAGGCTTTGGGACAGAACGTAGCCGGACGGGTCATCGGCGGCGGAGTTGATCCGCAGGCCCGACGACAAGCGCTGGATGTCCTGCGACTCGGCGTCGGTGTTCTTGCTGAGGTTGATGGACGCATCAAACGCAACGGTGTTGGTGTTAATTCGTGTAGACATGAATTTCCTCCCTGATGTTTCCGGCTGTCTAAGACCGGAAACGGCTGTGAAAATAAAAGTGGCATCCTGCCACTGGATGGATGTGCGCGGCGGCGCAGCGCGTCGCTCCGTTTGGGGCAGTGGAGGCGAGCTAAGTAACCGTTTCGTCTCCGGTCCCTAATTGCCCCGGCATGAGCTGCGCTTCGGCGACTGCGTACAGTTGTATTATGGAGCATTCGCGCCGGTTCTTTAGGGCTGCGCTGACACCATTTTCGGGAGCGTTTTTCCCGATTTTCTGGTATGATACAGTGATGGAACATGACGCGCTGACGGCCTTGAGGCCCGCCGCCCAAACAATCCCAGCTACAACAAGCCTGCAGGAGGCGCTGAACGCGCTGCAAGCGTCCGGCCAAGCGTCGCTGCCGCTGCGGGACGCGGAAGGCCGCATTGTCGCCGTCCTTTCACGGCCTTTCTCCGCTCCGGCGGCCCTTGCCGCCCCGCCGCGCCTCGGCGGTATGGCGACCCCGCTGGGCGTCTACCTGCATGACGGCGTTTCAAGCGGCGGCGCGGGCTTTTGGGGGCTGGTTCTCACCGGCATGACCATGAGCGGCCTGGCGCTGCTGGCACAAGTTCTGGCGCATGTCGTCAGCCGCTTCGCTGCGGCGCATCTGCCGGCGCTTGGGCTTTGGGAAAGCCGCCTGCCGTTTGGGCTGCCGCTCTGGCTGTCGGCGATCTCCCCCTGGCTGCCGCTGCCGTTCGTCTTTGGGCTGCTGCGTTTAGTACCGCTGTCGGGCATCCACGCCGCCGAGCATCAGGTCGTCCACTGCGTCGAGTGGCACGCGCCGCTCTCGGTGGAAATGGTTCGCACCATGCCGCGCGTGCATCCGCGCTGCGGCACCAACTTGTTCGCCGGCTTCACGCTCTTTCTGCTTCTGTTTCTCGGCGTCTTCACACTGACGCAGGCGTCGTCGTGGGAGCTTCTCGACTCGGTGACACTGGCTGCCATGCTTTCCGGGCCGTTCACGCTCATCTACTGGCGGCGCGTCGGCGGCTGGGTCCAGCAGTATTTCGCCACCCGTCCCGCCACCGACCGTCAAATTGCTGGGGCGATCTACGCCGCCGAGCAAGTGCTGTCCCGTCATCAGCGCCGCTTGGAGCGGCGCGAGCGCCCACGCTTCTTGCCCTTGCGCCGGATCTGGACCGCCGGCATCGGCCAGATACTTGTCGGCTACGCTGTCGTCATCGCCCTTCTGACCGGCGCGGAACGGCTCTGGCCCGGTCTGGCACACTGGCTGCAATAGGAACCTCTGCGCCTTCCCGTTTCGGGAGGGCAGTCACTTGTGACGGGTGGGTCCCGTTTATCTATTTGGAAAACTTATGATCAAGGAACAACTCGCGGAACTCATTGTGCAGGCATTGGAAGCGGCGAAGACCAATGGGGAACTGGCACTGGACGCGCTGCCCGCCGTCACACTGGAAATGCCCAAGCAGAAATCGCACGGCGACTGGGCGACTTCTGTTGCGCTCGGCCTCGCCCGCACTCTCGGCATGAATCCGCGCGATGTGGCCGGCAAAATCGTCAGCCATCTGCCGATTGGCGGCGACGCAGTGATTGCCGCCGCCGAGATCGCCGGGCCGGGCTTTATCAATCTGACCCTGCGCCCGGACTGGCTGGCAGACATCCTGCGGCGCATCGAAGCGGCGGCCAAAGAGTACGGCAAGACCGACGGCGGGACGGGCCAAAGTGTCGTGGTTGAGTTCGTGTCTACTAACCCGAACGGCCCCATCACTGTCGCGGGCGGGCGCAACGCCGCCATCGGCGACACGCTGTCGTCCCTGCTGGCCGCCACCGGCTGCGCCGTGTCCCGCGAATACTACATCAACGATGCGCTGAACTCGGTCCAGATGAACAACTTCGGTCTGTCCGTTTTCTTCCGCTACCGCGAGCTTCTGGGCCACAGAGACGCCGAATGGGACGAAATGTACCGGGGCGACTACATCACCGATGTCGCGCGGCGCATCTTGGACAATCACGGCAGCGAATTCGAAAACGCCGACCGGGATGATCCGCAGACCATCCGCACCTTTAGAGATTTATCGCAGGACGGCATGATTGCCCAGCAGAAAGCTGATTTAGCCGCGTTCGGCGTCACGTTCGACACCTGGTTCAGCGAAGCCACGCTCCATGCTGACGGGCGTGTTGACTCGGCCATTCAGACCCTGACCGAGCGCGGCTTTACCTACGAAAAAGACGGGGCGCTGTGGCTCAAATCCACCGAATTCGGCGACGACAAAGACCGCGTCCTGATGCGGGCCGACGGCACGGCAACGTACATTGCCGGGGATGTGGCCTACCACAAAGACAAGTTTGATCGTGGCTTCGACAAAGCCATCAACGTCTGGGGCGCAGACCACGCCGGCTACGTCGCCCGCACCAAAGCCAGCATCGCAGCTTTAGGTTACGACCCGGCCCGCCTCCACGTCCTGCTGTACCAGCTTGTTTCTATCGTCAAAAACGGCGAGCTGGTCATGTCGTCCAAGCGCAAAGGCAATATTCTAGAGCTGAAAGCCGATTTGATTGACGAGATCGGAAAAGACGCCGCCCGCTTCTTCTTTTTGATGCGCTCCCCGCACTCGGCGTTAGACATTGACATGGATCTGGCCCGCAAGACCGACAAAGACAACCCGGTCTACTACGTCCAGTATGCCCACGCCCGAATTGTGCAGGCCATTGACCGCGCCCGCGAAGACAAAAACGTAACGGTTCCAAATGCCGCTGGTGCCAATCTAGCACTGCTCACCGAAGACACCGAAACCGACCTCATCAAGAAGCTGAGCGAGCTTCCCAATGAAATCGCCCTGTCCGCGTCCGAGTACGCCCCTCAGCGCCTGGTCCAGTACGCCCGCGACCTCGCCGCCGTCTTCCACTCGTTCTATGACGCCGGCAACCGCACACCGGCCCTGCGCGTCGTCTGCGACGACCCCGAAACACTCAAAGCGCGATTGGTGCTAGTCCACGCCACCCAAATCGTCCTGCAAAACACGCTTGCGCTTTTGGGACTGTCTGCCCCGGAACGGATGTAGCCAAAGGCAAACGTATCCACATGAGCGAGACATTTCTGTCGGCGAGGTCTTTCTCTGGGTTTACCGTGTCACGGTTGAAGAAGTCAAACCGTATGACTTACTTAGAGTTGATAGGTATAAATTGGCGCGACGCCCAATTGGACTTGCGGAAGGGCAGTTTGTTGTGCCGGATGATTTTGACGACCCCCTGCCGGACGAACTCCAGAGACTGTTCGAGGGCTACGAAGAACCATGTGTTAAAACACACGGCTATTGGGCGCAGACGCCACGAAACACCCGCTTCGCGGGGTTCAGAGTCAAATAATTTCCCAGTGCCGCGAAGCGGTACTTCGTGGCGTCCTCGCCCAATAGCCGTGACATTTATGTCATGGTTCCTATAGTGCTTCTCCTTCCACTCTTTTATGAAACACCTCCCAAAACTTCTACTCGCGCTGGCCCTTCTGCCGACGCCTTTGTTTGCGGCCAATAATAAAACTGCGCCCTCTGTCGCTGCGCCTCCGGCGCTGCTGAAGCCGCAGGCGAGCGGGATATATTCGGACGCGCAAGGGGCGAGCCATGCGTGGAGTGTCGGACAGGCGCATGGACTGACATGGGACGGGACGCCGTACCTGCCGGTGGGGGCGAGCTTTGTGCCCGCGACTTGGACGGACCTGCCGACGGATGACAACTGGGCCAAAGACAAAGCGGCTTTGGATGTGCTGGCGAAAAACGGCGTCCATGATGTGCTGCTGTCGGCGGGAACGCTGGGGCTGACCCATGCGTCGCCTGCCGCCGTGCAGCGGGTTTTAGACTACTTGGATGCCCACGGTTTCCAGTATGGCCTGCGGATTGCCGACAGGCCGGAGACGCCGCTGGTCGGAACCGTCATCAAGCCGGCTGTGTACCGGAACCCGTCACCGGCGGTGGGCGGGCCGACACGCTTTAGCCGTATTCCGGGTCTGACCGGGGCGTTTTATGTGCTGGTGTCCAGCCACGACAAAGAAATAGACGAAAGCGGCATGGCCCAAATCAGCGGCGAGACGGCGGAAGTCAATTTAAGAGCGCCAAGCAGCGATGACGTGCTGCTGCTGTATCCGCAACGTGCCTACGCGCCGGGAACGCCGGAAAGCCGCCTGCCGGATTTGTGGCAGGGGTATGACGAGTACCGAGACCGCGTCTTGGGGTTCTTTAGCCGCGTGAAGCTTGGGCCGGGCTTTCGCTTCTTTTTGGACCCGCTGACCGACAAGCTGGGTTTTGCCGGGGAAGTGGACAGCGTCGTGCCGACGTCGGATGGCTACCGCTTAGACTTTGAGGCATGGCTCGGCAAAAAGTACAACCACAATGTAGACGATCTTAATCAAGGGTGGGGCATCCGGGACCATGACCTGCCGGACTTCACGACGGCGTCGCGCTGTGTGCCGCTTTGGTCCGGCAGCCGGGGCGTCGCGGCGGTCTACGACCCCGTCAAGAAGGTCTCGTATGCCGTGCTCAACCACAACGGCATCGGCGGGCATCTGTGGGACGACTTAAACGACTTTCGGCTGGAGTCCGTGCGCGGCTACATGAACTCAATGGCCGATGTGCTGAAGCGCGGCGTCGCCGATGTCCCGGTGCTGTACGGATGGGGCGGCAGCAGCGGCCTGTTCACAAACTCGGGAGCGCGGGGCGGCTTTGACGGCCTGAGTATGGACGGTGCAGCGGCGGGCGTTTATGCGTTTGCCCAGGCGGAAGATACGCCCAGGACGACCTGGCTCCTTGCGAGCGGTGAAAATGCCGGAGCGCCGGACCTCAGTACAGACTGGGATGCACTCAAAGACATTGGGGCGCGGGGCTTTTTTGCAGCATCCAGTGGCGCTCCTGATGCCCGGCGGCTGGGCGATTACGGCGCGGCAGTGTCGTTTGAGGCGCGAGACTTAACTCATCAGCCGCGCATTCTGCCGTACCCGGCTGGAATTGCCGGCATCGGCGCATCCGTGCGCCATCTGCCGGACGGCGTCTGGTGGCTGCCGTCGTACCGCGCCGGGGCGCTGTTCCAAAGCGGTGACTCGTTTACGCTCGGCCCGGAGCTGCGCGGCTACAAGCTGAATGACCCCAATGGCCTGCTGCCGCGCTTTGTGGTCTGGTCCCCGCACGGCATCGCGACGCAGGCGTCTTTCCCGTTCCCCAAAGATTCGCCCGCACAGATCACCGATGCCGCGGGCGTGCCGCTGAAAGTGGACAAGAAGAAAGGAGAATGGGTGGTGCCGGTCGGCCCGGACCCGGTTATCTTTTCCCATATTTCGCAGGTGCCGCTGCCGGCGGATGCCGCCGATGCCGCCGACGCCGAAGCCACACGCCTCTTGAAGCTTGCCAAGCAGCAGGGACTGCCGACTGAGCTGTACGAGCAAAGCTTGTTCAGCATCCGCAACGACATCCCGACCACCGCGCAGGCCTCGGATCTGCGTTACAACGCCTTCGCCCGCTTCATCAACAACATTTCCCAAGTGCTCCAACCGTTTGTCTGGATTGAAGGCGAAGGCGCGAGTTCCTATACGTTTGATTCGCTCGTTTCCGACTCGGAAGCCTCCGGCGGCTCCTACCTGTCGCTCGACACCGACCGTCCGCCGCCATCGTCTACGGGTGACAGCGGCAGCGGCTACTCGGCGCAGTACCAGTTCAGCGTCAACGCCGCCGGCTCCTACGAAGTTTGGGCCGCCGCCAGCCCGCTGCCCGCGTCCTCGCCGTTTACCTACTCCCTTGATGACGGCGGCGCGAACTCGTCGGAAGACGCGCGTCCCGCAGGCGACATCTACGCCGGCCAGTTCCTCTGGAGTCAGCTTGGCAGCGTTTCGCTTGCTCGTGGCCGCCACACGCTGACCCTTAACGTCACGCGCCCCCGCCGCTCCGATGGCCGCTACGTTCTGGCCCTGGATGCCTTCTGCCTCAGCCGCGTCCCGTTCCATCCAAACGGCACTCAAATCCCGTCCATCGAACTGCTTCCTCCGCCGATAGAACGCGACAAAAACGGCAAGCCGATCCAGAAAAAGCCTAAAGACGACAACACCGCCACCGACCTGCCGACACCCGAACCGGAATAAAAGAGATGATCCCGGAAAGCACTCGACGGACCTTGGTGTCCTTCGATAGAAAATGGAAGACTGTCATTCTGCTCATCGGCTCGTCAATCAGCCTGCTCGGATTGCTGGCGCTGATCGGCATTATTGGCACCATTCCCGGCGACAGGAAGCGTCTTGAACTGTACCGAAGGTCCCCTGGCTGCGTGGCGGGGGCCTTCACTTCCGCCGCGCTGTCTCCCTGTACTCTGCTTGCGGAACATCTTGTCAGCAAGCGCAGCATCCACCACGCAAAAAACGCGGATGATGTTTTCCTGACGCTCCAGAACGGACAAACGGCACCACACGAAATCCAGATTTTAGACTACGACTTCTGGTTTCGCGTCCCTGCCGGAACCATCGTCACGACCAGGACCTGGCAGGGGCATATCGTGGCCGTAGACGCGCCCGGATACAAAACAATGACCCGCGACAATCCAAGCTATATTTATTCTGACGACCATCAGCTTGTCTGGCTGGCCGGCTTCATCACCCTGTTCCTCAATACACTGTGCGTCTTCGGCTGGCGCTCTCTGTCTGGAAAAGCCGCCCAGGAATAAACCGCAATGAAGCGCTCTCGAGCCAATTCGCAGCCGCCGACAGATACAAAGACCCTGAAGCAGGCGCTGCTGTTCGGTTCTGCGCTTTCCCTGCTGCTGCTGTTCGGATTTCTCCTGCTCCTTCTGACATCGAGTGGCGACAGGAAGCAGGCGGACGCCTACCGTCACTCTCCCCGCTGCCTCCCTGGAACCTCCGCTTCCGCCAGCCTTACGCCCTGTGTCTTCCTCGCGGAACAGGTGGTGAGCAAGCGCCGCGAAGAGGGTTCCCGCGGCACTGTAAACTACTTCGTCAAATTCCGGAGCGGGCAAGCCGCCCCGCAGGAAGCTGAGGTCATTGACAGCCGCTGCTGGGATCTGCTGGCTGCCGGCGACGCCGTTACCGCGCAGACCTGGCAGGGGCATGTCATGACTGTGGCCGCCCATAACCGCCAATCGCAGACCGCAGACAACCCGCTTTATGTCAGCTCTACGGACCGCGAGCTGTTCTTCCTCCTCACGCCATTGACCCTGTTCTTTGTAACCGCAACTTTCCTTGCTTGGAAGAAGGCACTCAGCAGCAATCGCAAGCCAGCTCACAAAATGCCTAAAGCCGATAACGCCGCCACCGATCTGCCGGCACCGGAACCAGACTAAGATACACAGGTTTTCACGGAGGAATCTATGCTACAATTGCCTTTGGAAGAGTTTGAAGAACAATTCGGTGTCGGCACCGAAAGACGAGCAGAGCTTCACCAGATATTCCGGGAATGGCTCAGCGCTGTACAAGCGGCTTTTTTGCTTCGGCAGGTTTGGGTCTTCGGCAGCTTTGTCACAAGAAAGCCAGGTCCTAACGATTTAGACATTGTGGCTCCTTTCGCCGCTGAGTTTGATGCCGCAAACATCGCGCCCTCGCTTCGGCACTGGCTCGGCCATGAATTGTGCCACGAAGTCCTTGCCCTCGACACAACAGTTGGCGCGAAATAATTCGTACAGACGCTGCAAAATATCCCCTCACGGGGTTCTGAATTGGATTTTGCCTGAGTGCCGCGAAGCGGTACTTCGTAGCGTCCGCGCTGGTTAGCCGTGACATTTATGTCATGGTTCCTAAAGTTCATCGGCTCGTGGAGACCGCACATTTTTCTTGCGGCGCTCCAGGGAAGCTCCAAACGCTTTGTAGTTTGCTCTTGCTTGGGTTAAACTAGCTGAACCATTTGGCCCTCCGCGCACAGTATCCGCATCCTGATCGTCTTGCCCATCGTCTTCCCAAAAACAGACCGAGCAGATGTCGTAGCCGCCCCGTTCAGAGAGTGTCCGATAGCCGCAGCAAGGGCAACGGTAAGTAACATCCTCTTGCCGCGGAGCAGTAGTTGAGTGGTTATCCAGGCGGTCACAATAGAAGTCAAACCAGGGGCTTTGGCCTTGACTTTGAGCCGCTAAATCCTGCGGTGTGATAAACTTCTTTTCGTCTGACATTGGAGAATTAGGTTAATGCACGCGCATTAAAAAGAAGAGGACGTAGTAGTAGGCGAGGGGGGCGGAGAAGAGCATGGAGTCAATGCGGTCTAGGACGCCGCCGTGGCCGGGCAGGACTGTTCCGAAGTCTTTGACGCCGAGGTCGCGCTTCAGGGCGGACTCGCAGAGGTCGCCGACCTGACCGGCGACAGCGCAGAGGGCAGCCAGCCCGAGCGCGTGGACCATCGGCAGGTGCAGCCAGTATCCTAAAGCCGCGCCGGTGACTAGAGACGTGAAGACGCCGCCGACAGTGCCTTCCCAGGTCTTGCCGGGACTGACATTCGGGGCCAGCTTGTGCCGCCCAAGCGCTTTGCCGAAAAAGAGCGCTCCGGTGTCGCACATCCAGGTGCAGGCGGAAACAAAGATGACCAGCCACTCGCCGGGCGTCGTGTGGGCGATGGGCGGAATTAAAAGCGGGATGTTCGCGCCGGAAAACCGGATCATGCCCGGCTGCATTCCATGAAGCAGAGTCAAATACGAAAACAGCCAGCCGACGTACACCGCCCCCAGAAGCGTCGTTCCAATCGTGACAATCGGCTTTGGGCGGCGCTTGCCAAGCTCCGTCAGCAGGGTCGTGATGACCAGCAGCAGCAGCAGCGCGGGCAGGTAGGGCGCGAACTTTTGGCCGTTCTGGAACCAGGCGGACAACTGGAACGCGACGCAGGCCAAGATGCCGAGAAACTCACTAGGCTGCCCGCCCTGCTTTTTGACCGCGTTGTACAGCTCTTTGGTGCCGATGACCGAGATGAGCGCGATGCTGAGGGCAAACGGCAGCCCATTCGTGGCAAAGTTGACGCTGATATAAACCCCTGCTGCAATAAGGCCCACGACAATGCGGGTCAGCATGGAGCGTTCACTCATGAAGTGACGCTGCGGCGGCGAATTAGGCTCCAAAACAGGTCTCGGCGTAGGTGTAATCATCTAAAGTATCGGCATCGTAAGCGAGGGTCGGGTCGGTGTCAAGAATAACTTGGACGGAGCCGCCGACAAGCTGCTCGGCCCGCTGCGTCACAGACGATAAGCGCAAAGTTTTTGTCGCAAGCTGCCAAACCAGCTTTGGACCGGCAATGCCCGCCATCTGCCACTGCGATTTGCGGGCGCTGAACAGCCTGTCAAAAAGTGCGCTCCGGCGTGCCAGCAAATCGGGCTGGATTTGGAACAGCCCGGCCAGCGTCACCGGCCCGACTTCCGCCAGCTTGGTAAACTCGGACGGCGGCGCACCCGGAAACGCCTGCGCGTAAGCCTCCGCGCGAACGAGGCCAGCCGTAATCTGCGCGTCTGCAGGGCAGGCGGCGATGAACGCCCGGACGCCTTCGGCGGTCATCAGCGGCAGGTCGGACGTGCAGAGCAGCGCCGGCTGATTGGGCTGTGCGTGGCTCAGGCCAAGACGCATGTTCTCCGGGCCGCTCGCTCCTGCCGGCAGCCACACATCAACCCCGCCTACGGCTTCAGAAACTTCTTTTGGCGCGACACAGATTATGTTAGCGCCGGGTTCGGCGGTGCGGAGCGTATCTACAATTACCTGCAAAAGCGGCGTTTTGTTTGGCCCCAGCGGCGCCAAAGCGCGGTACGGGCTGCCGATGCGCTCCGCGTACTCGGCGCTGATCTCGCCGCCGGCGGGAATGACAATGTTCATGCCCAAAGTCACGGCGCGGGGACCAGGAACGGCAGTGCGCCGGGCAGCAGTGTGATTGTCGCAGGCGTCGTGCCTAACACTTCGCCGTCAATGAGGAGCGGCTGCGGCGGGTCGGCGTTTACCGTCAAGCGTTTTGCTTTGTGCATCGAGACCGCTGAACTGCGGACATGGTTTCCCGAGAAAATCTGCGTCAGATTATACAAAAGCGTCGGCTTAGAGACAGCGGCGACCAGGCAAATATCTAAACAGCCGTCGTCTACTTTCGCCCCCGGCGCGATCTTCATGCCCCCGCCGGTGGTTTCCGCGTTGGCGAACGAGACAAACATGGCTTTGAGACGGCGCGGCGGAGCAGCGTCAAGCGTCAAAGTCAGCGTGAACGGCGTGAAGCGCCGCAGCGTCAGCACCGCGCCCCAAACGTAGGCCAGCGGCCCGGACAAGAACCGGATGCCCGAGTTGACTGTCTGCGCGGTCCGGGCGTCATAGCCGGTCCCGGCCAGCACTAAAAAGTGGCGCGGCCCGCCGGTTCCCTCGCCTTCAATGACCCCGACATCTACCTTTCGGACACTGCCCGACAGGAGCGTCTTGCAGGCGATCTCCAGACTGCCGTACAGGCCGAGCGCACGGGCAAAGTCGTTGCCGGTGCCGTAGGGAATCAACCCAACAATCGTGCCGCTGCCGAGAACCCCGTTCATGACTTCATGCAGCGTCCCGTCGCCGCCTACTGCCACAATCAGCCGCGTGCCTGTGTCCGCCGCCGCCCGCGCGAAGACCTGCGCGTCGCCGCTTTTCTCGGTGAACCGCCATTCCCAGCCGGCAGCCGTTTCTCCCAGCAATCGCTTAATTTCCGGCACCTGCCGCCCGGCCTTGCCGCGTCCCGCTGTGGGGTTTACGATCAGCACGACATCAGAAGCCGCTGTTTTGTTTAACGGTTCTGGGGCATTAGTCATGCGGCATTATATCACAACCGCTTTTAAGATACAAGATGCCCTTATGAGTAACAAGGTGCTTGAAATCTTGCGCCGAGAGGGAGGAAGTGGGTAGACTGCGAGGGGAACAGAAAAAACGGATTAAGACCATGCCATGAAGAACCATGTGTTAAAACACACGGCTACACGGCGCAGACGCCACGAAACGCCGCTTCGCGGGGTTAAGACAAAGCCATTCAGACTTATTCTGAGTGCCGCGAAGCGGTACTTCGTAGCGTCCTCGCTGTATAGCCGTGTGTTTTAACACATGGTCTTAATAACTGCTTTTACTTGATCCCCTTCAAAGGAGCCACCAATGCCCCAGATAGACATGCCGCTGGAACAGCTTCTTGCTTACCCAGGACGCAGTCCGCGCCCCGCTGACTTTGACGAGTTCTGGGACCGCTCTCTTGCCGAAATGCAGGCGCTCGACCCGCAGATCGAGCTTGTGCCGCACGCGCTGAAAGCCCCATTTGCGGAGTGCTTTGATCTTCACTTTACTGGCATGGGCGGCGCACGGGTTCATGCCAAGTATCTGCGGCCCAAAGGACGAACAGAGCCGCACCCGGCGCTGCTGATGTTCCACGGCTACGGCGCAAGCAGCGGCAACTGGGCCGACAAGCTGGGATACGTCGCGCAGGGGTACTCCGTCGCATCGCTGGATGTGCGCGGGCAGGGCGGACGCTCGGAAGATGTCGGCGGCACGACCGGGCGCACGGCCTCCGGCCATTTCATCCGGGGGATTGACGACGGCCCGGACAAGATGCTGTTCCGGCAGGTCTATCTTGACTGCGCCCAGCTTGCCGGGATCGTGATGGCAATGCCGGAAGTGGATGCCGAGCGCGTCGGCGCGACCGGCGGCTCGCAAGGCGGGGGATTGACCCTGGCCTGCGCTGCTTTAGAGCCGCGCCTCAAGCTTTCCGCACCGTGGTTCCCGTTTTTATGTGACTACATGCGGGTCTGGGAAATGGATCTCGACATCGCGGCCTACGCAGAGATTCGGGAGTATTTTCGCACGTTTGACCCGCGCCATCAGCGTGAAGCCGACATCTTTACTCGCCTCGGCTATGTGGACGTTCAGTTTCTCGCCCCGCGCATTCAAGCCAGGACGCTGATGGTGGTCGGCCTGATGGACACCGTTTGCCCGCCGTCCACGCAGTTCGCGGCCTACAACAAAATTGCTGCACCGAAAGATTTGCTGATTTACCCGGACTTCGGCCATGAAGACCCGCCCGGAGCCGCCGACTTGGTGTTTGAGTTTTTCGCGGAGCTTTGACACATAAACTGTCGTGCTAGAACAGCGGGTCGGCTTCCGCCAGCAGGCCGCAGGTTTGGCGGGTGACGGCCTCAAAGTCTTCAAGCGTCAGCCCAAGCATCGGCAGCGCTTCCGGCTGGAGCGTGTCTGTTTGGCTGCTGAGGCTCAGGCCAATTCCGAGCGCATGGCAGATCGCATCCGCCGTATGAACTAAACAAGGCAGGGGACTAGTACCGGGCGCATCCTGCGGCGAATGATGATGCCGCACGGCGGACACTAATGCCGGCGGCAGGTTCCAGCGCTCCAGCAGGCAGCCGCCGGCCTCGGCATGGTCAAACCCAAACACAGCATATTCTGCTTCAGAATAGGCCGCGCCGCTGGTCACTTTTGCCAAGACTTCGCCAAATTGATCCTGCTGGTAGGCGTTCATCACCACCTTGCCGATGTCGTGCAGCAGGCCGGCAACAAACGCTTCTTCCATGCCCCGAAACTTCGCCCGCTTTGCCAGCGCCTGCGCCGCCGACGCACACGCCAGCGAGTGCCGCAGCAGAGCGCCGCGCGGCAGGCCGTAGCCAGCGACTTCCCCTTCCAGCAGCGCCTCACAGCTTGCCGCCATAACCAAGTTGCGCGTCGTCCGCATCCCCAGAATGACAACCGCGTCGGAGACCGTGCCGATGCGGCGGCTTGCGCCGTAAAATGCCGAGTTCGCCAGCTTCAGGACCCGCGCCGCCAGGGCCTGATCCGAAACTAAAACTTTGGCAACATCCGCCAGGCTGGCCTTCGGATCCTCCGTAATCTCCATCACCTGCAAAACCGTTTCCGGCAGGGCCGGCAGATCGCGCACCTGCCGCACCAGCGCGTTCAGCTTGTCTTCTGTCTTCGTGACTGTCTCCGCCATAATCCTGCAATGCCTCTGCCTGCAATTATGGCGGCTTCGGAACGCTTCTCTAGGAGTAATAGACTTAATCCAGAAGCAGGGCGGATACCTCGGTGCCGGCGGGGAAGACAGCAGTGTCAGACGGCAAAATCAGCAGGGCATTGGCAAGCACCATGGACCGCAGCATTCCCGACCCTTGCGCTCCGGTTGTGCGTGCTAAATCGCTGCCGCGCCCTTCACGTGTGACGATTGCTCGCTGATATGAGCGGCGGCCTAGCGTGTGGGAGACTTCTTCGGCCAGCCGCACTTTGACTTCAGGCCGCATCAGCGCCGAATGGCCGGCCATCTTGCGGAGCGTGGGGCGGACAAACAGCTCAAATGTCACCATGGACGACACCGGGTTGCCAGGCAGGCCGAAAAAGAGGGTGCGATCCCATTGCCCAAACGCCAGCGGCTTGCCGGGCCGGATGGCAACTTTCCAGAAGTCCACCGTGCCGCGCTCTGCAAAGACGGCCTTGACGTAATCAAAGTCGCCGACCGACACGCCGCCGCTGGTAATCAAAATATCAGCCCCGGCGCACCGGTCAAATGCCGCCCGCAGGTCGCCTGGCGTGTCCCGTGCATGAAGCCTCTGAGTGACAATGCCGCCGGATTCTTCTACCTGCGCCGCCAGCGCATACGCATTCGAGTTGTAAATCTGGCCGCGCTGAAGTTCTGCTCCTGGCTCAACCAGCTCATCGCCGGTGCTGACAATCGCGACGCGCGGCTTTGGGTATGCCAGAACTTCGGCCTGTCCCACTGTCGCCGCCATGCCGATTTCTGCCGGGCGCAGGTGCGACCCTCGCGGAACGACAATTGTACCGCTTTGAACTTCCTCACCGCGCCGCCGGATATGCTGCCCGAGTTCCGCTTCTTCCAGAAACGCGGCACCCTCCCCGCGCATCTCCGTGTCTTCCACGGGAACAACCGTGTCTGCGCCGTCCGGCACCGGCGCACCGGTCATAATCCGCAGGACCGTCTGCGGCCTCAGCGCCGGGATTGATAATGCCCCGGCGGCAATGTCGCCCCCTACCGGCAGCACAATTCCAGGAACGGCGATGTCGGCGGCGCGGACTGCGAACCCGTCCATGCTGCTGTTGTCGAACGGCGGCAAATCGTGAGACGCCGCTAAGTCTTCCGCCAGAACAAGGCCGAGTGCTTCTCGGAGCGGCGTTTGGACCGGCGTGAGCGGCGTGGTTTGGCCGAGTATCTGGGCTAAGGCTTCTTCGTAAGTGAGCATGGGGGGGCATTGCCTAAAATCTGCCGAGTAAAATCCGCCGAGTAGTTGAAAACTACTCGCTAAGTCAAGCGTCCTATGGACGAAAGAAAGTCAACAGATTAATCTTCTACCCAAAGGGTACTGCGCCTAGCGAGTAGTTTTCAACTACTCGACAGCATTGGTATCTTACTCGACAGCATTGGTATCTTACTCGACAGCATTGGTATCTTACTCGACAGCATTGGTATCTTACTTGGCAGTCTCCGGTGGATGCCCGGTCTCACGGACATTCAAAACATCTACCGCGTGCGGCAGCAGAAGCGCCAAACTCTTTGTCCCGTCGGACGCGCCTGACGGGCTGCCGGGCAGGTTTACAATCAGGGTTGCACCGCGAACCCCGGCGACGCCGCGCGACAGCGCCGCAAACGGCGTCTGCTTCAGGCCCTCCCAGAGCAGAAACTGGCTGAGGTTCGGCGCGTGGCGCTCCAGCACTTTTTCGGTCGCTTCCGGCGTCACATCGCGCGGGCTGAACCCGGTGCCGCCGGTAGTCAGAATCACCGAGCAGTCGTACTCATCGCACCAGCGCCGCAACGTCTCGGCAATGGTCTTCTTGTCATCGGGAACGACGGCTTCCAGGGCGACAACAAACGTGTCGTTCGGCAGCGCGTTCTTAATCGCCGGTCCCGACAAGTCCTCGCGCTGGCCTGCGCTGCACCGGTCACTAATTGTCAAAATGCCGACCCGAATTAAGTTTCCCATAAAAAGTCTCCGCTTTTTCCGCCGGTCTTTGAGATCAGATGTACGCTCTCGATTGTCATGCGCTTGTCCACGGCCTTCGCCATGTCGTACACCGTCAGCGCCGCTACCGTTGCCGCCGTCAGCGCTTCCATTTCCACGCCCGTCTGCGCTGTTGTCGTCGCCGAAGTGCGGATCGTCAGCGCGTTTTCCCCAAACTCAAAGTCCACCGACACGTCCGCCAGCGGCAGCGAGTGGCACAGCGGAATCAGCTCATCCGTCCGCTTTGCCGCCAGCACCCCGGCCACCCGCGCGACCCCTAAAGCATCGCCTTTGGCAAGTTCGTTTTGGCGAATTCGCGCCAAAGTCTCCGGCAGCATTGTAATGACCGCCTGCGCCGTCGCCACCCGCCGCGTCACGTCTTTGCCGGATACGTCCACCATCCGCGCGTGGCCCGCCGCGTCTACATGGGTTAATTTAACCATAATTACTTTTGCTAACCACTCGTTTGATCGGATCGATATGGAGAAGCGGCTTGCCGCATTGCCGGGCGTACTCGACCACATCCGCCGTGCCGCCAAGACCCGCCGCAGGGCAGCCATCCCAAACTGCAATCAGCAGCTCCGCCCGATGGACGACCTGCTTTCCTGCCTTGAAATACGCCTCGCGGTTCGACCCTGCCGGCTGCAAAACTTCTGTCGTATGCGCTTGAGCCAGCAGCCGATTGTACCTGTTCCTGTCCGCGCCTGCCGCAAACTTAGCTTCGTAATCCGCGAATGGAACAATCGCTGTCAGCGCTCCGCCGCGTTTCAGGATAAGCTCCGCAAAAAGCTGGTCTGCTCCTACTGCGAGTGAAGTGAAGCCGGTCAGCTCACCCGGCAGTGAAGAAAGAACACTCTCTGTTGCCTCCTCAACCCACAGCCAATCAAAAGAAGTGGGCAGCCGCTGATGTCCTGTGACGCCGATGCGTGTCATTCTTCCCGCTCGTTTCGCATTTCGCCTTCCGGCCTCTCGTCGTCTTCCTCTTTCAGATTCCGTATCAGAAGTGCTTCCACATATGCTTTGAGTTCCATTCCCTGCCGCTGCGCGTTCTGGCGCAGCCCCCGTTCCATCTCCAATGTCAGTTCAATCCTGAAAATGCACATGCCGTCATTATACCCGGCCTTTAAAGCCCAAGTAAGCATTATTGCCCTTGATAACAGTAGTAGACATTTGGTACAATGTGGAACTTCACTAGTAGAAGGAAGTCCACTTCTCGTGTCCCTGAGCTGGCTGTTTTTAGACATGAACTCGTTTTTTGCGTCGGCCGAGCAGCAGGAACACCCAAAGCTGCGCGGCAAGCCGGTGGCGGTCGTCCCGCTGCTGTCGGACACGACGAGCTGCATCGCAGCGTCGTATGAAGCGAAGGCGTTTGGGGTCAAGACCGGCACCAATGTCGCGGAAGCCAGGCGGCTGTGTCCAAACCTGCACATTATTGAAGCCAAGCATGGGCCGTACCGGGAATACAGCCGGCGTATAAAAAGCGTTGTGGAAGACTGCCTGCCGGTGACGGAAGTCTGGTCGGTGGATGAAATGGTCTGCAAACTGTGGGACAACGAGCGGCACTTGTGGGACGCGATGCGGCTGGCGGAGCAGATCAAGACGCGCATCAAATCGGAAGTCGGCGAATGTATGCACTGCTCGGCGGGATTGGGCTTGAACCCATTTCTTGCCAAAGTCGCCGCCGAGCTGCAAAAGCCGAACGGGCTGGGGGGCATCGCTGAAGACGACCTGCCGCACAAGCTGTTTCGCATGGCGCTGACCGACTTTCCCGGCATCAGCGCCGGCATGGAAGCGCGGTTTCACGCGGCTGGTGTTTTCAAGACCGAACAGATGTACGCGCTGACGCTGGACGGGATGCGCCGGATCTGGGGCGGCGTACAAGGCGAGCGCTGGTGGCATCAGATCCGGGGCCATGATGTTGCAGCACCCCCGGCAGTCCGGCGCTCAGTCGGGCATTCGCACGTTCTCCCGCCGGAGCTTCGGACCCCGGCAGGCGCAGCAGCGGTGGCCGGGGGGCTGCTGGAAAAAGCGGCGGAGCGGATGCGGCATCAGGGCTATCAGGCGCGTGGCCTGTCTGTCCATGCGCGGGCTGAAGATGGCCGAAGCTGGTCGGTCAAGCGGCGGCTGACGCCCTGCGCCGATACCTGGACCTTGTTCTCGGTCTTGACTTCCTTATGGAAACATCCGTTCCCAACAGTCAAGCAAGTCGGCGTCGTTTTGTACGACTTGCTGCCCGACGCCCAGGTCACCCTGCCGCTCTTCAGCGAAGACACCCGCCGCCTGGCTGCCTCCCGTGCCGTGGACACAATCAGCCGGAGATACGGGCGCGGGACTCTGTCCATGGCTTCCATTGTGCCCGTCAGGCACACCGCCGAAGGCAAAATCGCCTTCGGTAAGATAGAAGAGCTGGGGTAAAACTAAGCGCCAGTTTGACTCTATGCACCAAGTTATGCTAAAGTCGGGCTGATGTCCTCAGAAAATAGACTTCCCCAAGCCGCTCAATCCGAAGAAAACGCGGCTCTTCAGCAGCTCATTCAGGTTGTCACTGATCTTGACCCGGTTCAGGTGGCACTGCTTACTGAAGTCGCGACCGTTATGCTGCGTCGGGTAGAAGAAACTGTCAACCCAGACAGCGACCTGGTGACGCCCCGGTTCGCGGCGAACTTTCGGAACCGCCTGCTTATCCATCATGCGACCAATGAAGCCAAACTGACGAAGAAAGCGTTTGAATATGCTCTCAAGGGAGCCTGTGAGGCGGAGGGCAAGACCGGCTTCATAACAACAAGTGACACATTCTCGGGCGTTGACGTCACTATTGATGGCACTCGATTTTCCTTAAAAACTGAAGCCTCAAAAGACATAAAAGCCGAACAAATAACAATTTCCAAGTTCACGGAAGCGCGGTGGATTCAGCAGCAGATGACGCTCGCTGAACTTGCGCGGGAAGCGGTAAACCGCATACCATCTCATCTCAACAACTATGACCGTATTCTCGTGCTGCGGGCGCGTGCGTTGTCAAATACACGTTTGCAGTATGAGATTGTTGAGATTCCGCGAGACCTGCTTCGCCGCGTCGCTGCTTTAACTGCGGCTGATTTCTCCCCACGGACAGCGCAAGGCGGCAGCAGCGCAAGAGTAACCGTAGACAGCAGGCCCGCGTTCACGCTTCGCCTTGACGGGAGCGACGGCAAAATTACGATTGCCGGCCTGCAAATCGCGTTCTGTATGCGTCATGCTTCTTGGATTATTCCTACGGTGACGCCTGCCCCTGAAGAAAAAATTGTTGAAGAGGCAAGCGGCAACCTATTTAGCCCAGCCGAGCCGCCGCCGAGCGATTGAGGCATACTCTTCACTCAATTCAATTCCCGTGAATCGCCTGCCAAGTTTACAGCTTACGAGACCAACTGTGCCTGAGCCTAGGAATGGGTCAAGAACAGTGTCGCCCGGTTCCGAGCCTGCCAGAACGCACGGCTCAACAAGCTTCGTCGGGAACGTCGCGAAATGCGCTTCCGGGAATGCTTCTGTGTTAATAGACCAGACTGATCTGCGATTCTTTTTATCTCCGGCGCTGGACGGCTCACGGATTGCCTCGCTGTCATAAAAATAGTGCTTAGACTTCGAGAACAAAAATAGATATTCATGGGATCGTGTCGGCCTATCTTTGACGCTCTCCGGCTGACAATTTGGCTTGTGCCAAATGATGTCGGAGCGTAAATACCAGCCATCTTCCTGAAGAGCGAATGCGAGACGCCACGGAACGCCAATCAAGTCTTTTGGCTTGAGACCTTCCGGCGTTGGAGCGCGGTAGTCCATTGCCCTCCCCTTGTTCTTCTTGTCACTGTCGCGCCATGTCCTGCCGCCGCTTGTATAGCTGTCTCCAATGTTGAGCCACAGCGTCCCGTCGTCCTTGAGCGTTCGATGCACTTCACTAAAGACGCCGCGCAGGTTGTTGATGTATTCTTCAAGTCTGGTCTCCGCGCCTATTTGATGTTCGCTCCCATAGTCGCGCAGACCCCAGTAAGGCGGACTCGTAACACAGCATCGGAATGTCCTGTCAGGAACGGCGCTAAGAGTAGTTTTAGCGTCTGAACAAACGATTTGACAGCCGGGCGGCGGTGATGCAAAGTCGCTTTCCAATTCCAAAAAAGTTACTTGTTTCATGCCGCTATCTCCTCCCAATCCTTGACCATCTTTACTTAAAACAGAGTTTACCATACATGGCAGCGTCTGGTGATTTCGGGTATCTTAATCCTATGCTTTTTCTGGGACTGGACCTTGCGTGGGGGCGAAAGAATACAAGCGGCGGGTGCGTGATTGCTTGTTCGACGGACGCCGGCGGCAGGGGCGCTGTCTTGGACTACACGGAGACGCTGGGCGATGATGACGAGATCGTGCAATGGGTCAGCCGCTGGAACGACGGTGCCGGGCCGGAGGGCCTGCTGCTGGGGGTGGACGCGCCGCTTTTTGTGCCGAACAAGACCGGCAAACGGCCCTGCGAGACGGAGCTTGGAACGCGGTTTGCACGGTTCCAGGCGGGGGCGCACCCGGCGAACCGCACGATTTTCGGCGATGACGTGCGCGGGGAGCGTCTGGTGTCCCGGCTGGCCGAGCTGGGACTTCAGCACGATCCCTACCTAAGCGCCCCGCACCAAACCGGGGTGCGGCAAGTGATGGAAGTGTTTCCGCATCCCGCCCATGTTATTCTGTTTGGGCTGGCGAAAACTCTGAAATACAAGCCGAAACCAAAGCGCACTTACGAGATGCGGTGGGCGGCGATGAATGAATACAGCCGCCTGCTTCGCAGCTTGTCGGACTTTGACCCACCACTGGATTTGCCGCCGGACTGGCCGCCTGCCGATGTTTCCGGCAGGATCGGCGGCAGATTAAAGAGCCTGGAAGACGGCATGGACGCGCTGACCTGCGCCTATATTGTCTTCTGGTACTGGAAGCACGGCCCGGCAGGAGCAGAAGTCATCGGCGATATGACGGCAGGCTATGTGGTTGTGCCAACACGGCTTAATATGCCGCCAACTGGGTAAAAGAAAAGCATGACGCGCCCGCTCCTGCCGACACTGCACACACCTCGCTTGACGCTCCGCCCAATGACCGTCAGCGACACCGACGCGGTGACGCGAATGATTAGCGACTCGCAGGCTGAGTTCTCCCGGTGGTTCGGCTGGGCAAGCAGCAGCACGCGCCCCGCCGTCAAAGAATACATCCAAACAGCGGAAGAAGCCATGGCGCTTGGAAGTGCTTGGCATTATGTGATTTTGCTCTGGTCGGGCAAGCTGGCCGGGCGCGTCGGCTTGTCGGAGATTGACACTGTCAACCGAAGCGCCGAGCTTGGATATATGCTCCGCACGGACGCCGAAGGCAGCGGAATCATGACGGAAGCCGCACGGGGAATGCTCGCACATGCTTTCGGGCCGGGACACCTGCACCGGGTCGCGGCTTATGCCGACTGCGAGAACGAGCGCAGCCAGCGCGTTCTCGCGCGGCTGGGGTTTCAGCCTGAAGGCGTGGTCCGCCATATGAGCTTTCATCCCGCACGCGGCTGGCGCGATCATTCTTCGTATAGCCTGCTGGAAGGAGAGCTGCGTGCCTGATTTAGAGCTGCTGGTATGCGCTGCAACACCGATGGAGCTGACGGCGTTCGGAGCGTTTGACGCCAGGACGCAGGGCATCTTGACCGGCGTCGGTGTTCCGCTGGCGCTGGCTCAAGTCCTGATGACCGCCGACCGGCTGCGGCCAAAGCGCATTGTGAACCTCGGCATTGCCGGAGCCTACCCCGGCAGCCATCTCCAAATCGGAGACATCATCGCCGGCCTCTTTGAGACCTACGGGGATGTTGGATTTGAGACGCCGGAACTTCCCGGCTTTCGCTCCATCACCGAGTCCCCGTGGGGTGAGTTCTACCAGATACCTTTGCCCCTTGTGCAGTTTGCTGAGTTTCCCGCAGCCCGTTCCGGCATCGGCTGCACCGTGAACGCCTGTACGGGAACCGCAGAAACCGGAAAGGCACGGAAAACTGCGTTTGGAGCCGACTTTGAAACAATGGAAGGCGCGGCGGTCGCGCAAGTCGGGCAGATACTCGAAATCCCGGTCTGCGAGATCCGCGCCATCAGCAATTTTGCATCTGAGCGCGACATGCGCCCCGAAAACATCCAGCTTGCCCTTGCGAACTTGACTGCGTATTTTGACGCTTTCAGAAAGAACTTTCATGACTGATCTTACTCTCGGTATCTCGCCCTGTCCAAACGATGTTTACATCTTCAGCGGCTTGCTGCTCGGCAAAGTGCCGACCGGCGGCATCAGCTTTCAAGTGGATTATCAAGACGTAGAAACGCTGAATGACCGCGCCCAGAACGGCGCAATTGATGTTGTCAAAATCAGCTACGCAAATTTCATCCACTGCCAAGACGAGTACGACCTGCTGCCGAACGGCGGGGCGCTCGGGCGCGGCGTCGGCCCGCTGCTGCTGGCGAACGGCGGCGTCTGGAGTCCCGACGCTGAGGTGCTGGTCCCCGGCGAGTACACCACGGCAAACTTCCTGCTGGACTTCTACGCAGGCCGGCCTCTGAAAAAGCGCTTTCTGCCGTTTGACGCGCTTTACGCCGAGCTTCTATCCGTGCCGGGCGCACAGGGCGTTGTCATCCACGAAAAGCGCTTTACCTATGCCGCTGACGGCCTGGGCTTAATCCAGGACTTGGGGGACTACTGGGAGCGCGAAACCGGCTTTGCGATTCCCCTCGGCGCAATCGCGGCCCGCAAGACACTGGACAAAGACCATCTGGCATCGGTAGTCGGCCACAGCCTGCGCTGGGCGTATGCCCACGACGCTGAAGCGTTTGCGCTGTGCCGGGAGCATTCGCAGGACTTGAACCCGGACGTGGTCCGCGCCCACATCAATCTATACGTCAACAGCTTCTCGGAAGACGTCGGCCCCGAAGGCCACGCTGCCGTTGATTTCTTTCTGCAAAAGCAGCGCGAGTTCCGGCAGGGTATGTAGGAACTCCTCAGCAAAGCAAGAAGCCCCCGCCATAGCAAGAAGCCCCCGCCATAGCAAGAAGTCCCCGCCGTGAACGGCAGGTCTCTGATCTCTGTCTTCCGCACACCGTGCGGTTGGCGTCCGCGCCCAGAGACCTGCCATTCATGGCGGGGATTTTTCGTGAGCCGTTGCTCATGTTTCCTCTCCCAAATCGCCGGGTAAATGTTCTGCGAAATCCCCAAAGAACAGAAAGACAACCATGCCCGAAAGCAAAAACAAAATCCCGGAAGCCAATGCGCCTGACCCTGTTGCGGAAAGCGCTCAGACAGCGATCACGCGGCGCGGGTTTTTGGGAGCAGGCACAGCCGCCCTTGCGGCAACAGCGCTTGTCGGCGGACGACTGAATGCGGCGGTGCCGTCGCCGGCGGAAGTCCGGAAAGCCGAGCATGACCCAAGCGCTGCCAATGCCGGGCCGGAAAACGCGCCGCTTGCCGCTGAGAACCTGTCCTCTGAGACTCCCCCGCCGACCGACAGTGGAGATGTGCCGGCGTTTTGGTACTCGTTCTCGCTGGCGCACAAGCGCCAGCAGGAAGGCGGCTGGGCGCGGCAGGTGAACGTCAAAGACCTGCCGGTGTCTAAAGACATCGCGGGCGTCAACATGCGCCTCACTTCAGGCAGCGTCCGTGAGCTGCACTGGCACCAGGCCGGCGAGTGGGCGCTGATGCTCAGCGGCAGCGCCCGGCTGACGGCGATTGACGCCAACGGCCGCGCCTATGTCAACGACGTTCAGAAGAACGACCTGTGGTACTTCCCTGCCGGCACCCCGCACTCCATTCAAGGGCTGGGGCCGGACGGCTGCGAGTTCCTGCTGGTCTTCGACGACGGCAATTTCTCCGAGTTCGACACGACGCTCCTTACCGACTGGGTCGCGCATACGCCGAAAGAAGTGCTGGCAAAGAATTGGGGCGTCCCCGAGAGCGCATTAGAAAACCTGCCGACCCAAGAAAAGTATATCTTCCCGGCGGCGCTGCCCGGTACGCTTGCCGCAGACCGGCAGGCTGCGTCCGAAAACAAGCCGCTTTCGCCGGTTTCGTTCGACTTCCCGATGCACACGATGGCCCCAACGAAGAAGACGGATGCTGGGGAGGTTCGGATTATCGACTCTCACAACTTCCCGGTCTCCACAACCATCGCCGCCGCGTATGTTGTCGTCCGCCCCGGCGCGATGCGCGAGCTGCACTGGCACCCAAACGCCGACGAGTGGCAGTATTACATTCAGGGCCAAGCCCGCATGACCGTGTTCGCCAACAGCGGCAAGGCCCGCACCATGAACTTTAACCCCGGCGATGTCGGTGCCGTCCAAAAGTCCATGGGCCACTACATTGAAAACATCGGCACGACCGACTTGATCTTTGTCGAGACTTTTAAGAGCGATCACTACGCCGATCTCTCGCTCTCTGACTGGATCTCCCACACCCCGCCCCAGCTTGTCATGCAGCACCTCAACATCAGCCGCGAAACACTCGCCGCCATCCCCAAAGACAAACTTGTTGTCGTGGCGGGCGGCAGCAAAACAAGCTAATTGGCTTGAATTGGACATAATTGGCCGTAATCGGGTAGGATTACGGACATGGAGATTGAAAAGCAAGTAGGGGCGCTGACAATCATGCCGGAGATGCTGCGGCTGATTGGGGAGATTGACGAGTTCAAGGGCGCATGGCGGACGCTGCGGGTACTCGCGCCGGAACGTCTGGCGGCGCTGCGGCGGATCGCAACAATTGAAAGTGTTGGCTCATCTACTCGGATTGAGGGTGCAATGCTAAGTGACCGTGAAGTGGAGCTGCTGCTGGCGGGACTGGACACAAGCTCGTTTCGGTCGCGCGATGAGGAAGAAGTCGTTGGGTACGCCGAAGTCATGGAAACAGTGTTCGCAGGCTGGGATGCCATTTCGCTGACGGAAAATTACATCAAGCAGCTTCATCAGCTTTTGCTGAAGTATAGCTCGAAAGATGTCCGGCACCGGGGCGATTACAAAAAGCTGCCGAACAATGTGGAAGCGTTTGATGCCGACGGAAGAAGCCTAGGCATTGTCTTCGCGACGGCTTCACCGCTGGAAACGCCGTGGCGGATGCAGGAGCTGGTTCACTGGACCCGTGAGGCGCTTGAAGGGAAAACTTGGCATCCACTCCTCGTCATTGCGGTTTTCACTGTCTGCTTTTTGGCAATCCACCCGTTTCAGGACGGCAACGGGCGGCTGTCGCGGGTGCTGACAACTTTGCTTCTGCTTCAAGCAGGCTATGCTTATGTCCCCTACAGCTCGCTCGAAAGTGTGATTGAAGCCGGCAAAGAAGGGTACTACCTGGCGCTGCGCCGGACGCAGGGAACACTCGCGCAGGACGCCCCGGAGTGGGAACCGTGGATGCTGTTTTTTCTGCGAGCCTTGCAGCGGCAGAAAGCGCGTCTGGAAGAAAAAGTCACGCGCGAACAGATGTGGGGAACAGCGCTGCCCGCGCTGTCGGTGCAGATTTTAGAGATGGCGCGGGAACATGGGCGCATCTCAACGGCACAGATTGAAACGCTGACCGGCGAATCTCGCAGCACGATTAAAGTCCGTCTGACTGCGCTTGTCCAGGCGGGAAAGATCGCCCGTCATGGTCAGGGCCGGGCCACTTGGTATTCCCTTGCCTGAGTGTCCTCATACCCAAAATTGCTGATAGCTCGCCCAGCGCATTGATCACAAACTCAGGCGTATCTTTGATCTCATTAGGCCAAGTTTGGCCTCGGTGCAGCCAAGCGGTAGACATTCCGGCGGCGTGTGCGCCGGCGATGTCGGCAAGGGGGTTGTCGCCGACGAACAGGATCTCTGTGGGTGGGAGGCCGAGGCAGGCGGCAGCAGCATGGAAGATGGCGGGGTCGGGTTTTTTGAGGCCGAAGGTCTCGGAGACGAAAAGGCAGGACGTGCGCTTGTCCAAACCCAGCGCTTCTATCTTGCGCCACTGCCGGACGGAGCCGTTGGTGATGACGCCGAAGGGAATGTTCGCGCCGGCGAGAGCGTCCAGCAGCGTCTCGGTCTCAGGTTCGGGCCGAACGTGGGTGAGGAACTCGGCGAAGAATGTTTCCAGCGAGCGGGACGGCTCGCCGGGCAGGGCGGGATACAGCGTGTGCAGGCACTCAAAGATGGCTTGCTTAGAGCCGTAACCATTACGGTCCAGAGCGTGAACAATGCTCTGAACCTGCGTAATTTGGGCAGCATCCGTCAGCCGGAGCGTGTCCCGAACATAAGCGTCAAGCCAGGAAGCGAACGCCGCGCGGCGGCTGTAAAGCGTGTCGTCGAGATCAAACAAGACCGCCGTGAAACGGCTCATGCGCCGTACCGCAGAGCGAGATTGGACAGCATTGCCATGCCGTAGGGCAGAGCGCCGTCAGAGAAGTTGTAGGTTGGCGTGTGCAGGGCGGTGACGTTGGTGCCGACGCCGAGGCGAAACATGACGCCGGGGATTTGCAGCAGATAATAGGCGAAATCTTCCGCGCCCATCGTGGGGGTTTCGAGGAGGCTGACGCCGCCAGGAGCGAGAATGTCCGCACCGACCGCCTGCACTAAAGACGTCAGCGCCGGGTCATTGACCACCACTGGCGGGCCGGACGTGTAGGCAAACTCGTAGTCGGCCCGAAACGCGGCGCAGATGCCCGCCGCGATGCGTTCCATCCGGCCCGGCATTTCGTCCCGAACGCTGTTCGAGAGGCAGCGCACAGTGCCTTTTAATTCTGCGACGCCGGGGATGACGTTGTAAGCGCTGCCCGCATGGAACTGGGTCACGGTGACGACTACAGAGTCGAGCGGCGAGACTTCGCGGGACGCCAGTGTCTGCCACGCCCCAGCAATCTGGCTGCCGATGACAATCGGGTCCACGGTCGTGTGTGGGTACGCGGCGTGTCCGCCTTTGCCTTTGATAGTCAGGTCAAAGATATCCGCGCTCGCCATCATTGGGCCGGGCCGGTAGCCGATCTGCCCGACTTCGAGATTGGGCCAGCCATGCAGGGCCACAATCGACTCCACATCTTTTAATGCCCCCGCTGTGATCATGCCGTCTGCGCCGCCGACCGTTTCTTCAGCAGGCTGGAAGAGTAACTTGACTGGCCTAGGCAGATATTCCCGCAGCCCCGCCAGCACCTGCGCCGTGCCGAGAAGCGTCGCCGTGTGGCCGTCATGCCCGCAGGCGTGCATGACGCCGGCGTTGCAGGAAGCGTAGTCGAGGCCGCTTGCTTCCTGGATCGGCAGCGCATCCATGTCCGCCCGGAGCGCCAGCATTGGGCCATCGCGGCGGCCCCGGAGCACGCCGGTCACGCCATGCCCGGCAATCTCCGTCCGCACGTCGTCCACGCCAAATGCCCGCAGGCGTTCGGCGACATACGCGCTTGTCTTGGCTTCCGCGCCGCTCAGTTCCGGGTTTTGGTGCAGGTGATGGCGCGTTTCGATAATCTCGGGTAAAATGCGTTCAATGGCGGCCTGAGCGGCATCTTGGATAATTTTCTTGTCTGTCATGCTCTGCTAGTTCGGCGCAAGCGGGGCGGGTTCCTGCGAGTCGCGAGTACAAGTGCCACGCAATTCGCCGCGGAATGAATTCCGAGGCTATGAAAAACAGTGTCGCGGCGACACAAGAACGCGCTTCCGAAAACTTTCGTCGCTTCGACGATGTTTTCTCCGAGCCTCGGAATTCATTCCGTGGCTTCTGCGACTGCCACAACGCTCACCAGAAAGTTATTTAAGCCCCAATGTCTTTACCCCTTGCTATCTACTACGAGCATCCCGACTGGTTCAAGCCGCTGTTCGCCGAGCTGGATCGGCGCGGCACCGACTACGTTAAACTCGACGCCCGGCGGCACTTCTACGACCCAAGCCAGACGGAGCGTGAATACAGCGTCCTGTTCAACCGTATGAGTCCGTCGGCGTACCTGCGCTCGGATCATCCCGGCATCTTCTACACGCTGAGCTATCTCGCGCATTTAGAAAGATTGGGAACGCGGGTGCTGAACGGCACAAAAGCATTCACGACTGAGACTTCCAAAGCCCTGCAGCTCACGCAGTTACAATCACTGAGCCTGGCGTATCCCAAAGCGCGGGTGATCGGCAACCCGCTGGCCGCGCCTGCCGCGTCGGATGGCCTGCGGTTTCCCGTGGTCGTCAAGGCCAACATCGGCGGCAGCGGCGCGGGCGTCGTGCGCTACGACAGCGTGGAAGAACTTGCGTCTGCCGCCGAAACGGGGCAGATTGATATGGGCATTGACAAAACGGCTTTGGTGCAGGAGTTTGTCCCGGCCCGTGACGGACGCATCACGCGGGTCGAGACTTTGGGCGGCAAATACTTATACGCCATCCATGTCTACACACCCGGCACCAGCTTCAACCTCTGCCCTGCCGACATCTGCCAGACCGTGGACGGCGCGGCGCTGGCCCGCAGCGAAGCCGGAGCCGCCGACGCCGCTAAGAACGGCCTGCGCGTGGAAGGCTACACACCCCCTGGTGATGTCATCACAAATGTCGAGCGCATCATGCACCGTGCTGGCATTGATGTCGGCGGCATCGAATACATGATTGACGACCGCGACGGCACGCTCGTTTACTACGACATCAACGCCCTCTCCAACTTCGTCGCCGACGCCCCCCGCGTCATCGGCTTTGATCCGTTTGCCCGGCTTGCAGATTATTTGGAAGAAGCAGTGGCAAGCCATTAGGACCATGTGTTGAAACACACGGCTACACAGCGAAGACGCTACAAAGTACCGCTTCGCGGCACTGAGATTTTTGTCATTAACTTATTCTGAACCCCGCGAAGCGGGTGTTTCGTGGCGTCCGCGCCGTATAGCCGTGTGTTTCAACACATGGTTCCTGAAGCTCTGCATCGTGTGGCTTCTCCGGCTGAACAGGAGCATAGAAACCGTATGAGCAAGTGGGTGAAAAAGATAAGCGAGGAAGAGAAGAAAAGGATTTCTGAATTCCTCCTCAATCACAGCGTCAGTGCAGTTGATCTAAGCAAGGACGCCGCAGAACAATTCAGTGAGCAATGGCTGAGGACATTTGCCCCCTTAGTAAAAAAAGAGCATGGTGTTTATATCCATCATGGATACAGATGGCACGCCTACAGCTATCGCCTCCAACCCTGCATAAGTGGCGAAGAAGCAATAAACAAGTATCGGCATCAGCCAATCTCGCCGTTTTATATGTTTAATGAAAGCCTTAGCTACTGCGCCTTGTGTAAGGCTGAGAGTTATCCAGACCTGTCTAGTCTGCACACCGATATTTATGCGGCTCACCATAAAATGGCATGGACAATGGCCTTTACGCATGAGCAGCCCCAAATTGGCCCTTTTTTTGCTGAACGAAACGTCCTGCAAACAGGAGAACAACAGCATGGTGCAGAGCCTCTTTACAAGAAATGAAAACATTCTGAGCGGCATTGCCGTTTTTGCCGGCACGCGGGTTCCCATCAAAACTCTGTTTGACTATCTGAAAGCGAACCATCCACTGGACGACTTTCTGGATGATTTTCCGACGGTAGCGCGTGGCAGGCGCAGCAGGTTCTTGAACAGGTTCAGCCGCAAATCCAGAACCCAATTGATGAGGCCGCCAATGAGATTGCTGCTTGATGAATGCCTGCCGCGCAAGCTGAAACGCGGACTGCCGGGCCATATGGTCCTGACATAAAAAAGCCGCCCTTGCCAAATCGGCAGGGGCGGCTTTTTTGTTTCTGTGTTTACCCTTCCAGCAGCAGGGCTTCGGGGTCTTCGATGAGGTCTTTGATTTTTACTAAGAACCGAACGGCCTCGCCGCCGTCTACGATGCGGTGGTCATAAGACAGCGCGACGTACATCATGGGCCTGATTACGACTTCGTTGTTGACGGCAATCGGGCGCGGCTCGATCTTGTGCAGGCCGAGAATGCCGACTTGCGGGCCGTTTAAGATCGGCGTGGACATCATGGAGCCGAAGATGCCGCCGTTTGTAATGGTGAACGTGCCGCCCTGAAGCTCGGGCAGGGTCAAAGAATTCTCGCGGGCACGTTTGGCAAGGTCGGCGATGGCTTTCTCGATGCCGGCAAAGGTCTTCTGGTCAGCGTCGCGGACGACGGGAACCACGAGGCCCTCGTCGGTGCCGACAGCAATACCGATGTCGTAGTAGCCTTTTTTGACAATCTCTAAGCCCTGGATTTCGGCGTTCAGCAGGGGGAACGCTTTCAGTGCACCGATGGTCGCTTTGGTGAAGAACGACATGAAGCCGAGGCCAATGCCGTTTTTCTCTTTGAACGTATCTTTGCGCTTGGCTCGGATCGCCATCACGGCGGTCATGTCAATCTCGTTGAACGTGGTCAGCATGGCGGCGGTATGCTGGGTTTCGACCAAACGAGTAGCAATCGTCTGGCGGCGGCGGGTCATGCGGAGGCGCTCTTCGGGCCGACCATTGGCCGTGGAAGTCGGCGTAGGGGCAGGCTTCGGCGGGGCGGGAACAGACGCGGGCGGGGCGGCGGTGGGCGCGGCAAGCGAAGTGCCGTATTCGGCGGCACGCTCTTCTTTACGCTCGGCGGCCTGGGCCGGCGCAGTCTGGCTGCTCTGACCCAAGTAGCCGGTGACATCGTCTTTCGTGATGCGTCCCGCCGGACCGGTGCCTTTGACCTGTGCCAGATCAATTTTGGCTTCTTCGGCCAGTGTTCGGGCCAGCGGCGACGCGGCAGGGGCCGACGCGCCGTTCTGCCCGTTTGCTCCCCCATTATTGGGGGTGGGTGGGGCCTCTACCGGCGCGGCGGCAGGTACTTGTGCGGCGGGTGCGGCAGGGTTGCCGATGACGGCCAGCACGTCGCCGACGGCGACCGTGTCGCCTTCCGCGTGGGCAAAGCTTTGGATCACTCCGGCATTGTCGGCGGGGACTTCGACATTGACTTTATCGGTTTCCAGCTCGGCAATGCCTTCACCGGCGGCAACAGTGTCGCCTTCTTTTTTCAGCCAGCGCAGGATCGTCGCCTCAGTGACGGACTCTCCCATCTGCGGGACACGGATTTCAGCGGGCATGGACAGGTTCGCTCCTTTTCAAATTCTCGCCCTTTAACTTATCGTCCTTCAAGCGGTCACTTCTCGACTTTGCGCCGTTCAAGGCCGGCTTTGGAATGGCGCTCAGCACAGCGGACAGCAGGCGGCCCTGCTCGACATCATGGCGGCGCTTGGAGCCTTCGGACGGGCTGGCAGACTTAGGCCGGCCCACAAAAGTCAGCTCCACGCCCGCTGGCAGCGTTTCGCGGATGCGCGACGACACAAAAACCCACGCCCCAGCGTTGCGCGGCTCTTCCTGGAGCCAGACGGCTTCCCGAAGGTTTGGATATTGGGCAATGACTTCCCGCAGCTCCGGGTAAGGGAAAGGGTAAAGCTCCTCGATCCGCACGACGGCGATGTTGGCCGCCGCTGCATATTCTTCGCGGGCCACTAAATCCACATAGACCTTGCCGGAGCAAAGAACAAGGCGCGTCACCTGCGAGTTGTCGCGCGTTCTCGGATCGTTCAGCACGGGCTGGAAACTGCTTTCCGACAAATCCGCAAGCGACGAGCCGACCGGCGGCTTGTCCACTTTCAGCAGCCCTTTCGGGGTCATCAGCACCAACGGACGCGGCGCGGCCTCAAGCAGCGCGGCTTGACGCCGCAGGATATGGAAATACTGGGCTGCCGTGGTGCAGTAAGCAATCCGCATGTTGCCGTTCGCGGCAAGCTCTAGATAACGCTCCAACCGGGCGCTCGAGTGCTCCGGTCCCTGGCCCTCGTAGCCATGCGGCAGCAAAAGAACCAGTGACGGCGTCTGCGCCCACTTCGAGTTCCCAGACGCGATAAACTGATCAATGATGACTTGTGCGCCGTTCGCAAAGTCGCCAAACTGGGCTTCCCAAAAGACTAAACACCCGGCGGCGTGCATCGAGTAGCCGTACTCGAAGCCTAGAACCGAATTCTCCGAAAGCGGGCTGTTGTAGACCGCAAATGACGCTTTCGCCTGGGGCAGCGCTTGCAGCGGGCTGTACGTCTCGCCTGTGGTCGGATCGTGCAGCACTAAATGCCGCTGGCTGAACGTGCCGGCCTGCGCGTCCTGCCCGGACAAGCGGATCGGAGTGCCGTCGGCGAGAATAGACGCAAACGCCAGCGCTTCGGCATGAGACCAGCGGATGCCGCCTTCCGTGGTGATCGCCGCCCGGCGCGGCTGAAGCGACAGCCGCTCCAGTTTGGCATTCGCCGTGAAGCCTTCAGGCCGGGCCAGAAGCGCGTCGTTGAGCGCGACCAGTTCCTCGGCGGGAACAGCGGTGCGGAACTGCTTGGCGACTTCCGCCAGGTTTTCCGGTGTCGGCAGCCCTTTCGCCAGCCCTTTGCCGGTCGGCTGGGTGCGGGCGTCGGTCAGCTTCTGCATGACTTCCGCCACCATCGCCTGGGCTTCGTCGCGGGTGACAATTCCCTGCCGCTCCAGCTCTTTCGCCCACAGGGCGCGGGCTGTCGGGTGCGACCGGATGCCTTCGTACATGCGCGGCTGGGTATAAGTCGGCTCTTCGCCCTCGTTGTGGCCCCACCGCCGGTATCCTACCAAGTCAATCAGAAAATCTTTGCCGAACTTCTCGCGGTACGCAAACGCCATCCGGGCGACGGCGATGCAGGCTTCGGCGTCGTCGGCGTTGACATGGACCACAGGGATCTCAAAGCCTTTTGCCAGATCGCTGGCGTACAGCGTCGAGCGCGAGTCGCTGGAAAGTGTCGTGAAACCGATTTGGTTGTTCGTGATGATATGAATCGTGCCGCCCACCGAATAGCCGGGGAGCTGCGACATGTTCAGCGTTTCCGCCACAACGCCCTGGCCAGGGAATGCGGCGTCGCCGTGGATCATAATCGCAAGCGATGCTTTCGGGTCCTGCACCGGCTTGCCTGGCTCGCGGCGGTTATCCTGCGCGGCGCGGGCGCGGCCTTCGACGACCGGATCTACAAACTCCAAGTGGCTCGGATTCGGAGTCAGCGTAATCGGCATCTGCTCGACGCCGTTGTCGCTGAAGTCGAGGCGTGCGCCGCCGTGATAAATCACGTCACCGAAATAGCCTTGCTGCGAGCCTCCTGCGACAGACGCGCTGTCGTCCTGCTTGCTCGACTTGAACTCCTGCAGGATGTCCGTGTACGGCTTGCCGAGGATATGCGCCAGGACATTCAAGCGCCCCCGATGCGCCATGCCCATAACAACTTCATGCGTGTGAGCAGCGGACGCTTCGTGGACAATGCGGTCCAGCATCGGCACCAGCGCATCCACGCCTTCAATGGAAAAGCGCTTGGCTCCGACAAATGTCGTATGCAGGAACTTTTCCAGGCTTTCCACTTCGGTGAGACGCTTCAGAACCGCCCGCTTGTCTTCTGGAGCAAAGTTCTGAAAGAACTCGCGGCTTTCGGCGGCGTCCTGCAGCCAGGCCCGCTCTTCCGTGTTCTGGATATGGCCGTCCTCGTAGCCGACCGAGCCTGAATACGCCTGCCGCAGCCTGCCGAGCACTTCCAGGAAGTTCTTTGCGCCTTCGGCCAGCGGGCCGCCGACAATAGCCGCCGGCAGCGCCTCTAAATCGCTTGTGGAGAGGCCGTGCGCCGCAAGCTCCAGCCCCGGATTGCCGGGCGGCGGGCTGCCCAGTGGGTCAATATGCGCTGTCAGATGCCCGCGCTGACGAACCATACGGGTCAGGCGGGCGGCAGCTACGGCCTTCATCACGTCCACTTGTGGGGCCGTATGGGTCTGGGAGGGTGCGGGGGGCGCGGCGGCAGCGCCATCGCGCGTGCTTTGAGTGCCGCTGCGCTGGGGCGGGGCGGCAGCCGGGTTCCAGTCCTGGAACATGCCGCGCGTGGCGGGATCTACCGAGGCGGGATCCTGCTGGTAGCGCTCGTAGAGGTCCAGCACGTACCCGGCATTGGGTCCGTAAAACTCTTCTAAATCGCTCATAAGTCCTGTTTCTCTCTGGGTGAACTCCACAAGCGGGAGTGCATTTCGCTTATTGTACCCGAGTCGGCCTAAAAGTCGCACCGCTTTTTCGCAGGCTGCTCCTTGCCCGCTACCTGCGCCCCTGTCGGCGCAGTAGGTAGCAGAAGAATGGGGCGCCAAGAAACGCCGTTATGATTCCCACCGGCAGCTCGCGCCCGTCCGGCAGCACGCTCCGGGCCAGCGTGTCCGCCCAGACCATAAGGATTGCCCCGCAGAGTGACGCCAGCGGCAGCACGCGCCGGTGGTCCGGGGTCCGGGCCAGACGCCGGGCGATATGCGGACTCATCAGGCCGACAAACCCGATAATGCCCGCAAACGCCACCGTCGCCGCCGTCAGCAGCGACCCCGTCACAATCAAAACCGTCTTGAACCGCTCGGTTTCCACCCCAAGCTGCATCGCCGACTCTTCGCCCAGCGCAAACACGTTCATCGCCCGCGCCTGGGTCGCCAGAACCAGCAGGCCGACGACCAAGAACCCCAGCGTCACGCCGCACTGCGAAAGAGTCGCGTCCGACAAAGAGCCGTTCAGGCGGTACATCAAATACTGGGCATCGTTCGGGCGGGCAAGCTGAAGCAGCAGCGACGACACGCCGCCAAGAAACGCGCTGATGACCACGCCCGCCAGCAGCAGCGAGGTTACCTGCACCCGCCCGCCGCGCCGCGCCAGCATATAGACAACCGTCATCGCGGCAGTCGCCGACCCGAACGACGCCAGCGGCAGGCCGAGGCCGCCGAGCGCGGCGTCTTCATGTCCTAGAATCGTCGCTTCCGCCCCGACAGACGCCCCCGCCGACACGCCGACCAAATAGGGATCCGCTAGATCGTTTCGCAGCAGCGCCTGGAACGCGACCCCCGCCGCCGCCAGCGACGCGCCGACCAGGGCCGACAGCAAAATGCGCGGCAGGCGCTGGGTCCAGACAATGACATCGGCGACATCCGGTCCGTTTGGTCCATGCCGAAGAGCGGCCCACACTACGCTCGGCGAATAATGCACCTGACCGAAGCAGGCAGCGAGGAGCATGGAGGCGAGGAGGAGGACGAGAAGCCCCCACCCCCAGCCCCTCCCCCGTCGGAACGAGAGAGGGGAGTCAGATATAGAAGAAGATGGCTCTCCTCTAAATCTCACCCCTCTCCCGCTTGCGGGGGCAGGGGTCGGCGCTTGCGCCGGGGGTGGGGGCATCTTCTTACCGCCCATGCAGCGCCCTTGCGACCAGCACCAGGCCGTCTGCAAGACGTGGTCCAGGCCGGGAAGTCAGGTCCGGCGGCAGCGAGTAAACCCGCCCCTGACGCACGGCAGCCAGATGGCTGAGAAGCGGGTCGGCTCGGAATGCGGGCATAACCGACGCATCGCCTAAAATTACGCTCGGTGGGTTTTCCAAAACTAACTCTTTGGAAAACGGCCCGTACCCGCGCACGGCTTGGCCGATATTGACGCCGCCCGCGCGTTGGACCAAATCATCCACAAATGTCCCGCCGCCCGCCGTCCACAGCGGGCTGACTTGAATAACGACCAGAACACGCGGGCGAGGCCGCTGATCTGCCGCTGTAATCTGCGCCGACAGTCTTGCTTTATGCTCCATCCGCGCCACGACTGCGCTGGCTTGTTTAATCGTTCCCGTCCGCTCTCCAATCTGCCGCAGGCTCGTTTCCACGGCTAAGAACGAAGTCGGAGCCACCGCCAGTACTGGCTGATGCAGCGCCGTCAGCCGCGCAATGGCCCGCGCGTTCGCCGTGCTGTCCGCAACGATTAAATCAGGCCGCAGCGCCAGCACTTTCTCGTAGCTTGTGTTCACGTCCCCGACTTTGGCAATGGCCTTTGCGGCAGGCGGATAATCGCAGTAGACCGTGTCGCCGACCACATACTTTCCCAGCCCCAGCGCAAACAGCATCTCCGTCGTCCCCGGCGACAGCGAAACAATGCGTGTAGGTGTTGCGGCGGCAAGTGGGGCCATAAGGCAGAGCAGAAAGCAAACAGCTAAAAGAAGGCGTCTGAACATAGCGCTACTATAACCCGTCCGCGCCACAGTGTCAAGGACTTTAGAGAACGTCACACCCGTTCCGGTGACTGCCAATGCACCCCCGACAGGCTCGTTCTCTTTTTATTGTGCCTTACCGGCGTTGACTTTACTGCTCTGCTGGAACTGATAACCATAATATATTTTATCGCCGCTTTGTCCGCCTTCTTTTCGTCCTAGAGGCGTTCCCTCTAACGGGATTTTCTACAAACCCAACTATCTCCGAGGCAAATCCAACCATGCCGCTCCGCCATAGCGCAATCAGTCCAAAAATCAGGGCTAAACCGAAAAACACCAGCATCCTAATGAAAGCATCCCATGTCCAGACAATGAAAAACCCGTACTTGTTGTTCATATTGTCGGTATAGCCATGCAGTCCGCTTCCCTGCCAGAGACCCTCGCCGACATACCAGCCATTTGCTACAGCGAACAATAGCAGCAGAAAAGCCAGAAAGCCGCTTTGGCGAATAACAAATTGTGTGATGGATGTCATCTGTTTCCGTTGAAGAGGGTAGGGGCAAGCCCTACCCCTACATGGTTAGCGCCGCTTTGCGGTAAGCGCTGTGTCTGCCGGGGCGGGTGTGGTGCCGTTAGTTGGGGGCAGGGCGAGCGATGGGTCGGGGGCGTCTAAACGAAGCTGGCCGCTGACGAGCTGGGTTGCCAGCAGGGTCTGGATGACGCCGGTGATCTGGTCGGTGGCTCCGCCGGCTGCGCCGCGTGTATCGCCTGCGCCGCTGATGTTGATCAGCTTGGCATTGGCGAGTGCTTCGGCGATGGCGGGGACGATCTGGGGCAGGATTTCCAATTGGCGCAGGGCTAAGTACGCATCGCCGCCCTGGCGAATGGCTTCGTTAACGGCGCGGATGGCGTCGGCCTGAGCCAACCCCAGGGTACGCACTTTGACCGCTTCGGCATCGGCAGCGGCTTCGGCCTGAACCCGGACACGGGCGGCGTCGGCGTTGGCCTGGGCGATCTGGGTCGCTTTCAGCTCGGCTTCACGCTGAATGGCGAGCGCAGTCTGCTTTTTGGCTTCGGCGGTCGCGACTGTCGCGGCGTTTTCAGCCCGGCGCTGCTCCAAGTCGCGCTGCTTGTCGTTGATGGCCTGCTCGGCCCCAAGCTGGGCTTCGCGGGCGCGGCGCTCTTGATCTGCCGCGACAATGTCGGCGTTTGCTTTGGCCTCGACAGCCGATTGACGGCGGCGGGCTTCGGCGACTTCGCTTTGGACTTCTTTGATGTTCAGGGAATTGAAAACCAATCCTAAGTCTTGGAGTTCTCTGGAACACGCGCCCTTAATAATCAGAGCCAAGCGGTCGTCTTCTTCGACGGGAACGGCGGCAAATGACTTGGCGATGTCGGTGCCGGGCGCAAGCGAGGCGACGTTGCGCTGGGCTTTGGCGGAAAACAGCTCGTCATGGTTCAGCAAGTTGACGGCCCGGCGTCCGGTGGAAGTCAAGAGGTCGCTGAGTGTTGCGGTCTGCTCGGCGGGCGGCTTGGAAAAGAACTTATTCGCCGCTGTGGTGATCATCTCGCTGGAGTCGCCGACGGAGACAATCGCCGACGCTAAAACGCGCACCTTGATCGGCTTCGGCTGCCCGTTGCCGTCCACGTCCGCAGTCTGGTCGGCAATGTCCAGATCAATGTTAATGGCCTTTGAGGGAATCGTGGTTCCCGTGGTCATCAGCGGGACTTCAATGGCCTTGCCTGGCCCTTTGTAGATGGCTGTGCGCCCGTTGAGGGACGACACCAGGCGGATCGTGCCGGCTTCCACTTGCGTCAGAAACCGGCTGATAATCAGCGGGATAAAAATCAGCGCCGCCACAATGGCACCGACAATGATGAATGTGTTTTCCATCTGAGTTTCTCCTTTAAAGTGTTCCTACAGCCGTGCGACGCGGCAGGAATTGGCGTGTCCGTCCACGCTGATGACTGTCAGCCGCTCACCGGCCTTAACCGGCAGTGTGTTCGCTTGATCGGGTTCCAAAGTCGCCAGAACGCGCACCCACTGGCCGTCAATCGTCAGCCCGACCAGCCCTCGGCCGCGTTGATCAAATCCGGTCACGGCTTCGGCCTGCCGGGCGACCATGCCTTCTAAAGCCGCGCTGGGCCGAGACGCGAACCGAAACAGCAGGTTCCAGAGCGGGCGCACCCCCAGGCCGAAGAAGACCAGGCCGCCGGTGATGGCCGCCAGCGCGGTCAGTGCCGCCGCGAGATGTGCGGGCCGCAGCAGAAGCCCGGTCGCGCCCGCGCCCAAGCACAGGCTGAAAATCGCGAGCGGCGACAGCAGGGTCCACAAAGGGGATGGCCCTCGTTCGCCGTGGCCGTGTGTGCCGTGTCCATCGCCGTGGCCGTGTGTGTCGTGTCCACGACTGCTGTGACCATGTCCACTGTGCGCCGCGTGGCTGCCATGCGACATTCCCAGCACGGCTTGGGCGAACAAACCGATGAGGCCGATTAATAGAAGCGTCGTGTAAATCATAAGGCTGAGGCTTTCGTTTGCGTCTTCAATCACTATGACACGGCGGGCGCGAAAAGGTTGCAATGGGGGCTTTGTTTGCTGATAAGACGACAGCATTGACAAATATTTGACAGGTGTGTATACTATTATCATGGCAGCGGTAAATGATGGAGACACAGGCACACGCGCTTCGGCAAAAGAGCCGGGCGGACTGCGAGAGCGGCAGAGGCAGGCACGCGGGGAGGCGATCTTAGACGCCGCATTTGCGCTGATTGTTGAACATAGCTACGAAGGGCTGACAATGGAAAGGCTGGCGGCACGGGTCGGCATCTCCCGGCAAACCCTGTATCACCACTTCACGTCCCGCGAAGAGATCACTCTGCGGGCGGTTCTGACACTGGTCGAGCATGGCATCAAGGCTATCCAAAACTTGGACGAAAACTTAACGCCCGCCGAGAAGCTGAAGCGGGTCATGCGCTGGATGCTGGAAAGCCGGTCGGAACCCGTCTATGCCGCGCTCATCAAAGCACGCAGCTCACTGCTGGCCGTCAAGCTGCACCCTGATTACTTGCGGGCGTCCGAGCGCCGGGTTGCTGCGCTGGCGGAAATCGTGGAACAAGGGCAAAAAACGGGCGAGTTTCGGGCCGACCTGCCCAGCCGCTTGGTAGTGCAGATGCTGATGGGATTTGTCTCAGTTTCGTGTGAAGACTTAATCGCTTCCGGGCAGACGACGCCCGCGCAGGTCGCAGATGCAGTCACCGATGTTTTCATCACCGGCCTGCGTTCGTAAAGAACAATCCTCACGGGTTGCACGGAGTACCGGTTATGACTGTCCCAATTGCTATTATCGGTGCCGGACTCGGCGGGCTGACACTTGCCCGAGTCCTTCATGTTCACGGGATCGCCGCGACGATCTACGAAGCCGAAGACTCGGCAAGCGCACGGCCGCAAGGGGGTCTGCTCGACATTCACGATTACAATGGGCAGCTTGCACTCAAAACAGCGGGCCTCTTTGAAGAATTCCGCGCGATCATCCTCGCCGGCGCGGAGGCGCAGCAGGTACTCGACAAGGACGGCACCGTCCTGCTGGATCAGCCCGACAAGGGCAATGGCGGCCGGCCGGAGGTGCGCCGGGGAGACCTTCGCCGGATATTGCTTGACTCACTGCCTGTCGGCACGATTCGCTGGGGGTGCAAGCTTAAAGCGGTGTCTGCGCTCGGCGGCGGACGACACACACTGGCATTCGCGAATGGCTCGGCAGTGACTACCGATCTCCTCGTGGGCGCGGACGGCGCATGGTCGAGAGTTCGCCCGCTTCTTTCCGAAGCGAAACCGGCGTATGTCGGCACATCATTCATTGAAACGTACCAGTTTGACGGCATAGGCCGCTACAAGGCAGGCGCGGACGCGGTCGGCGGCGTCACACTCATGGCGATTGCGCCGGGTAGAGGCATCATCGGGCACCGCGAGGCCAGCGGGGCGCTGCGTGCTTATGTGGCGCTGAACAAGCCAGTAGACTGGATTGACGGCATTGATTTCTCCGACTCGGTGAGTGCTCTGGCTTATGTCGCCGACGAGTTCCACGGCTGGGCGCCAAAGCTGACAGCGCTCATTACCGGCAGTGAAACCGACCCTGTGCCTTGGCCTATCTACGCGCTCCCGGTCGAGCACCAATGGGATCGCGTCCCTGGGGTGACGCTGATCGGCGATGCGGCGCACTTGATGTCGCCGTTCGCCGGCGAGGGAGCGAACCTCGCCCTGTACGACGGCGCTGAACTTGGGAAGTTTGTTGCCGCCAGTCCCGGTGATGTTGAGGCCGCGCTGAGCGCCTATGAAAAAGACCTCTTTCCCCGCAGCGCCTCCGCTGCCGCGGAGGCTGACCGAAACCATAGGCTGTTCTTCGGCGGCGACGCGCCTCAAAGCGTCGTTGACCTGTTCACCGGTCATCAGCGCGACGAAGACCTCAGCTTGTCTGCCGTAGACGCTTGAACGGGCGCTGCATCTTCAAAAAACGTATTGAGATATATTTCAGAGAACCCTTATGTCTACGACAACCGCTCCTGCTCCGCAGGAAGCAATAGATAGTCTTGTTGTGCAGGCGGAAGAACAAACCAACCCGCCGGCAGTCCCCGAAGCGCCGGAAGCTGCCGCCGAGTTTATTAATCCCTTTCGCTGGTTTATTCTGGCCGGCCTGATCACGGCGGCGATCCTGCAAGTGCTGGACACTACCATTGTCAATGTCGCGCTGCCGCAGATGGCGGGCAATCTCGGCGCGACCAGCGAGGAAATCGGCTGGGTCGTGACCGGGTACATCCTGTCCAATGTCATCGTCCTGCCGATGACCGCATTTTTGACCCTGCGCTTCGGGCGAAAGCGCTACCTGACCGCGTCAATTATCCTGTTCATCCTGGCGTCGTTTTTCTGCGGCACGAGCCATAGCCTCGGGGAAATTGTTTTTTGGCGCATCCTGCAGGGGGCGGGGGGCGCGGCCCTGCTGTCCACGTCGCAGGCGACACTGGTGCAGGTGTTCCCAAAACGCGAGCAGGGCATTGTCCAGTCACTTTTTTTGATGAGCCTGACGGTTGCGCCCACGCTGGGGCCGACGCTTGGCGGCTACATCACCGACAACTACACCTGGAACTGGTGTTTTCTCATCAACGTGCCTATCGGCTTGCTGGCGGCGTTCTTTGTGGTAACGTTTCTGCACGATACGGAAGCGCCCAGCAAGTCGGGGACGGTGGACTGGCTCGGGATCGGGCTGCTGGCTGTGGGCCTGGGGTCCATGCAGTATGTGCTGGAAGAAGGCGAGCGCAATGACTGGTTCCAGGACAGCTTCATTTCGGCCCTTGCGGTTTTGTCGGTCGTTTGCCTGGCAGCCCTGGTCTGGTGGCAGTTGTCGCGGCGCAATTCTTCGCCGGTGATCAACTTCCGGGTGCTGCAAAACCGCACTCTGTCGGTGACTTTGTTTCTGTTTGTGGTGCTCGGCTTCGGCATCTACGGCGGCACGTATTTGTTTCCGCTGCTGGCGCAGAACGTGCTTGGCTTTACGTCCATGCAGACCGGCCTGGCTTTGCTGCCCGGCGGGATTGCAACAGGCATCAGCATTGTTCTCTGCGGCGCTCTTCTGAACCGGCCCAAGCCGCTGGTGGACATCCGCTGGATTATCACCGCCGGCACGGTCATCACAATGGCGGCAATGTGGATGCTCGGGCATCTTTCCAGCGAGTCCGGTACGGCGGACACGACTCTGGCGCTGCTGCTGCGCGGCCTCGGAACCGGCCTGCTGTTTGTCCCGATCAACCAGGCGGCATTCGCCAGCCTGCAAAAGAGCGAGCTGCAGCAGGCGTCCGGGCTGCTCAGCTTGTCCCGCCAGCTTGGCGGCTCGTTCGGCATCGCCCTGCTTGCGACTTTTGTTCAGCAGCATATCCAGCTTCACCGGGTCGAGATGCTCGGCCACTACACGCTGTCAAACGAGATCTTTGCCCAGCGCCTGCACGGTCTGGCCGGCGGGCTGATGTCGAGCGGGATAGGTGCAGTGGACGCCCAATCCGCCGCGCTCAGCTTGATGGAGCAGGCGTTGATGCGTCAGGCGATGGTGATGAGCTACAACGATGCTTTTCTCGTCGTGCTGATTGTCAACTTAGTCACTTTGCCCGCCGTTCTGCTGCTGCGCCGTCCAAGCTCTAAAGCCGCCGCCCACGTCGAAGCCGTCATGGAGTAAATGGAACCCGGCACTGGAAGTGTCGGTCTACTTGGGAGTGAACGTCGCGGCGACTAAAGAGTAGGATTATGCAGCAAAGTCTTTTCCGCTGATTTGTTCCTTCTGCCGTGCTTCTAAATATGTTGCCCGCGCTTCCCGAACCCGCTCAATCGCTTCCGCCAGTAGGCTGCGGTGGCCGGGGTCGTTGAGCCAGGTGGAAGCGCCGGACGAATGGGGCAGGGGAATAAAGTGCAGGCCGTCCTTGTCAAATGTCTGGCCGATGCACTCTTCTAAAGACATCTTCGGCAGGAACGTGTCAATGGACATCTTGCCGAACAGCAGCACGACGCGCGGCTGAACCAGTTGCCATTGGGCATCGAGCCACGGGCGGCAGTTCCGGCGCTCTTTGGGTGACGGTGCACGGTCCGTGCTTTTGCCGGGCAGGCGTCCGGGAAAGCATTTGGTCAGCGCCGTCATGTAAACTTCCGTGCCGATATCCGTCTCGGCGAAGCCTGCTTCGACAAGCCAGCTTATCAGCTTTCGCGCCGCCGGGCCGAGATACATCCGGTCCCCGCGCCAGTCCGACAATCCCGGCGCCTGCCCGATCAGCATAAACGAGGCCGGGGCCAGCCCCCAGGCAAGCGGCGGCGGCGCAATCGGAAAGCCATCGGCTTCGCATTTCCGGCAGATGCGGATCGTCTCATGCAGTGTTTCAATCTCAGTCATAGGCGAAGTGTACCAGAAAAAAGTTTTCGTCGGGCTTGACAAGTCATCCCGCGTTGTGCCACTATATTTCCGAACAGTGTTAGATAAAAGATAGGCGATAGAGCTTGGGTGTCAAAGAGCGGCGGGAACGGCAGAAAGAAGCCACACGGGAGAGCATTCTCGCGGCGGCACGAGCGATTGCCCGCACGGAAGGCTGGCCCGCAGTCACCATCCGCCGCATTGCGGACATGATTGAATACAGCCCGCCGACGATTTATGAGTATTTCGCCGGCAAAGACGCTATTCTCAGCGCCTTGCAGCGAGAAGGCTTTGAGCAGCTGACTCAAGCCCTCCGGTGGTCTGCTGAACAGACCGCCGACCCCGCACAGCGGCTGGAAGAAATCGGCCGGACCTACTGGCGATTTACGCAGCAGCAGCCGGAGCTGTATCAAGTCATGGACGGCACCGACAGCGCCGGGCTGCCGACGGAAGAAACGCTTCACGGAGGACGCCAAGCTGCTGCCGTCGTTTATGAAGCGCTGGATGAATGGGCACAGGCCCATGAAGTCGTCTTGCAGGACCCACAAGGCGCAGTGGAAACACTTTGGGCGCTGCTGCATGGCCTGGTTGCCGTCACGCTGCTGGACCGCGTGGGCGGCGGCCCGGTGCGGGCGGAGCGTCTGGCGGTGCAGGCCACAAAAGATTTGCTGTTCGCCTGGGCGGCAAAAAAAGAAGCAGGCTAACCTTGCTTTTTATTTCAGGTTTATCTAACTGTGTTAGATAAATTATCAGCGATAGAAAAGGAACTCAAATGAAAATCTCGGAAAAACAAAATGATCTGCATGTCATCTTTGGAGCCGGGCCGGTGGGCTTGACTCTGGCGGAGGTACTGCTGGAACAAGGAAAGCAGGTTCGCGTCGTAACCCGCAGCGGCAAAGCTGCTCCCGCCGGCGCAGAGGCCGCTGCCGCCGATATTACCGACAACAGCAAAGCAATCGAACTCTGCCAGGGCGCGTCGGCGATCTACCACTGCGCGAATGCGCCGTACCCAGATCAGGTCCGGGTCATCCCAATCTTACAGGAAGCATTCATCTCCGTCGCCGCCGCTGTTGGAGCCAAACTGATTGTTACCGACACGGTTTATATGTATGGCGAAACCCACGGGAAGCCGATGACAGAAGACACGCCCTATGCTGCCGTCAGCCGCAAAGGCCGGATGCGGGGGGCCGTCGCTGCAAAATACCTTCAGGCACACCGAGAGGGTATCGTCCGTGTCGCGCTTGGCGGAGCGGCGGACTTTTATGGTCCGCGAGTGTTGAACTCGTCATTCGGGTCGTTTGTGTTCCCGCCCGCGCTGGCCGGCAAGCCCGCGCAGGTACTGGGCAATATCGACCTGCCGCACTCGTACAGCTACATGGGAGATGTCGCACGTGGGCTGGCGACGCTGGGAAACCGCCCGGAAGCACTAGGGAAGGCATGGCTGCTGCCGGTCGCGCCGGCGGTTTCGGTTCGGGAAATGCTGCGCCTCGTCGGTAATGCTCTCGGCCATCCCTTAAAAATTATCGCAATTCCAAAAGTGGTGGTTCAAGCCCTGGGCTTGTTCAATCCGCAAATGCGCGAAACGGTAGAAATGTTCTACCAATTCACCGAGCCGCAGATTGTGGACTCCTGCCGCTTTGAGAACACATTTGGCTGGAAGGCCACGCCGACGCCCGAGGCGGTTCAGAAGACGGTAAATTGGTTTAAGGCGCAGGCGTGAACCGGACAAAGGCACCGGCACTAGAAGCGCCGGTGCTTTGTTCCCTACCCCGGCGGCACCGGCACTTCAAACGCATTCAGCGCGGCGCAAGTGACGAGGTACAAGCCCGTCAGCATGACAATATCTACAAGGCCCTTGTCGCCGAACTCTGCCTTTGCCTGCGCGTAAATGGCCGCGTCAACCCGGTGGCTGGCGGCAAGCTGATGAGCGAACTCATAAGCGCTCTTCTCCTGGTCCGATAAATCTTCGGGCAGTTGTCCGGCGGCAAGCCTCTGGACCGTTTCTTCCGGCAGGCCGGCACTTTTGCCGACCGCCTTGTGAGCGTACAGCTCATACGGCGAGTTCCAGGCCGCGCCGACGGCCAAAATCACGATCTCATGGATACGCTCGGAGAGCGACGTATTCTTCTTTTCGGCAGCAAAGTACTGCAAATAGGCTTGCCCGACTTCCGGCCCGTACAAAAGCGAATTGAACGGTCCCAGCAGCTTGCCGTCCGGTGTCGCCGCCTGAAAGCCGGACTTGGTCGCCCACGGCACCTGCTCCTGCATCATTTTGTCGTAGACTTGTTTTTGGGCCGGGTCCAGCTCGCCTGGTGCCAGCAGCGGCAGCCGGCCACTGTTCACTTCATTGTCGCTCATAGTATTATCCTCTCAGCCATTCTTGCCGCGCGGCGGTCTGGGCTAAACCTTGCCAATCGGCGGCGTCTTGTGTTACACTGTAAGCCGGTTATGGAAATGGATGCGCGACTAACTGAGATGCTTGGCGGCAGCTTAAAGCAGAATGAGCCGATGGCCCGGCACACAACCCTGAAAGTCGGCGGCCCGGCTCGGTGGTTCTGGCAGGCATCGGACGTGGAAACGCTGGCGCAAGTGCTGGCAGCCTGCACAGAGACCGGCCTGCCTTACTTGTTTATCGGCCACGGCTCCAATCTGCTGATGAGTGATGCGGGCTACACTGGATTGGTGATCCAGAACCGCTGCAAAGGCTGCATCGTCGGGAACGAAACTCATGCCGAAAGCGGCGTTTCATTCGGCTCGCTGTTTTTGCAGACGGCGCGGGCGGGCTATGCGGGGCTGGAATGGGCCATCGGCATCCCCGGCACGGTCGGCGGGGCTTTGGTCAGCAACGCCGGGGCGTACCGGGGCAATATCGGGCCGCTGGTGTCGTCGGTGCGGGTTTTTTCGAATGGGAAAGACCAGACAGTCGGCCCGGAGTGGATGGAGTTCTCGTACCGGGACAGCCGCCTGCGCCGCTCAGGGATTGACGGGACCGTCGTGCTGTCGTGCACCCTCGTGCTGACTGAGCGCGGCGATCCCGAAATGATTGTCGCTCAGGCCAAAGAGTACCAAGCCCAGCGCCGTGCCAAGCAGCCGTATGCGCCGTCGGCAGGCTCGTTCTTCAAGAACGTCCAAAATCAAACGCTGGCTGAGAGTTTAGACACGCTGCCGGCGGGCATGAAAGCGGCAGGCGTGGTCCCGGCAGGGTTCCTGAGCGAAGCTTGCGGCCTGAAGAGCCTGCGGGTCGGCGGGGCGGAAGTCTCCGAAAAACACGCAAACTTCCTGGTCAACGCCGGCGGCGCGACGGCATCGGATTTGCGGGCGCTGGCAGGCCAAGTCAAGTCTATTGTCTTTGAGAAGTTCGGGGTCATGCTGGAAGAAGAAGTGCTGTATGTCGGCGACTGGTCGGGATGGCAGGATGGGACGCGGCCGGATGAGCTAAGAATGGAGAGAAAGGACGAGCAGTTGAAAACTACACGCTAGGTTAAGTTTCCTGCGGACGGTAGGACACTATTTCCTGTACCCGAAGGGTACTTCTCCTAGCGAGTGGTTTTCAACTGCTCGGCATCAGCTAACTATGCGGAAGAGACGCGCTGCGTGGACTGCCTGCGCTGCTTTCTGCCTCGCGGGCAGCGGCTGTCATCACAGTGCCCAACATGTGAATACACTCAGTGGCAAATGGGTGGGGGAAATTATCTGGAATGATGCGTCGGGGCGGCCTTATCAGCAGACCATGCGAACAGCGCTGTTCTTTCTGCCGAACAATGTCTCCGGCATTGTGATCACGTTTCCGACCGGAGCTATCGGCGGCGCGGGGAAGTATACGCTTCAAGGCAACCACTTGACTGAGCGCTGCGCCAGCCTCACCGTCAACGGTCGTCCGGTGCCGCTTTCAACCTTTTCCCATGCGCCCTGGTATCACAGTACGGCGTCGTACACAGTCCGTTATGATAACGGCGCCCTGGTTCTCACCCCGGCTGCACCGGGGCCGACCCCTGCGCCCTGCTGGCCGCTGCTCGTCTCGCCAAAGCCGCTGGTCCTCAGCCGGCGCGATCTGCCGCAGGAAGAGACAAACGCCGCGCCTGCGCCGCGTGAGTAAGAGCCGTAAGCCGGGGTTTTTCACAACCCCGGCACTTCTTCCCGCAAGTCTACGCCGCGCCGCCTGGCTGGACCGGGGCGTCGTCATCGGAGACCACTTCAATTTCAACAGCCTGGTACAGCTTTACGGCAAAGCCGTCTTCCAGCATGGCGTCGCGAACGCCGAGCGCGATCTCCAAGTCTTCGCACACTTCAAACGCCACATCTTCGCCGGCCTCACCGACAACGATGTACGTTTCTTCGTCTTCGTCGAAATCATCGCTTTGGTCAACCAAAGTGAGTGGGACCGGCGGCCTGCGCTGGGCATTGTTACCGTTCGGGGTGCTTTTCGGGCTGCTTTGTGCCATCGTCAATCGGCTCCTTCAAATTCTCATGTTCAAGTTCGTGTCAGCGTAAAGGGTCAGTGGAAGTGCGCTCCTGCGCCGTCAGCAGGCCGATGACCAGGCGATTGAACGCCTGCGCCTGCTCGTCGTGCGGCAGAATGCCGCTCTTGTCCAGCACCGTCAGTTCCGCACGGGGATTGGCGGCGAGAAATGCTTCGGCGTCCGAGAGCGGCGTCAGGCGGGCTTCGCGGCCCCAAACAATCCGCAAAGTCTTTTGAGGCAGCTTGGGGAACACGTCGGCGATGCTGTGGTTCAAGAGGCCGCTGTAGAACGACGGCGGGGCGTTCTGCGCCCCGTACTGATGCGCGGCTGTCGAGTAGTGATCCAGCAGCGCGTCATCCACAAACGACGGGTCAAAATAGGTCTGGTTCATCAGGTAGTAGCGCAGGGAGGCCAGCGATGTCACCGCGTTATGCAGCGTCGTTCCCAGCAGCGGTGCATGGGTCAGCCGGTAAGTCGCCTCAGCCCTCGCGCCCGGCGCTTTCGCCAGATGCCGGAAGCCCGTCGGGCAGATCAGCACCAGCTTTTGCACTAAATCGGGCTGATCGGCAGCCGCCTGAACCGCATAAGCCGACGCCAGCGATGATGCGACTAGGGTACACGGCTCTTTGACCACTTCGCGTAAAAACTGGTTGAGCTGCTCGATATACTGCGCCGCCGTATACTTAATGCGCGGCTTATCAGACAGACCGAAGCCGAGCCAGTCGGGAGCATACACCCGCTCATGCTCGGAAAGCGCATCAAAGTTCTTGCGCCATTCATAGCCTGACGCCCCCGCGTACAGCCCGTGCAGCAGCACCACGGGACTTGTGCCCTGCCCCTGCTTGGTGTAAAAGATGTCGCCATAGGGACCGGGCCAGAATCGGGCATCGCCGCCCAGCGTGTTGCCCAGCGCCTTCGCCTGAGCAAACACGGCGTTGTTCGCCGCCGCCACCGCCGCCGCGCCCGCCCCGGCCCAAAGCAAGTTTTTCAGAGTTTTGTTCATGGAGATTTCCGTTTCGCCGTGCTGACGCCAGTATACCCAAAATGCAGGATTCGCGCAGAAGTCCTAAACAAAGAAGCCACGGGTTGAACCCCGAGGCTTTCTTTGCAATGTCTTGATGCCGGCGGTCCGGGCTTGTCCGAGAACAAGAGGCCCCGAAAAACACTAAGCTGTTATCAATCGGTTATTTCTGCTTGCTGTTCTTGATTGCTGAAGTTTCGTTTATCTTCAACATGAACGACTTGTGGATCTTCTCCATCTTGGTTGCGCTTAGAGCGTCCAAGAAGGCCGACCATGACATCGGTGGGAGTTTTCCTTAACTCATCAGGGGAGACATAATTCAGCATATCCTGATGATGTCCCGTGACAACCCAGCCAGGATATTGGCTTAAGGTGATGGTGTCAAAGTCACCCGCCGAAGAACCGGCGTGAACCGGCCCCCACTGCTTCATAATCGCGGTGGCTTGCGCGGCTATATCTTGTTCAGGATGCGTCAAAATGACGCAAGTGCCATGACTGAACAAGACCCAGGACTTCTGGCTGCCGATGATTATTTGACGCCAAACATCAACCAGTGGATCAGACATTCCAACTCAACTCCTTCGCCAAAAACTATTGTACCATACGTCGCGACATCAAGAAGCTATGGTACATAGAAAGACGCGGCAAGCAATGCCCCTACGAACTGGGCAGCCATGTGGCTTTAGCGGCGGCGATGCGGGCGCAGGATTGGTCTAAGCGGGATTCGGTGAGACGGCCTGTTTGGACGGCGGCAAGCAGGGCGGCGTAGATGGCCCGCTGGGTTTCCCATTCGTGGCAGCAGAGAAGAATGTCGGCTCCGGCTTCGACGGCCAGCACGGCGGCTTCGGGTGCGCCCCAGCCATCGGCGACGCCTTTCATTTCCAGGTCGTCGGTGATGATGAGGCCGCTGAAGCCGAGTTCTTCACGGAGCAGGCCGGTCAGGATGGTGGGGGAGAGCGTGGCGGGCAGGGCGGGGTCCAGCGCAGGAAACAGAATGTGCGCGGTCATAATGGCGGCGATGCCGGACTGGATGGCGGCGCGGAACGGGACAAGCTCAGTGGCGTCTAAGGCGGCGCGGGAGCGGCGAAGGGTTGGCAGGGCGAAGTGCGAATCGGTGTCGGTGTCGCCGTGGCCGGGGAAGTGCTTGCCGCAGGCGAGAATGCGGGCATCGTCCTGAAACCCTGCGACGGCGGCGACGCCGAGCGCGGCGACGGTTTGCGGGTCGGAAGAATAGGCGCGGTCGCCGATCACAGGGTTTTGCGGGTTGCTGTCAACGTCCAGCACCGGCGCAAAATCCCAGTTGAAGCCGAGCGATGCAAGCTCCATGCCGATTTCCCGCGCGGCGCTGCGGGCGGCGTCGGGATCGGACGCCGCGCCGGTCTCGCGCTGTGAAGGGCGCTTCGGGTAGCGCGGCGGGCCGAGGCGCTGCACCCGGCCTCCTTCCTGGTCTACGGCCACAAACAGCGGCGGCAAGCCGCGCTGATGAGCGAGCGTTTGCAGGCGGGCAATTTGGGCTGACGTTTCGGCGGGAGGTTCAATGTTGCGGCCCATGAGGATCACGCCGCCGCCGGCGAACTCCGTGACTAAAGCGTCAGCCTGCGCATCGGTCTTCCAGCCGAACAGCAGCATCTGGCCGATTTTCTCGTGCAGGGGCATAGAACTGTTAGCCTGCCGACTCTTTGCCGGCGCTGTTTGGGACACCGGCGGCTTCCAGCTTGTCGGCAATATCGCGCTCGGCGGCGAGGGCGCGGACTTCTTCTTCGGAGACTTTGCATTCCAAGTGGCGCATAAGCTGGATCAGCAGATCCGTGTTGTGCTCCAAGTTGTGCAAAATCACCATGACTTCTTTCTCAGCCTTCTGGTTGACCTCAAAGTCAAGCTGCGCCCGGATTTCGGTATGCCGGCCCTGGACGTTCTGGCCGACCATGATCAGCGGCATCAGCAAAATCTGAATGACGTTTGAGATCAGCAGGTAGGCGACAAACGCCGGAAACGGGTCAAACGATTTCCAGTGCAGGCTTGGGACTTCGGACGCAAGGATATTGTAGGTGGTCCAAAGAATAGTCCAGACCAAAATCGCGGAAAAGAACCCCATCGAGCCGACCCGGTCGGTAATGGAGACCGCCAGCTTGTCCAGCGGGCTGAGGCCGCTTTTGTAAACGTCGTTGGCATTCGCGATTGGTGGGTGGTCATGCAGATGAGGGGGCAGCCGCAGCTTCTCCCAAAATTCTGTGGGTGCAACTGCTGCATGAGGGCCACCCGGCGAGGCACCGTTCAGTGGAACTGTCGTGTCGGACATTGCGATTGTCTCCTTCCGAGCCAATTTCGCAGAGTGTACCACTTTTTGTGTAATTTGCGGTTTTAGCGGGTTGTCAGACTTCGCGTGTTGTCTACGAAGATTTTCGTGCGGGTCGTAGACAATAGCCGATTGCCGGCGTCCTGCGCCTCGGCTTCGATCACATATTCGCCGTCGGGCACTTCGCGGGTGTCCCAGCGGAACGTGTAAGGGACACTGTTGGTGATGCCGGCAAACTCGCCGTCCCGGTAGAATGCGATAAACGCCGTGCGCCGGTCCGGGGCGGCGACGCTGAAGCTGATCGCGCCACGCTCCACCAGAGAATGGCCGGCGCGGGCGGAAGTTTCGGCGGCACGGGTGTAATCAGCTTCGGCCACTTTGATCTGCCCGGAACGCCAAGTCTTGTCGCCGGCTGAAGACCGCACCAGGCGGAGCGCGGTGACATCGGCGAGTGCCAGAGTTTGACTCCCGACAAGCGCCGGCATCGGAACCCACGGCCCATGGCGGCGCTGGACTTCCGTGCGCCATGAGTGCTGCGGCTCGTCGCGGTTCCACGCCAGATCAAAATAACCGTAAAAAAGCGGCGGGCGGCCTTCCATTTCCGGCGCGTCCGGCTTCTTGTGCGAGCCGATGACCAGCACTGACGGTGCGCCCGCGCCGTCGCCCTGAGCATTGTGAAACGCCGGCTGAATTTGAAAACCCCCGCGCCGCTCCGGGCCGATGCCCTCAAACAGCGGCGACGTGCTGACGGGGGCGGTAGAGATTGTGATCACGCCGTCATGGTTCGTATTAATTGCGCCGACCCCCGTGTACGAGCAGCCGTCATAACGCCCGATGCCGACCACCGGCTTGACCACATGCGTGATGACCTGCGCTGTGCCGTCGGCGTAAGTCACGCGGACATCGCCGCCGGCATGGTTGTCAAAATCCACTTCTTGAAGTGGGTTCGCCGGAGCCAGCACCAGTATTTCTAAAACATCGCCGTCCTGCGGCAGATAGTTCACCGGCAGCGGCTGCAGATCGCTGCCCATGCCATGCTCTAAAAACACGGGATTGCCGACCAGCGGCGACAGGCCGCGAAAGATGCTGGTGCCGACAGGAATAGTCGTGTAGATGCCGGAAAGCCCGGACACATGCCCGCCGAACAGCTTGGGTGTTTGGGCAAACTCGCGCGGCAGAATGTTAATCAGCAGCGGGTCCGGCGCTCCGTAGTCACCGACCCGGATGCGAAGACCATGCACCGCTGTCGCCGCGACAGTTCCCGTCCGGGCATACCCCGCCGCCGAGTATCCCATCAAGTTTTCCGTTGCCGGGGCCGTGACGCGCCCAATCAAGTGCCAATGCTTGCCGCCGTCGTCCGACACTTGGATCGCCCCATCCACACTGTTGACCACGCGAATCCGGTGCGTTTCGGTCTGCTCAAACGGCGCAAACCTCGGCGGACTCTCCACCGCCTGCACGCGAACCGCCAAAAAAGTGAACAAGAAGAACAAAAGCAGTGCCGGAACGCGCATGTTCTATTATAGCACACGCCGGGAAGTCCAAAAAGCATTAGGACATGTAAGCGTTCAGGTATAACGGTATCGGAGGTGCAACGCCATGAAGATTGTCTATGACCCGGAAGTGGACTGCCTGCATATTTGGCTGCAAGAAACAACAGTCACAACGAAAGAACTTACGGAGGGTGTGTCCGCTGACTATGACCGGAACGGGCAGCTTGCGGGCATCGAAATCCTGGACGCCACCCGGCGAATAGGTGGCCTAGACAGCTTGCAGCAGATCACGCTGGAAGGTGCCGGTGATTTTGTCGCCGTATGGGGTTCCAAGACTCCAGGAGCGCCCTTCGGAACGTACTTCGCTGAAGCGTTGAGTTGGCTGCAGTCGGAAAATGTCGTCACAGAAGGTTTAAGTGTCGGCGACAGCAGCGAATGCCTAACTCCGGAAGACGCGCTCGCTTTCGTGCGACAACTGTATGCAGCAGGCGCGGTACAGGTGCGAGTAGCAGGGAAATACTTGGACGAAATGGGCGAGAGCGTGGACTACCTGGAAGTTGTTCTGCCCCAGGACGCGAAAGCTAGGGAAGCGCTGTTCGCAATTGGGGCGCAAGTGATGAAAGAAACTGGCTCCTGCTTTGACCCGGCGGAAGAGCAAGGGCAGTCATCTTTCACGATAGGCTGGTAGACAAGAAAACCCGGCATTGAAAATGCCGGGCCTGGAAATCTACTTGTCTTCGCGCAGATCGGCGAACAGGACCGTGGACAGATACCGCTCGCCATTAGACGGGATGACGATCACAATGGTCTTGCCGGCGTTCTCGGGCCGGTGGGCCACCTGCATTCCGGCGCAAAGGGCGGAGCCGGACGACAGGCCGATCAAGATGCCTTCCTCAGCCCCGCAGCGTCTCGCCCACCGGATTGAGTCCTCGGTGGAAACTTGGATGACTTCGTCTACAACGTCAATATCTAAATTGTCCGGCACGAAGCCTGCGCCGATGCCTTGCAGCTTGTGCGGGCCGGGCTTGATTTCTTTGTGCTCCAAAGTCTGGGTGATGACCGGGGACTCGACCGGCTCGACGGCAATCGCTTTGAAGCCGGGCTTGCGCTCTTTCCAGACTTCCGCAATGCCGCTCAGCGTCCCGCCGGTGCCGACCCCGGCAATTACGATGTCTGCGTTTCCCCCCGTGTCCTCCCAAATCTCTTCGGCGGTAGTCCGGCGGTGAATGGCCGGGTTCGCCGGGTTCTTGAACTGCTGGGCCAGAAACGAGTTCGGGGTCCGGGCGGCAATCCGCTCGGCTTCGGCAATCGCGCCTTTCATGCCTTCAGTCCCCGGCGTCAGCACCAACTCGGCCCCGTAGCCGCGCAGGAGCAGACGACGCTCCATAGACATGGTCTCCGGCATAGTCAGGATGCAGCGGTAGCCTTTGGCGGCGCAGACAAACGCAAGACCAATGCCGGTGTTGCCGGAAGTCGGCTCGACAATCACTGAGTCAGGCGTCAAAATTCCCCGCGCTTCGGCATCTTCGACCATCGCCAGCGCGATACGGTCCTTGACCGACGACGCCGGGTTGAAAAACTCCAGCTTCAGCAGCACCGTGGCTTCCGCGCCGTCAGTGATTTTGTGAATCTTGACTAATGGTGTCCGTCCGACAAGCTCCGTAATATTCTCATAAATCGGCATGGGCTGCGTCTCCTCTTTTCAAACTATCATACCCAATTCCGCCGGCATTGCTCTTGACAATGAGCGTCAAATCGTGATACTCTTGCCCCATGAGTGAGCCAACTCCTGCTGAGGCAAATAACGCCCCTGACGAAAAGCGCCCGCGCATTGTCGTCGTCGGCAGCGCGAACACCGACATGGTGACCCGTGTGCCGCGCCTGCCGGTGCCAGGCGAGACCCTGCTTGGCGGTGCATTTGCCATCGCGCCCGGCGGCAAAGGAGCAAACCAGGCCGTCGCCGCCGCGCGGCTCGGCGCTGTCGTTACTTTTGTCGGCTGCGTCGGCGCGGACAGCTTCGGCGATCTGCTGGTGCTGAACCTGGAAAACGAGGGCATCAGCACCGAGTTCGTGACCCGCGACCCCGACGCCGCTACCGGCGTCGCGCTCATCACCGTGGACGAAGAGTTCGGCGAAAACACCATTGTTGTCGCACCGGGCGCGAATGCCAAGCTCAGCCCGCCGCTTCTGGACCTTGCCGCCGCCGCTATTCACAGTGCCGACATTCTGCTCTGCCAGCTTGAAATCCCTTTAGAGACAGTGCACGCCGCGCTCCAAATGGCCCGTTCCGCTGGTGTGCAGACCCTCCTGAACCCGGCCCCCGCTCAGCTTCTTTCTGGCGAACTCCTCTCGCTTGTCTCCGTGCTGACGCCGAACCAGACCGAAGCCACGTTCATGTTGGGGACAGACCTCGACCCCACGGCAGCGGCTTTGCTTCTGAAGCACAACGGCGCGGAAAGCGTTGTTATGACGCTCGGCGCTGCTGGAGCGCGTCTTGTCACCGGCTCCGTCAACGCCTGGATTCCGACCTTCGCACCCTCGGAAGTTGTAGACACGACAGCCGCCGGTGACTGCTTCGCCGGTGCGCTTGCTGTCGCCCTCGGCGAAGGCCAGACGTTAGAGCAGGCTGTCAAGTTCGCCAACGCCGCCGCGTCCCTGAGTGTCGAGACCGAAGGCGCACAGCCATCCCTCCCCAACCGCCTGGCCGTCAACAAGCGGCTGATGGGGGAGTAAGCCCGCGGCTGCCAGTCCCGCCCTGAAGGGCAGGTCTGTGGGCGCAGACGCCAATCGGTCTGCGACTGAAAACGTCTGATTGACTTTCACGCCCGCAGGGCGGTTGGCCGCAGGCCCTCAGACCTGCCCTTCAGGGCGGGAACTGAGCGACGCGCCGTACAAACTTTCCTAAACCGGGTATCATTTCCCTATGCCAATTTCTGAGACCAATGTTCGAGTTCGTTATGCCCCCTCGCCGACAGGGGCGCTGCATGTGGGCAATGTCCGCACGGCCCTCTGGGACTGGCTGTATGCCCGGCACACCGGCGGGACGTTTATTGTGCGGATTGAAGACACCGACAAGAACCGGGAAACCGAAGGCGGCGTCCAGATGATCCTGGACGCGCTGGCAGAATACGGCCTGGACTTTGACGAAGGGCCGGGCGTCGGCGGGCCATTCGCGCCGTATGTGCAGTCCGAGCGGCTGGACATCTACCACAAATATATCGAGCAGCTCATCGCGGAAGGCAAAGCGTACAAAGCTTACGACACGCCGGAAGAGCTGGCCCGGATGCGCGAAGATCAGCAGCGGCGCGGCCTGCCGCCCGGCTACAACCGCCGCCACCGGCATTTATCGGACGCCGAGCGGGCGGATTACGAAGCGACGCGCGGGCAGTACGCCACTGTCCGGTTCGCCGTGCCGCCCGAAGGGGAAGTGACGTTCACCGATGCAGTCTATGGCGAGATTACGGTCCAAAATCGCATTTTGGAAGACGCCATTCTGCTCAAGTCCGACGGCTTTCCGACGTACCATTTGGCCGCCCAGGTAGACGACCATTTGATGGAAATCTCCCATGTCCTGCGCGGCGAGGAATGGCTGCCATCCGCCCCGCTGCACATTCTCATCCACCGCGCCCTGGGCTGGGAGCCGCCCATTTACGCCCATCTGCCGGTGATGATGGGACCGGACAAAAAGAAGTTCGGCAAGCGCAACGGCGCATTGGGGGCGTTGGAATATCCTCAGCAGGGCTTTTTGCAGGACGCTTTAATAAACTTTCTCGCCATGCAGGGCTGGTCGCCCAAAGAAGAGCGCGATCTATTTACGGTCCCGGAGCTGATCGAAAGATTTGACTTGGACGGCATCTTGAACCGCTCGCCGATTAGTGACCCGGAAAAGCTGCTCTGGTTCAACGGCCAGTACCTGCGCCAGTTGTCCTTGCCGGAGCTGGCATCGCTGTCTCTGCCGTTTTTGCAGGACGCCGGTTTGGTGGGAACGGACCTGGATGCCGAAACGCTGGACTACATTGGCCGCGTACTCGCGCTGGAACAAGAGCGCATGAAAACGCTGGCCGAAGCGCCTCTCTTAGCGGACTTCTTCCTGCTCGGCGACGACGAGTATTTGTTTGACGAAAAAGCCGCCCAAAAATGGCTGACTCATCCCGGCGCCCTTGACCGCTTGAAGCGCGTCCGGGACGGCTTCGCGGCTTTAGATGTTTTCAATGAAGCGACTGCCGAAGAAGTTGTCCGGGCGACGATTGCCAAGTTTGAAGTCAAAGGCGGCGAAGTTATTCACCCCGTCCGCGTCGCGATCTCAGGCCGCACCACCGGGCCGGGCCTCTTTGAAGCCATTGCCGTTCTGGGCCGCGAGCGGTGTATCAAAAGACTGGATCGGGCGCTGGGGATGGTGGGGCAGATGAAGGCCCAGGATTGAAATCCTGGGCTGAAGGGCGCTACGCGCCGACTGTCCTGCGGACAGAAGATGCTTTCAGTGGCTTTTTGTCCGTAGGACAATCAGCCGAAGGGCTATTCAGCCCAGGATTTCAATCCTGGGACACGGTGTATCTTATGCCCGTCGCCGCTGTCATGTATGTCTACATAGAAGATTACCGTCCCGACAGCGTCATCGCCGAACTCGCTGCCGAACTGATGCAGCAGTTTGATTTGACTGACGAAGATTTTCCTGGCGGCGGCCCTCTCGTTTATATGCCGCGTGAAGACTACGATCTGGCGCATGTTGTCGGCGAGCTGGGCTTTTTGCTGAATGTGAACCTGTACCGCAACTATTATTACGCTGGCTATGAGCGCGGCGATTTGCCGCTGTTTGTCGGCATTGCGGACTGGCTGGAACAAAAGCTGCCAGGCTGCCGCGTCTTCTACGGCGCGGACAGCACGGGCCAAGTCATTTCATTAGACGCGCCGGTGCGTACCGCACTGATGACCTACCATGACGCTGTGGGTTGGGATATTTATTTTCGTAAAGACCTCAGCCGCGAACAAAAAGACGAAATTCGGGAGCGGTATTCCGCAGGCGTGCCAACGATGGGACAAGGCGGGTAACACAGATTATGGAAATTACTGATGTGAATACGCTGTTTGGGCCGTACCCCGCGCAGCACGCGGACAGCAGCCCGGAAACGCTGGTGGATGCCATGCGGACCAACGGCATTGACTGGGGCCTGACGCTCTCGACCTATGGCCTGTTCCACGATGCCGGCGAGGGCAACGAGGAGACCATGAAAGCCTGCCGGGCGCATGACCATCTGATCCCTGTCGCCACGCTGAACCCGACCCATTACTGGGGGCAGGACGGGCTGATTGAAGGCATCGCGGAGAATGCTTTTGAGATGGTGCGCTTTTTCCCGCACCTCCAGGGCTGGCCACTGGAATATGCGCCGTTTCTGCGGCTATTGTCTGTGCTGGGGCGGCTGCCCAAAATGCCGATTATGGTCAGCATAGACAAACGCGGCGAGGCCACGCAGCTTGCCCGGCTGCTGGATGATTTTCCACACGCGGTTATCTTCGACGGCATTTCCCCGGACACGCTGACCGAAGCCATTACGCTGATGCGGGTCCACGAAAACGTGTATGTGGAGACCCATGCCCTGTCTGCGCCGTATGCCCTGCCGCTGCTGCGGGACACTGTTGGAGTTGAGCGTGTGCTGTTCGGCTCCGACGCGCCGGGGCGCTCCGCCGCCGCCGCCCTGCGCTATGTCCGCTCGTCGGGCTTGTCGGACGCCGACCAAACCGCCGTGCTGTCCGGCAACGCCCAGGCGATTTGGCAGTCGGGGAATGAAGAGTAAGAAAGAGCCGGGGTTGTGGAAAACCCAGGCAAGATTGTGTCCTTCGGAAACGGAGAAAACCAGCATTTGTGGCCTGCATCTTCGTCTGAAAGACGCTTCTTTGCCGGGGTTTTCCACAACCCCGGCGTTCCGAGAGAATAATTATGCCCACGTTTGATACCCATGCTTACTTCGGCGCAACGCCGTTTTCGTCAGACCTCGCAAGCCGCGAGGCTGTTCTGCAAACCATGCGCCGCCGGGACATCTCCGGCATGGCCCTGATTTCCGCGCTTGGCGCCCGCTGCGACTTCGTGGCCGGCAACCGCCGCCTGCGCGAGGTTGTCGCGCCGGAAGACGGCTTGTTCGGCTGGGTGACGCTGAACGCCGGCTACTCTGCGGAATCGCAGGAAGAACAGCGGCGGCACCAAAACCGGCGCGGCATGGTCGGTGCGGCCCTGTTTGCTGCGCCGGGCCGTCCGGTAACATTGGAAGACGCCCGCGAGATTTTGAACGCTCAGCGCCGCTACGCAAAGCCGGTCGCGCTGCCGATCCCCGATGCGGAAGCGGTCCATCAGGCCCGGCTGATCGCCGCCGAGTTTACAGCCATGAAGTTCGTGTTCCTCGGCATGGGCGGCGAAGACTGGCGCGTCGCTGTGGCGGCGGCCAAGAAGCATCTGAATATCTATCTGGAAGTCTCGGGCAGCCTGGACACGGACAAGATCGCCCAAGCGTCGTCGGTAATCACCCCCCGCAAGCTGCTTTACGGCAGCGGCCTTCCCGGCGGCAGCCCGGAGCTGACGCTGGCACTCGTCGAAAGCGCTCCGACGCTGACCCGGCCGGACCGGAACCGCATTCTCTCGGAGAACGCCGCTGCGCTGCTCAGAACCCAGGTAGAAGAAGACGCCGCCGAGGACGAAGATGCCGAGTAAGCCGGGGGCTTCCGAGCGCCGCATTGTCGGCGCTTTGATCGCTTTTACGCTGTTTGCGTCCAGCCTGCCGTACCTGCTCGGCTACTTTATCGTCCCGCCGGGCGCGACTTTTATCGGCACAGCGTACAACATTGATGACTACTGCAATTATTTGTCCTGGCTGCGGCAGATGGGCGACGGCCACTTTTTTCTGCACAATCTTTTCACGACCGATCCCCAAAAAGATTTAGAGTTCAACATCTTCTTCTGGCTGCTGGGGCGCTTGATGGCTGTGACGCACTGCTCGCCCCAGGCCGCGCTGCAGGTGGCGCGGGTAGGGGGCGGCGCGGGCCTGCTCTGGCTGCTGTCGCGCTTTTACCGTCACTGCCTGCCGGACAACATCCCGGCGCGGCTGACGGCGCTTGGTTTTGCCTGCCTTTCTTCCGGCTTCGGCTGGACCGTCTGGAGCCGCTGGCAGGACAAGAACTTCCCCGGCAGCCCGGTAGACGCCTGGCAGCCGGAAGCATACACGTTCCTGAGCATCTACACGTCGGCGCTGATGACGGTCAGCACACTTCTGATTTTAGGAGCGCTCTATGCGCTGCTTTTGGGGGAACAAACCGGACGCTGGAAGTACCCGGTCATCGCGGGTATTTGCGGCGGCATTTTGGGCAACATGCACTCGTACGACGTTCTGCATCTGTCCGCCGCGTGGGGATTGTTTCTGGTGGTTCTGACGGTGCTGCGGCGCGGCAGGGGCATGGCCCCAAGCTGGCTGCGGGCGGTGGTCGCGCTGGCGCTCACGCTGCCGACGACGCTATATATGTACTACGTCTTCAATGCCGAAGCGGTGTTCCGTAAACGCGCCAATGTCCCTACGCTGTCTCCGGCCTTCTGGCATTATGCCCTCGGCTACGGCTTTGTGTTTCTGCTGGCGCTGCTGGCGGGGTGGGTGCTGCTGAGGAGAAGCCCCCCCGCCCCCAATAATGGGGGAGCCGGAACAGGAGGTCTTTCTTCTCTTACTCCCCCATTATTGGGGGCCGGGGGGCCTTCTACCCTCCCCCTCCTCTTCGCCCTCTGCTGGGCTGTGGGAGGCTTTGTCGTCTGCTACCTGCCGCTTGCGTTCCAGCGCAAGATGCTGATGGGCGAGCATCTCCCGCTCTGCCTGTTAGCCGGGCTAGGGGCAGTATGGCTTGTCCAAAGGCTGACTCCACGGGTACAGCCACTGGCGCTGGCAGGTCTGGTGCTGCTGTCGCTGCCGTCCAACGCGCTCTTTCTGGTGCGCGACTTCAAGCACTTAGAGTTCAACCGGAGCGAAACGCATCTCGCGCCGTTTTTGAACAATTCTCTCGTGGATGTGTACCACTGGGTGCGGGTGAACACGCCGGAGAATGCGGCGATTGTCGGGTTTCCAGGCCTCTGCACCTCCCTGCCCGGCGAGGCCGGACGGGCGGTCTGGGCAGGCCACTGGGCGGAAACGCCGTCCTACGGCACGAAAGATCGAGAGTTCGCCGATGCGTTCGACGCGGCAGCCTCCGAGGCTGACCGGGAGGCGTTTCTGCACAGCACAAAAGCCCAGTATCTGTTCTATCCCAACGATGTTTCTCAGGCCACATTCAAGCGGCACGGCGAAATCCACACCTTCGTGCAGTTGACCGCCGCGCCACGCCCGTATCTCACCCAAGTTTACAAGAACGACACGTTCACCGTGTATCTGATCCGCTGATGCTGCGCGGCTGTGAAAAAGAGCTGGATTAGCCCCTGCCACGCAAACCCCGCCGTAAACGGCAGGTCTGGAACGGCAGGTCTGGGGGCGCAGACGCCTAATTTATCTTCCGGTCGCAGCACTAGCTGCCCGGAGGGCAGACCGGTTGGCCAGAAGCCGCCAGACCTGCCGTTTACGGCGGGGATTTGCGTGGCAGGATATGCTCAAATGTGGCAGTGGGACAGGCCGCGCTTTTCCAAATACTGCTGGTGGTAATCTTCGGCGACATAGAATGTCTGCGCCGGGACGATCTCGGTCACGATAGGCCGCTTGAAGCGCCCGCTCTTGTCCCACGCTTCTTTGGATGCTTCGGCAATCGCCTTCTGCTCGGGCGAGTGATAGAAAATCGCTGAGCGGTACTGGGTGCCGTGGTCCGGCCCCTGATAATTGAGCGTGGTCGGGTTGTGGTTCTCCCAAAACACGTTCAGCAGGGTCTCGTACGTCACCTGTGCCGGGTCAAACTCGACTTCCACCACTTCCGCGTGGCCCGTCGTGTCCGTGCAGACATCTCTGTAGGTCGGGTTCAGCAGCGTCCCGCCTTCGTAACCGACTGCTGTCGCCTGCACGCCCGGCACCTGCCGGAACGTGGCCTCGACACCCCAAAAACAGCCCGCGCCAAACGTCGCTTTCTCAAATTGTGCCATTTTCGAATTCTCCATTTCGTTCCTTGATAGTGTTTCTGAAACACCCTGCGCTCCTTGAAAAGTTCCGGGTTCAACCTCGAAGTTTCCGGGTAAATTGGCCCTGCACCAACGCACCTATTCACCCATTCACAGGAGAACACGATGAACCCCGAAGAAATCAAAGCGCAGATCAAAGAGCATATGGAAGTGGTCGGCACCGACAGCAAGCATGTCGGCATCGTGGACCATCTGGATGGCGATCGTGTGAAGCTGACCCATCACGACTCGCAGGCCGGCGGCACCCATCACTTCCTGCCCCAGTCTGCGATCATGTCCATCGGAGAGTTTGTTACTTTGAACATGACCGCTGCCGAGGCTGAATCGCAGTGGGTCGCCGAGTAGACAAATTAGAAGCCGGGCACTGAAGTACCCGTCTGGAAGGCGCAGACGCCAACCGTCCTGCGGACGGAAGAACATCACTGCAATGAGCCTGCTCCTCCGTCCTCTGGACGGTCAGCCGAAGGCTTCCTAGACGGGTACTTTGGTGCCCGGCTGACTTCGGGTTGCCGGCGGAAAGCCTTAACTTGAGTCCCGCCAGGCTAAGGCGACCAGAAGGTTATTCCCCGGCGAGCTTGTAGCCGAAGCCGCGGACGGTGAGGATGCAGGTGGGATTGTCTTCGTCGGCTTCGATTTTGCGGCGGAGGCGGCGGACGTAGACGGC